>NZ_DFPI01000037.1:0-97490 GCF_002377215.1 Sphingobacterium sp. UBA3519
CGTTTGGGATGATGCAAAAGTAAGTAAAGTTTTTATTATTCCAAATCACTATACTGATCATTTTTAAAACTCATTGAAAATGAATGAGAAAATTTTAAAAAAACTTTTCATTTCCCTATAGAACGATTGAAAACGACCTTTTTTACGTATTTTTAATCAGAAAACAATCAAATGATTATGGAAAAAGTAAAACTCGGAAACAGTGAAATTGAATTCAAACCTCTTGTTTTCGGTGGAAATGTATTTGGCTGGACCGTCGATGAGAAACAATCTTTCGCCCTGTTAGATGCTTTTATCGATATGGGATTCAGTCTTATTGATACATCCAACAACTATTCACATTGGGTGCCGGGACACAGTGGGTCAGAATCAGAAACAATCATTGGCAAATGGATCAGCAAAAGAGATATTCGCGATAAAATTCAGATTGCAACAAAAGTCGGCGGACGTCGAATAGACAATAGTAAACCTAATCTTAAAAAAGAGTATATTATTAAATCTGTGGAAGATTCACTCCTGCGATTGAATGTAGACACAATCGATCTTTATCAATCTCATCACGATGATCTGACAACTGGAATCGATGAAACACTGGAGCCTTATCATAACCTGATACAGAATGGAAAAATAAAATGGATCGGTGCTTCCAACCTAAGTCCAGAACGGATTTCAGAATCCCTTCGTATAGCCGAAGACCACAATTTACCGTATTATATCGCTATTCAGCCCGAATATAACCTTTACGACCGGATGAAATACGAAGAGCAGTATGAACAATTGGCCCTCGATAATCATCTTGGCGTCATCAGCTATTATTCACTTGCCAGTGGTTTCCTGTCGGGTAAATACCGCTCTATTGATGACATCAAAGGTGCCAAGCGTTATGACGCATTAAAAGACAAGTTTAACACCCGCGGCCTGCGCATTTTAGATGTTTTGGCTGAGATAGCACATACACAACAAGCTAGCATGTCCGCTATAGCGTTAGCCTGGAGTTTACACAGGCCTTCAGTTACAGCGCCTATAGTGAGTGCAACTAGTATCCAGCAGCTCGAAGAACTTAGCAGAGCTGTAGAAATAAAGCTGACACCGGAAGAGTATTACCTCTTAAACCAAGCAAGCGATTACTAGACCAAAAGCACAAAAAAACAATCTAGTATATTGAAAATAAGAACATTAAAAATATACTAATCAAGTTACCAAATAATATTTGGCTATACCGTATAGGAGAAATTGAGCTGTTCTAAAATAAAGAAAACAGATGATTTAGATAACGAATATAAACACCTGTTTTTCAATAACTTTTTCTCAGCCCGAGGCAACTTATCTTATTTTTTCATTCAGTAAGGATAAAATGGAAACAGGCACCATCGCACTGATATCTCCTCCATTAAACCACACGTCTCTAACAATGGATGAAGAAATATGAGCCTTTCCAGATCTACTCATTAAAAAATAACTTTCAACATCATTATTGAGCAACAAATTATTTTGAGCAACTGCATTTTCATATTCAAAATCATTGGTATTTCGGAGCCCACGCAATATAAAACCTGCTTTAACTTGCTTACAGAAATCTACTGTAAGACCTTTATATTTATGCACCTCAACCCTACTCACATCGTTAAAAACACGGCTAATTGAATCTACCCGTTCGTCATGATCTAACATTCCTTTTTTATTGGCATTATAGCCCACTGCAATAATAATTTTATCAAATAGCGGCATTGCTCTCTCAACAAGATCTTGATGAGCTAATGTAAAGGGGTCAAAAGAGCCCGGAAAAACAGCAATTTTCATATTAGATAGTCTTAGCGTAAAAAGAAAATGATGAATACCCGTATTTTCTAGTTTCTATAAAATTTGGATGATCTTCCATTTGTCTTGTTGACGGATGCTCAACAACAAGGAGCCCATGTTCATGCAGCAATTCCTGTTCAAAAATTAATTTTGGCAATTGTGGCAATTTAGGAATATCATAAGGTGGGTCTGCAAAAATAAAATCATAGGTATCCTTACAACTGGCAATAAACTTAAATACATCGGCTTTCCTTGTTTTAATTTGCTCCAGTTTCATCTTCCCGGCTGTTTCATTGATATATTGCACGCATTTGAAATGAAGATCTATTGCATCTACTGACTCCACATCTCGCGATGCGAGCTCAAAACTAATATTTCCTGTTCCTGCAAAAAGATCCAGACACTTTAAACTATCAAAATCCAGTCGGTTCTGTAAAATATTAAACAGCGCTTCCTTAGCGATATCCGTGGTTGGCCTCACAGGTAAATTGGTTGGTGGGTTCAGCCTTAAACCACCTAAACGACCTCCGATTATTCGCATAGTATAGAATCAAACAATACATTATATGGGGTCAAATTTGACTCGATCTCGCTATCCGCCAATACGACTTTTGTCTTCAAATCCAATATTTCGATATCACCCGCATAAGTAGAGATACGTTTATAATAGGATTCATTTGGAATTTCTCCTGAAAGGAGCACTTTATTGATGGAGTCCCCTAGATTGAATTGTGTTAAAATATTAAGGACATAGTAGCTGATATCATCAAGAATATGAATTTCAAAACTATTATAAAGCTGAAAAACCCCGTTTTTAAACAGATAAAAATCAACTGTATTTTCAGCTACAAAATGAAGCCCCAGCACACTCCCTCTAATAGATACACGCTCCTGGGCACGATCAAGCACAACCGCAAATTCGGGAAGTATAACAGCATCAGGAAACAACCGCTTCCACCTATTTAATAAAAGCCCATCAAACTGGTATACAGCAACTAAATTAAGATTATCTAAAGAATAGCTAAATGTATTTTCAAGATCAGTTGTACCTAAAAACTGTAGGTAATCGCTGATATTTTCGCTCAGAAAAAATTCTTTTGGAATAAACGTAAAAGTTTGATGTGGTATCACAACGCGGACAAATCGAAACGGAAGGCTCATAATCCGTGTGGCATCCAAAATTGGCTCCTCAGACGGATACTCGATCAAAATCGGTGCGATCGACTTTTTATCAACCACCGCCAAGACATCCTTCTGAAAGCCAGCCTTGACCAAAAGATTGTACTCCGGTAAATAATGAATATTAAATTGTTTTGAAATATAATTCATTCGCTGAATTGTAAAAATTAAAACTTCTTAGAGCAAAAATAGCTTTTTCTAGAGGATAAGACAAACCTTTTAAATAACTTTGAGGGTGTTCATCAAAAATCTGTTAATACAGCAATTCCCATGGCAAGCCACCGAACAGCAGTTGGAGGCTTTCGAATTATTGCAAGAATTTCTTCTCGCTTTTGACAAGCAATCCTGCTTTGTACTTAAAGGATACGCTGGTACGGGAAAAACAACATTAATTTCGGCGCTGGTTAAAGTGCTGCCTGCATTACGGAAAAAGGCTGTTCTGCTGGCACCAACAGGCAGGGCGGCAAAAGTGATCACCTATTATTCTGGTCGCAAAGCACTGACAATACACAAAAAAATATACCGAAAAAAATCTGCTGTATCATTTCAGCTGGATTTCACCTTGGCGGAGAACCTGCACGAAGACACTTTATTTATCATCGATGAAGCTTCAATGATATCCAACGCACCTGTGAATGCATTTTCGGCAAGCCTGTTGGACGACTTGATCCGTTATGTACAATCGGGGAAGAACTGTACCCTATTATTTGTTGGAGATACGGCTCAATTACCTCCTGTAGGACTCCTGGATAGTCCTGCCTTAAACCCAAGCTATCTCGAAAGTGAATTTCATCTTTGCGTTTATCCTTTTGAGCTAACCACGGTTGTCCGCCAATCCAAAGACTCCGGTATATTGTACAATGCAACCAAAATACGCGAAGAGATAACCTCGGCAGAAGAAGATCAAGACGACTTCCCTTTTCCAAAATTCATAACAAAAGGATTTAAAGATCTTTACAGAATGACAGGTGAACGGTTAATCGAAGGTATAAACTATGCATATGACAAATATGGACTCGAAAATACCATGATTATCTGCCGTTCAAATCGATCTGCAAATTTATACAACCAAAATATAAGGAACCGAATTTTGTTCCGGGACGAGGAACTGACGGGCGGAGATTATATTATGGTTGTAAAAAACAACTACTTCTGGTTACAGGAAAACAACATGGGCGATGGATTTATTGCAAATGGCGATATGGCCAAAGTACGAAAAGTAAGTAACATCCACGATCAGCATGGATTTCGATTTGCAGATGTCACACTTGAATTTGTAGACATTGACGAAATAGAACCCATCACCTGCCGCGTTATCTTAGATAGCCTCTATACAGACGGCCCCAATCTGCCCTATGAAAGCCAAAAAGCTCTCTACGAAGAGATTGCCTTGGATTATGCCGATATCATGGATAAGAAGGACAGGCTCGAAGCAATCAAAAAAGACCCCTATTATAATGCCCTTCAGATTAAATTTGCATTTGCAATTACCTGCCATAAAGCACAAGGTGGTCAATGGCCAATCGTGTTTGTTGACCAGGGCTATATAAACGATGATATGTTGGATCTTGAATTTTTAAGATGGTTATACACTGGGGTTACCCGAGCAACAAAGGAACTTTTTCTGGTCAATTTCAATGAAAACTTCTATCCATCATAGGATTATTACACGAATCATTCGCAAAAGAACCTAATAATAGATATTTTTACGTTCAGAACCATTATTATACAATTATCTTTATTATTAATGCATAAGTACTACTTAATCTTAGCGGCGAGCTTATTGCCCTATGTTAGCGCTGCACAACAGGCGAAGGAAGCCCCTATAAAGTCAAATTATCAGCTGGCTGCAAAATTCTCCCCTGAAAAATTAAAGAAAATGATTTTTTCGACGAGCATCAAACCAAATTGGATCAATTTTTCCGATCGCTTTTGGTATGATTACGCAAGTCCGCAGGGAAGAAACTGGTACATTGTAAACCCTGCGCTGAAAAAGAAAGAACTTCTTTTCAATAACGACAACCTCGCCGCTCAAATTACTAAAATCGTTAAAAATCCTGTAGATGCCCAACATCTGGAATTACAGGGGCTTCGATTTACCAAAGATGAGAAAAAATTGAGGTTTCAGATTCAGAGTACCAAAGATACCGTAAAATCCAAAGATGAAATACAAAAGCTCAAGAATAAGTCCGATACCACCAAAAAGAAACTATTTTATCTGGAATATGACTTAGCAGCACAGTCTGTGGTAGAAATCAGCGACTCGACAAAGGTAAAACCGCCATTGGGTTGGGCGACATTCTCGCCTGACACCAATACAGTCTATTTTGCGAAAGATTACAACTTGTATTGGATGGACAAATCCAACTATCTTAAAGCGGTAAAGGATGAAAAAGACAGCACCATTGTTGAGCACCAGATAACAAAAGACGGGGTGCAATATTATGCTTGGGGCGGTGATGAATATAGCACAACTACGGGTGAGGAAAAAGATAAAGACAACGATACTAAACGCAAGCGGGTATGGATCAGCTGGTCTCCGGATGGACGTTATTTTACCTTGACCAGAAAGGACAACCGTTCTCTAAAGCCCTTATGGGTAATCAATAATGTTGGCTCATCCCGGCCGACACTTGAAACTTATAAATACCAAATGCCAGGCGAAGTCGATTCGACAGAAACTGAACTATATATCTTCGACGCGGCAGCAAAAACTCCACGCCGCATCAATATAGCTGCGTTTAAAAATCAGACCGTCTCTACCTGGACAAAAACCCCGGATAAAAATTCTTATAAAGAGGATTATTTTACCAACTATTGGCTGGGCAATAACGAAGAGTTTTACATTTCACGCTCTAGCCGCGACCTGAAACGAATTGATCTCCTAAAGGTCAATATAAATGGTACGGTAAACAATATTATCCAGGAGCGTTCCAATGTATATCTGGATGTTCAAAAACCATTCCTGATCGAAAACAAGAAGCAATTAGTTCATTGGTCGGAAAGAGATGGCTGGGGCCACTACTACCTCTACGACACAAATGGAAAATTGATTAATCAAATTACAAAAGGAGCTTTTCATACGGAGGAAATTACCGGCTTTGACCCTGCTTCCGGAACATTATACTTTACAGCATCGGGACGTGAGAAAAACGAAGACCCCTATTATCTACATCAGTACAGTGTAAATACAAATGGTTCCGGAATTAAATTATTGAATCCAGGAAACTTTGACCACCAAGTGGAAGTGAGCGAATCTTCCCGATATTTTGTCAATAATTCCTCCAGAGTAAACACGACTCCTGAATCCGTCTTATACAATAGCAATGGACAGAAAATAATGACACTGGAAAAAGCTGACCTATCCTTGCTATTTGCTGCCGGGTACAAATTTCCAGAACCTTTTAAAGTGAAAGCTGGGGATGGCACCACGGATCTCTATGGGGTCATGTACAAACCATTTGACTTTGACAGTACCAGAACTTATCCAATTGTGGAATATGTATACCCTGGGCCTCAAACCGAAGCTGTCAATAAATCCTTTGGAAGAAGCATGGACAGAATCGATAGGCTAGCGCAGTTTGGCTTTATCGTCATCACAGTTGGTAACCGTGGTGGACATCCTTCACGTTCGCAATGGTATCATACCTATGGATATGGCAATCTGCGCGATTATGGTTTGGAAGATAAAAAAGTAGCGGCGGAACAGCTCGCAGATCGTTATAAATACATCGACATTAACCGCGTTGGTATAACTGGTCACTCCGGCGGTGGTTTTATGTCTACAGCGGCGATGCTTGTTTACCCTGACTTCTTTAAAGTTGCGGTGTCTGGCGCCGGAAACCATGAAAATCAGATTTACAACCGCTGGTGGAGTGAGCGTCATCATGGGGTGACAGAAAAAGTATCGGCTAAAGGCGATACAACATTCTCCTACCAAATCAATAAAAATACAGAGCTCGCAAAAAACCTAAAAGGCAGACTACTTATCGCTACAGGAGACATTGACAACAATGTGCACCCGGCAAATTCAATTCGCATGGTAGACGCATTGATCAAGGCTAACAAAAGATTTGATTTCCTGCTATTACCTGGACAAAGACATGGCTTTGGCGATATGACGGAGTATTTCTTCTGGAAAATGGGCGATTACTTTAGCCAATATCTATTGGGTGATTCCAAGATGAACGAAGTTGACATGACTGAAATGAATCGAGAAAAGCCACAAAAATAACGGTTACATGACCTACAATGAAAAATTAGCATTTTTATCCGTTACCTTGAGATCTTTCGAGGTAACGGATTTTTCTTTGGAGATGCTCCAAGGAATAACCCTGGCTGATCTGCTGAACATCTCCTTAGAGAAGGATAAAAAGGTTGCCTTTCGCGCCGCATGGGTATTTGAAACCATCGTTTTAAAGAATACAGCGTTGCTAAAATCTGTTCTCCCGCAATTTTTGAACAATTTAAAAAAACAAAAAAACTGGAGTTGTCTTAGAAGCTATACTAAAATTCTATTATTTTTAACGTCTAAAAAAAATAAAGAATATACACTTCAAAATGAGATAGAAGAAGAAATTATCGAGCATTCCTTCCAATGGATGATCGAACCTGCATGTCCTGTCGCTGTATTGGTCAACTGCCTGGACATCTTAAATAACCTACGAAAAAAGTACCCTTGGATACATGAGGAGTTACAGGCTCAGATAAGCTATTTTCAACGAACAAAACCGAGTCCAGCCCTAATGAGCCGGACCAATAAAATTATTCAGCAGAAAAGTTAAAGTATCGTTTCTATTCGCGATTAAAACAATGTATTTCCTTTCGAGTGATTGACACGGCCCAAATGCTTATAAGCAGCCTCTGTACATTCGCGACCCCGCGAGGTCCGCATAATGTATCCTTCTTGAATCAGAAAGGGTTCGTAGACTTCCTCAATCGTACCTTCATCCTCCCCAACTGCTGTGGCTACAGTTTTTAAACCGACAGGTCCACCTTTAAATTTGTCTATAATAGTCGTTAAGATTTTGTTGTCCATCTCGTCTAAACCATTTTCATCCACATTAAGCGCGTGCAAAGCATATTTCGCTATTTCTTTATCGATGCTTCCGTTACCCTTTATCTGTGCAAAATCCCGTGTACGGCGCAGTAAAGCATTGGCTATCCGGGGTGTACCTCTGCTCCTTCGTGCAATCTCATAGGCACCTTCATCAGAAATCGGTGTGTTTAAGATATGTGCCGAACGCAACACGATAGTTGTCAGGAGTTTCGCATCATAATATTGTAGGCGGGAATTAATTCCAAAGCGTGCACGCAAAGGGGCTGTCAAAAGTCCTGATCGCGTTGTTGCCCCGATTAGGGTAAACGGATTAAGGGAGATCTGCACAGACCGTGCATTCGGTCCTGTTTCCAGCATAATGTCGATTTTAAAATCTTCCATTGCCGAATAGAGATATTCTTCTACTAAAGGGCTTAAACGGTGGATCTCATCGATAAACAAGACATCCCCTTCTTCGAGATTTGTCAATAATCCTGCAAGATCACCCGGTTTATCCAATACAGGTCCCGAAGTAATTTTAATGCCAACACCCATCTCATTAGCAATGATATGGGATAAGGTCGTCTTTCCTAAGCCTGGGGGGCCATGTAGCAAAACGTGATCCAGCGCCTCGCCTCTCAGCCTGGCTGCCTTCACAAAAATATTGAGGTTCTCTAATATTTTAGCCTGACCTGTAAAATCTTCAAAAGCCTGAGGCCGCAATGCCCGTTCAATATCACGATCTGTGTTGCTCAGACGCCCTGGATTTGGATCTAAATTCTCGTTCATTGTAGCGATCTTTTAATTTCTCTTGTACCGCTTTCCGATACTTCCTAATTTCAATTGGATAACTCCAAAAAAAGCTTCCTTAAAGATACTTGTGCTCATCTTTGATGTGCCTTCGGTCCGATCTGTGAATATAATGGGTACTTCGACTACATCAAAGCCATATTTTATGGCGGTGAATTTCATTTCAATCTGGAAAGCATACCCTACAAACTTAATCTTTTCGAGTGGGATTGTCCTCAGGACTTCCCTGGTGAAACAAACAAATCCTGCGGTAGCATCCTGGATATTTATTCCTGTTATAAAACGAACATATACTGAAGCAAAATAGGACATCAACACACGGCTCATCGGCCAATTGACAACATTCACGCCCTTGATATAACGCGAACCTATGCTCATGTCTGCACCATCCGCACAAGCCTGCCGTAAACGAAGTAAATCCTCTGGATTGTGGCTGAAATCTGCATCCATTTCGAAAATATAGCGGTAATGTTCGCGGGATAGCGCCCATTTAAATCCATGGATATACGCTGTTCCTAAACCCAGCTTCCCGATTCGCTCTTCGATAAACAAACGGCCAGAAAATTCATTAACCTGTAAATTCTTGATGATTGTAGCCGTCCCATCGGGCGAACCATCGTCTACAATTAGAATATCAAATGCGTGTGATAAGGAAAAAACTTTGCGAATGATTTTTTCAATATTTTCCTTTTCATTATATGTTGGAATGATAACTAAACTATCCGTCACTTTTTTATATTTAAGACCAGTAAAGGTAATCATTTACGTTAAATTCTAGTACAGGAATTCGATGAAATCTACAGGATAATCAACAATACTCGCGAGAAAAGGCAGTAAACCCTTCAAGCTCAAACCAACACACCAGTATCATAAATACACAGCATCAATAGATTGCACGCTATAAAAAAGAGAAGCCCGTTACTTTGGGAGTAACGAGCTTTCATTAACCAATTATAAACTTAAATTATGAGACTGCAAATATGATGAAAATTGCTTTCAATTACAAATTTAATTGCGTTTTCATGCAACATTTTCAATACAATCTCTATTTTATTTTGCTAAATCGTTTATAAAACATGCACACTACCGCAGTCTAACGATCAACCTCTCCCAAAACGATATCAATCGATCCTAGGATCGCAATTAAATCAGCAATCAGCACCCCTTTTCCAAGTTCTGAAATCACGGAAAGGTTATTAAAGCTTGGGCCCCTTGACTTGACCCGCAACGGGATATCTGATTTATCTTTTGTGACAAAATAAAACCCTAATTCTCCTTTCGGATTTTCAGCACGGACATAGTAGTCCTGAGCTTTCAGATTCACTTTCTTCGGGACCAAAGCGCGCGGATCAAATTCGGCCGTACGTTTAAAGTCTTTCTGTAGTCGTTCAAGGCATTGTTCGACAATGCGAACCGATTCCTTGACCTCGTCCACCCTAACTTTATAACGATCCCAGCAATCACCGATTACCCCCATTTCACCTTTTCCCACAGGTATCTCGAAATCAATTTCTGGGTAGACAGAATAACCATCTATGCGTCTCAAATCCCATTTTATTCCCGAAGCACGCAGCATAGGTCCCGATACACCATAATTTATAGCAACATCAGCAGGAAGTACACCTATTTTAGCCGTACGGGAAATAAATATTTGGTTCTGTGTCAATATCTCATCCAGTTCGACCAATTTAGGTTTGAAATACGTGATAAATTCTGTACAGCGCTCTTCAAAGCCAACGGGCAAATCATAAAATAACCCGCCTACCCAGATATAGTTGTACAGCATCCTGGAACCTGAGGTCCATTCCAACATATTCATGATATGTTCACGATCCCGAAAACACCACAAAAATGGCGTTGTGGCACCGATATCAATACCATATGTACCAATAGCAATCAGGTGGGATGCTATTCGGTTGAGTTCACAGACCAAAACCCGAATGTACTCTATTCTTTTAGGTATTTTGCTGTCAAGGCCAAGCATACGTTCAACTCCCATAACGAAAGCATGGCTATTGTTCATCGAAGCCAAATAGTCCAAGCGATCAGTAAAAGGAATTGTTTTTGCATAATTCAACGATTCAGCATGCTTATCGAAACAACGATGCAGATAACCCAAATGTGGAACAACCTCTTTCACGATCTCTCCGTCTGTAATCAGTTGTAACCGAAGCACACCATGTGTCGAAGGGTGCTGAGGTCCCATATTCAACACCATTTCCTGACTTGAGATCTCTGTAAGGTGTTTTTCATAGCGCAGTAATGCCTCTTTATATTTTGGATTCGCCATTTCTATCAATTAATATGAATGCCATGATATTTCTCCGCTTCCTCATAATCCTTCCGTAAAGGATAGCCCTCCCAATCGTCAGGCAGCAAAATCCTTCTAAGGTCCGGATGTCCCTCAAAATAAATCCCCATCAGGTCAAATGCTTCGCGCTCATGCCAGTCTGCCGTGCGCCACACCGAAGTAAGCGAAGGAATCTCCGGTAGTTCATCCAGCGAACGATGACCAGACAACTCAACTTTTAAGACCAAACTGTGTTGATACGGCAAGGAATTTAAATGGTAGACAATGCTAAAATGCGTTTGATAATCCACTGCAGTAAGGTTGCTTAAAAAATCAAAATATAAGCCTTCTGTATCCCGGAGGAATAAACAAACGGCTACAATATCTGCTTTATCTATAAATAGTGCAGGCTGCAGCCCGTTGCGATCTTCTTTAAGAATAAGTTGAGTTCCAAATTTGGAAACAAGCATCGATTTAATTTCGTCAAATGTCATATTTATGGAGCTATACGCGTAATCTTCCAGGAATCCGACACCTTTTTATAGACTATGCGATCATGTAGCCGGCTTGCACGCCCCTGCCAAAACTCAAAATAAATCGGTTTCAACAGATAGCCACCCCAATGTGACGGTCTCGGTACAGAATCGCTTCCATTGTATTGGTTTTCGAGTGCTTCCACCCTGTTTTCCAAAAAACTACGGTTGGGGATTTCATGGCTCTGCGGGGATGCTAGTGCACCGATACGGCTTGCTTTTGGGCGCGATTGGAAATATTCATCGGAATCGGCCTCACTTACAAAATCAATAACACCTTCAATTCGGACCTGCCTTTGTAATTCAGGCCAAAAAAACAACATGGCAACATGCGGATTCGCTTTCATGTCTTCCCCTTTACGGCTTTCATAATTTGTAAAAAAGACCAGTCCTTCAGCTACAATGTCCTTCAATAAAACAACTCGCGAGGAAGGTAATTGATCGGATGACACCGTTGAAAGCACCATGGCATTAGGCTCGATTACCTCGCTGTGAATAGCCTCATCAAACCATTTTTTAAACTGGTGGACTGGATTACGATCCACATCCGATTCAGATAGGCTACCTAATACGTAATCCTGTCTGATTGCTGCAATATCTTTATGTTGAATGGACATAGAAACCTGTTTTATATCCCACAAACTTACTAAAATCATTGCTTTTTCTCTATAAAGTTAGTAGAAATTGACAAAATCTCAATTTTGGCACAAATCTCGCATAGATTAAATAAAAAAGATTAAATTCAATAAATAATTAAAATTCGCGCTATATGTTTACCGAACTAAACCCACAAAAAGGAAGTCTATTGATTTCCGAGCCATTTATGCTAGACCCTAGATTCCTCAGATCCGTGATATTGTTATGTGAATACAATAAAGAGGGTTCCCTCGGATTTGTCCTAAATAATCAAACCAATGTTCGCATAGGCCAATTATTGGAATCTATACCGAATTGCAATTTCCCCATCTACGTCGGTGGTCCTGTGGCTCAGGAAAGTCTTTTTTTTGTACATAGCCGTTTTGATTTACTGCTAAGTGGCGAGGAAGTGGCTCCTGGAATCTATTTTGGAGGCGATGAAGAAAAGCTTATTGAAGCCATACAAACCGATAGCATAAAACCTGACGAATTAAAATTCTTTATCGGATATTCTGGATGGTCTGCCGGTCAGTTGGACGGCGAAATCAAAGAAAATAGCTGGGCTGTACAAAACAAATACCACCAACAGCTCATTTTTGAAGGTAATGGCGAATTGCTATGGAAGGATGCCATCATTGGATTAGGTCCCAAATATGCACATGTCGCCAACTTCCCACAGAGCCCAGGTCTAAATTAGCGAAAGGGACTTACGCTATATGACAGTTTGCTTTACGAGTCCGTAAATCACCGAATGAGCCTATGACAAAATAGGCGGTTTTCTGCCATCATGTCCTGTAGGGACGATTTGGAACACTGATTGTATGTTTTAAACAAATCATAAAATTAAAATAGCGACATACAAATTATGAATCCAGAAAAAGGTAGTATTTCAATTCACACGGAGAATATATTTCCCGTAATCAAAAAGTTCTTATACTCTGATAATGAAATTTTCTTGCGTGAACTGGTATCTAATGCCGTTGATGCTTCTCAAAAAATCAAACGTCTGGCTTCTTTGGGTCAATACCAAGGGGAAACAGGAGAATTGATTGTAGACGTAAAATTTGATGAAGCGGCCAAGACCATCACTATTTCCGATAATGGTATTGGTATGACAGCCGATGAAATAAAAAAATACATCAACCAGATCGCTTTCTCAGGAGCAACAGAGTTCATGGAAAAATTCAAGGAGGCAAATGACGCAAATGAAATCATTGGTCGCTTTGGTTTAGGCTTCTATTCCGCATTTATGGTAGCCGATACCGTAGAAATCCAATCTTTATCCTATCAAGATGGCGCAGAACCGGCTCATTGGACTTGCGATGGTAGTACATCTTACGAAATTTCTACGGGCTCAAGAACCACACGTGGTACCGACGTCATCTTACATATTAATGAAGAATCAACAGAATTTTTAAGCCAGGCACGACTACAGGACATTTTAGATAAGTATGCTAAATTTCTTCCTGTTTCAATCCGTTTTGGCACCAAAACAAATTCTGAACAGGACGGTGAAGACGAAGAAGGAAAACCAAAATACAAATCTGTAGAGGTAGATAATATCATCAATAATACCAATCCAGCCTGGACAAAATCACCGTCTGAATTAAAAGACGAAGATTATCTAGCCTTCTACCGCGAACTCTATCCATATTCAATGGATGAACCTTTGTTTTGGATACACCTCAATGTTGATTACCCATTCAACCTGACAGGTATCCTCTACTTCCCTAAAGTTAAAAATGAACTGGAAATCCAGCGTAATAAAATTAAACTCTATTCTCGACAAGTGTTTATCACCGACGAGGTGAAAGATATTGTTCCTGAATTCTTGATGTTACTTCATGGGGTAATTGATTCACCGGACATTCCGTTAAACGTATCCCGTTCATTTTTACAGGCAGACAGTAACGTAAAAAAAATCAACAGTTATATCACCAAAAAGGTGGCTGACAAATTGAACGAAATATTTAAGACCGACCGTAAGGGATTTGAAGAGAAATGGACGGATATCGGTTTATTTATCAAATACGGTATGCTTAGCGATGAGAAATTTGCTGACAAAGCAAATGACTTCTGTTTAGTAAAAAACACAGGTAACCAAAGCTTCACCATTAAAGAGTATTACGAAAAGGTCAAAGATATCCAGGTAGATAAAGATGGTAACATTGTCTACTTATATACACATGACGCCGCTCAACAAGATGGCTTTATCCAAACAGCATTAAACAAAGGTTATGATGTTTTGATGCTTGATGGGCCATTGGATACACACTTTGCAGCTTATTTAGAGCAAAAGGGCGGCGATAAGGTACAGCTGAAACGTGTAGATGCTGACGTTATCGATAAGTTGATCCAAAAAGATGAAAAGGTTGAATTGGCCCTTTCAGAAGAAGAATCCAAAAAAGCGCTGGAGGTTTTCGAAAAAGCAATTTCGCGCCAAGATATGAAAGTTGAAGTTGACGCGTTAAATGAAAGTGACCTGCCTGTATCGGTAACAATTGATGAATTTATGCGTCGAATGAAAGATATGGCCAAGACAGGTGGTGGCATGAATTTTTATGGTTCATTGCCCGATAATTATAAGGTAACAGTCAATGGGAACCATCCGCTGATCAAAAGAATTTTATCGTCATCAGACGAAGAAGGTTCAAAACTGGCAAAACAAGCTTTTGATTTAGCACTCTTATCCAGAGGTTTATTGTCTGGAGCAGATCTGACATCTTTTGTGAAGAGAAGTGTAGAAATGATTTAAGGGTATTCCTTCTAATAAAAAAGGCGGTCTCTTTAATAGTAACCGCCTTTTTTATTAAAAATTGGACACAAATGACAAATTTGGAGCAGCCAAATGCATGGCATTATCGAAATGCAACCCTTTAGATGTTTTTTATTAAAATTTAATAAACTAATCTTCACCCAGTTGGCTTTAAACGCTGTTTTTTTTCAGTCAAATATTTGGAGGGAATAGGGTTTAATCGTACTTTTGTATCATCAAAATCACGGTAGGTATAGCTCAGTTGGTTAGAGCACTAGATTGTGGTTCTAGGGGTCGTCGGTTCGAGCCCGATTACTTACCCAAAAAGGCAGATCAAATGATCTGCCTTTTTTAATTTGATAAGTTCTCAGCCAACTAAACAAATGCTCCTTGACCAGCTACCCATCATCCGAACAAGCTTCAAAGGCAACTTCTTCCCTTTTACAGTTCAGGCACAGGATCCATAAGCCCTGGATGGCGCGGATCATAAATAGCCACAGCAACTTTAGAGTCCGCACAACCATAATATAAAAACCATTTTTGTTTAAAAAAGACCAATCCTTCGATAAAAACCGTTCCATCTATATATTGTCCACTTTTTTCGAAAGATTCCATGGGGCGTAAAAACGGAACATCCATTCGAGCCAATACGCTTGTCGGATCTCGTGGACTAAATAAAACCTGTCCAGCGGAATAGGTATTTTTATTAAAACGCACATCCCCTTTCTCAGCATGATTCTTACCATTGTATAGCAATACAATTCCTTTATCAGTCAAAACTGCTGGAGGACCGCACTCTGTCAACGAACTATCAAAGTAACCATCCCTCGGCGAAATGAAGGCTTTCAGTGTACCTCTATTATCTGTTACGGGTTCCCAGTCAATCAAATTATCGGATGTGGCGCCATAAACACCATGTTCTCCCCAGTACAACCAATATTTCCCATTGATTTTAGCTATAACCTGTTTGTTACCTTTCAATGTAGTCACAATAGAAGCCGATTTATGCGGTTCATTGACTAGAGTGCGCCTATTTCTCGAGTTCTTAAAAATAGGACCGTATTTAGTCCAGTGTTTCAGATCAGTGGATATTGCTACACCAAGCCGCGGTACCTTTCGGTTCCATTGGGTATAAAATAGCACAAAACGCCCATCCTCAGTCTGTGCTATCCGAGGATCTTCTGTCCCGCCAGGCCACTCGTTATCTTGCTGCTCATCAGGCCCCGGATAGAATATAGGCGTTTTCAGTCGTTCAAAATGAATACCGTCAGCACTAGCTGCTAACCCCAATCGGGAGGTCCGGTGGCCAATAGCTTTTCCTGTCCGATCTTCTGCACGATAAATGACATAGATACTATTTCCCCTTACTACTGCAGCAGGATTAAAAGTGTCGTTGTCCTCCCATCGAATTTCTTTCTTCAGCATTGGATCATAAAATACGGAACTCGTATCGGGCTCAATAATTGGATTGACACCTTTGGGCCGTTCAAAGCCTCCTAATACCCATTGTTCTTTTTTAAGCTTTCCAGCAGGCTGCACGCTGCAGCCGCATAAAAAGACGAACAGAATAGAGCCTGCAATTTTTACGATAATATTCATATTTTAATTGATTTCTATGGTTTTACATGTAGTAGCAAACAACAGCCTGTAAAAGTGAAAATTATAAATTGGTTACCACTGAAGAGCGATCGAAACTATTATTGATCATTCACAAATATAATGCTAATAGAAAAAAGTACCGCAAAAACAAGTTCAACAAAATTGAATTGGGATCAAAACTAAAAAACACAAATAAACAATTCAACGATAAATAACTCGAAATATTGCAATATATCGCAATACTAAAACGATTATAATGGCAAATATTGCAGCATATAGCACAAAAACACTACATTTATAGCATGATATCCAAAGAAGAACGTCACGATTTTATATTAGTTAAAATCAAAAAGGAAAGGAAATTAGTTATGACAGAGTTAGCGGCCGAACTTGGTGTCTCTGAGCATACCGTCCGACGTGATCTTAAAGAACTATCTGACGCTGGCTTGCTCCGCGCTATTCGAGGGGGAGCCACTTTACGGTCAAACTTACCATTCGATATATACGACCGAAATAACCTTGATGTTATGGAGAAACAAGCCATAGCAGAAAAATCGATCACACTATTGAAAGATCATCAAGTCGTCTTTTTTGACGGTGGCACAACAACACAGGCAATTGCTGGCAACATTCCAGATAGCCTAAACCTTACTGTGGTCACACATAGTCTCCCAATAGCCAATATACTTGCAAACCTCCCAAACATCAGCTTGATTTTCGCGGGTGGCGCTTTCTGCAAATCATCTCTTACGATGCAGGGACAGCAAACTATTTCTACCTTTGAAGAAATATATGCGGATGTCAGCTTCATAGGTGTATGTAGCCTGGACCCCTATCGTGGACTTACGGCAAGAACTCGCGAAGAAACAGCTATCAAAAGAGTACTATGTAAAAATTCAATGAACATTGTTGCTGCCACAACGAGCAATAAGCTCGATACCCTGGCATCTTTTCTAACATGCCGCGCATCTGATATCAGTTATTTAATTACAGAAAAGGATCCTTCTGATCGCATTTTGCAGCCTTATGTCGAACAAGGTATTACAATTTTATAAGTTTACCATTTATGAACAATCTCAAACAGGAAGCCGCCAAAGCTGCTCTTCAACTTTTAGAACCTGATCAATTCATTGGACTAGGTGTTGGATCAACAATAGCTTATTTCATTGAATTAATTGCCAGTAGGGTCAGTTTTAAATCCAGCCTGAAATTTACATCGCCTTCTTTGGAAACCAAAATACTGCTCCAAGAAAATGGTCTTATTTGTATTGATAACAGTACCATAGCAACGCTGGATTATTATTTTGACAGCTGTGATCAGGTGGACATTCATTTAAATGCGTTCAAAAGTGGCGGCGGCGTACATACAGGTGAAAAGATTATGGCGAATATGGCAAAGCAATTTATTCTCTTGGTCGATGGCGCAAAGATGGTCGATAAACTGACCACAAAATATCCGCTATGTGTTGAAATTATTCCCGACGCCTGGCTATCGGTACTTAAAGAACTAAAATCAAGCTATTCTTCAGCGATATCAAACATTGTATTACGAAAATCTGAACAAAAATCGGGGCCTCTACTATCTGAGAGAGGTAATTTCCTGGCAGACATTTATTTTTCTAAACTGCCTGATATTTTTGATTTGAATAAACAAATCAAACTCATTACAGGCGTTGTAGAACATTCACTTTTTTATCAACTGTGTTCGGTATGTCTTCGAGCAACAGAAGATGGCGTAACACATCACTTTGCAAACCGCATTGTAGAATCGAACACGGACAAAAAAAGCACGCAATAGCATTAAATTTTATATTGAAGTCCAACAAGTAGCAAAACTGCGCTAAAATATTTTAAATCAACATGAAACACACTCAAATTAACACAGGAATACTAAGTTTTGGCATGTCAGGACGTGTTTTTCACGCGCCATTTATACATACCAATCCACATTTCAATCTCAGCGCTGTTGTAGAACGGTCGAAAAAAAACGCACATGAATTTTATCCGGCAATAAAAAGCTACGATAATATAACTGAATTACTAGCGGATGAAAGCATCGAACTGGTCATTGTGAACACACCAAACTATACCCATTTCCAATATGCAAAAGACGCCCTAGAGGCAGGAAAACACGTTTTGATAGAAAAACCTGCCGTTGATGATTCTACACAATTCGATACGCTTCTTGCCATCAGCAAAAAACAAGGAAAAGACTTATTTTTCTATCAAAACAGACGATATGATAGTCACTTTTTAGACATTAAAAAAGTGATCGAAAGTGGAGAATTAGGAAAGCTGATTGAAGTGCATTTCAGATTTGATCGCTATAAAATGGAATTGGGACAAAAATACTTTAAGGAAGATACGCAGTATATTTCCAATGGTATCACTTATGACCTAGGTCCGCACCTTATTGATCAGGCAATCTCACTTTTTGGAAAACCGGTTAAATTTACCAAGACAACATCCATCAACAGACCCGATTCTAAAGTTGCAGATTATTTTCACTATCATCTTTATTATCCAGCTGGACTGAACGTGTATTTAACAGGCAGTTTACTTGTCGCCTCTCCGCAGCCCGCCTTTGTCTTACATGGTACAAAAGGGAGTTTTATCAAGAATATGACGGATGTGCAAGAACAGCAATTGCTAGATGGTATGTTGCCCGACGATCCATCTTATGGCCTTGAGCCAGCCGGCCTCGAGGGAAAACTTGTTACGATAGACGTATCAAATCAAAAACATGAGTCTTTAGTAACGCCACATACAGGAGATTACAATCAGCTGTTTGAAGCCATTTATGAAAGCTTAAGAAATAATATCGATTACCCTATTAAAGCGGATCAGATTAAATGGCAGATTCAATTGCTTGAAGCTGAAAACACCTAAGTTTTTAAACAATCAAATGGCAGCACGGTTCAAGAAAAATAATAGGTGCTGCCATTTTTAATTTGATTCCCAAAGGCATTCGTTCGGTTCAATATGGATCATCACATGACCAAGATCAGGAATATGCGCAACCAAGTGGTCTTTGAGTTTATGCGCCAGCTCATGCCCTTCTCTTACCGTAATTTCACTATCGACAATAGCGTGCAGATCGACGTGATATTTAGCCCCCGATTTGCGGACAAAACATTTTTCCGTGGCTTTTATCCCATCTACTTTTAATGCTTCTTGCCGGATATTGTCAATGACCTCATTGTATACATTTTCATCCATGATCTCGCCAAGCGCCGGTCTGAAAATATGGTAACAGTTATAAAGTATAAATCCAGCGGCAAATAATGCCGCGTAGTCATCCGCATTTTCATATCCCTTTCCGAGCAACAATGCAATAGATATCCCAATGAAAGCTGCAACTGACGTTATCGCATCGCTTCGATGATGCCAAGCGTCTGCACGAAGTGAAGAACTATTAGTTTCTTTACTTTTCTTCATAACGATCCTATAAGAAATCTCTTTCCACACAATGATCCCACCCAGAACAAATAAGGTCCAAGGCTTTGGCAGGTCATGTGGCGTTCCTATATTCTCAATACTTTCATAAGCGATTATGGTTGCAGAAACAATAAGAAAACCAACGACAATAAATGTAATGAGTGGTTCTACCCGACCATGGCCATAAGGGTGATTGTCGTCGGCAGGTCGTTGCGCATATTTTAAACCGAGGAGCACTAGAAATGAAGAGAAAATATCTGCCGTTGACTCAATTGCATCCGCTATCAGCGCATAAGAGTTTCCAAAGAAACCAGCTAACCATTTTAATAATGCCAGTGATGCATTACCTACAATACTAAAATAAGTCGTTCTGACTGCAGTCTGCTCTTGAAGTTCGGACATAGCTATAAATTAACTTGACACCGCGAAAATAATGTTTTTCTTTTCAAATTCTATTCTCCAGCTATATAAAATAGTGATCACAACCTTCGAGCTTTAGCTACCGCTCGCGATATCCTCCAATGCTTTTTTTATCTCAGGGGCCCCATAGTCACGGCTTCCTTCCAGACGCTCTACGATCTTACCCGCTTTATCCAAGATAACCGTTGTTGGTATGGACTGTCCTAAGAATTCTGCAGGAATTTCACCCGCTGCTATGTAAAGTGGTAGATCATACTTGTTTTCGGCCATGAATGCTGAAGACTTTTCTATGTCGCCATCAACATCTACCATGAGAAAAACGATATCTTTATTATCTTTAAGCGATTGCCTAAGCTGGTCAATAGAAGGTAGTTCATGAATACATGGGGGACACCAGGTCGCCCAGAAATTAATAAACACGACCTTACCTTTTAAAGCACTTAATTGAAGAACCTTACCCTCTTTATCCTTAAAAGATAACTCCTGCGTTGTGGTTGCAGTGTCAGCAATAGCTTCAGCAGGTCCCTCTACCTTTTCGGCCTTGGCCTCATTTTTAGTGCCTGTGTTTCCACAGCCAAAAAATAAACTGGTCGATAAAGCCGCAAGACCAAAAAAAATAATTCCTTTATTATACCTAATATTCATCGTCTTCTGTTTCATTAAATTATGCTATTTACAAATATATTACTGTCCACCAATCGCGGAGACCTCGCCTATCCAATCCTTCTGGGAGAAATTTCTCAAAACATTAGCTAATTTAACCTTAATTATTCAAGACCACAAGTATTACACACAACTCCACAACATAAACCATTGATCAATAACAAAATAAGCAACAATAAAATTAAAAAATTAACAAGAACTTTTCCGACATTTAAGAGCGTGAACATATCGTTGACCAAAAGACAATTAATTGAATACACCATGAATCTCCCAGCAAATCATTTCAAAAAATGCGTATCAATATGTTTCCTGTTATTCATCACCATCCAGCTTAATTTCGGACAATCCTCCTCAACTAAATTCAACAGGCTATATCAGCTAATAGCATCAAAAGATTTCTTCACTGCCCGCGACCTGTTTAGGGTAAATAAACCTTTCTTAAACGCCAATGAGCAAGTTTTTATTTTGGCAATACTCGATAACGCCTTTAACAAACCCATCGCTTCAAACAAAAAAATAGCACTATTGAGCGCAGCAACAGAAGAATTACCCGACACACTGCGACTAAAATTATGGCGTGTTCAGGAAGATAATTTTGTCAAACTGAAAGATTACGCGGGGGCAAAACAGACAACCCAGAAAATCCTACTCGACTTCGATCCTTTGCTGTCAACAGATACAAGAGCGGATCTCAGAAACAATCTAAAAATCTGGTCAGCACTTGAACATGTGCGGCCACAGCTTATAGAAATCAACGCCGATACCCGTCTTAAAATGACGAAAGATAAAGCCGGGTTGAAGAATCTAACACTAACAGTCAACGGCGATACGGCAAGTTTTATATTTGATACCGGAGCAAACCTATCGACAGTCACAGAGTCCGTGGCCAAACGTCTTCATATGGATCTTATCCGTGCAGATATTGATGTAGACGCCATTACCGGTGTTTTTATCAAAGCCGATTTGGCCGTTTGTAAACAATTAAAACTTGGTAGCATCAACATTTCAAACGCAATATTCCTGGTTTTCCCAGACAGCGCACTTTGTATCCCGCAAATTGGCTATCAGATCAATGGTATAATAGGCTTCCCTGTTATTGAAGCACTGCAAGAAGTACAGCTTACACAGGACGATTTTTTCATTGTACCCAAGAGACCTACAGTTTCATGGAAAGCATCGAATCTTGCAATAGATGGGTTATCACCGCTTATTGCCATTGATGGAAAGCACTATACTTTTGATACAGGAGCTGAAAAAACAATCCTTTATGCACCATTTTACGAAACCTACAAACAACATATCGAAAAACAGGATATACCGACCAAGGTCGCCATGGGAGGCGCAGGCGGTCAAGTTGAATATGACGGATTTGTTATACAACATACATTCCATATTAGCGATAAACCGATCGCTCTTAAAAATATAAGCCTATTAAAATCTAAGATTAAGAATGAAACCGTGTATGCAAATATAGGACAAGATATTATTCGCCAATTTTCTATAATGATACTAAATTTTAAAGATATGTTTATCCAATTTAATTAACAGAAAGCTAAGCTCGGTTTAGTCTCATCACAATACCCCATAAAAAACCCCTAAAGGTTGGAGAAAACTTTTAGGGTGTTTTTATGGGGTTCTATAGATTTATTGAACAATTAGGCGGAGCAGGCCGTCGCATTAAAGCCCTTCTTTTTGATAATTTCAATGATTTCTTCCTCCGAAACGCCTTCAGCTTTTACAGTCAGAATTTTGTCTGCATTTGTGGTGTCAACATTCCATTCATAGATACCGTCTACACTATCCAGATCAGCGCTTACTTTGGACACGCATCCCCCACAAGTAAGGTTTGTTTTAAATTGGAATTCTTTGCTTTCCATGTTATTTAATTTTAATGTTATTAATCTATTTAATTATCTATACAAATATCCCTTTAATTCGATGGGTTGTACTTACAGTTTTTCTATTTTGTTTTGCAATATTTACCGTTTAAGATGAGGTCTAGACCTCAACCATAGTTAGCTATTTTTTCCAGCGAAGTCGCAAGCTATTACTGACAACACTTACACTACTCAATGCCATTGCAGCTCCAGCTATCATCGGGTTTAAAAGGAAACCATTGAATGGATACAGAATACCTGCAGCGAGGGGAATCCCAATTAAATTATAAATAAACGCCCAGAACAAATTTTGTTTAATCGTCGCGACCGTTTGTTTCGAAAGTCGAATGGCCTGCGGTATCTTCGTCAAATCAGATGAAATAATTGTCATTTTTGCTACATCCATTGCAATATCACTTCCCTTCCCCATTGCAATACTGACATCGGCCGTTGCTAAGGCTGTACTGTCATTAATACCGTCCCCAACCATAGCGACCACCTGCCCTCTTTGCTGCAATTCTTTA
This sequence comes from Sphingobacterium sp. UBA3519, assembly GCF_002377215.1. NCBI lineage: Bacteria > Pseudomonadati > Bacteroidota > Sphingobacteriia > Sphingobacteriales > Sphingobacteriaceae > Sphingobacterium > Sphingobacterium sp. UBA3519. Next base: position 23,563 of record NZ_DFPI01000037.1, read on the forward strand.
ACAAAATCAGCTTTGTGCTCTGGCAATACTTCCGCTTTGTAATGCTGAAGACCTGTTTCCGCGGCAATGGCCCTAGCCGTAGCCTCGTTGTCACCAGTCAGCATATATAGCTCAATGCCCATGGCCTGCATCTCCTTGATGGCACGTACAGAAGTTTCCTTAATCCGGTCCGCAATGGCTATTACCGCTAACGCAGTATGACTGTTGGCAAACCATATCACTGTTTTGGATTGATTTTCCCACTGGGTGCCATGTTCCATCAAATCCGTCGGAATTGTAATCCCATTCTCATCCAACAACCTGCGATTACCTACAGAGTACGTTTCGATTCCATCACTGCCTTTAACACCTTTCCCAGTAATACTTTCGATAAAGGATACTGGAGTAGCTTTTACATCTTTAAAATACCCGACTACAGCTTCTGCCAATGGATGCTCTGACTGTTTCTCCAGGCTCAACAAGATACCTTTCAAACTATCCTCATCATTTTTCCAATAAAGGTCAGTGACCACAGGCTTTCCTTCCGTAATGGTGCCGGTTTTATCCAAAACAACTGTATTTACCTTTTTGGCCAGCTCCAGACTTTTCGCATCTTTAATTAAAATACCCTGCTCAGCTCCCTTACCCACTCCAACCATGATTGCTGTGGGAGTTGCTAAACCTAGTGCGCAAGGACAAGCAATAACCAAAACCGTTACTGCCGCCATTAAACCCTGTACCAGATGGTTTTCTCCACCTAAAGTAAACCACAGTAGAAAAGTTAAAATAGCAATACCAATGACAATAGGAACGAATACAGCAGCAATTCGATCGACCAGTTTTTGCACAGGGGCCTTGCTTCCTTGTGCATCCTGTACCATTTTAATGATTTGGGCAAGCATTGTTTCCCGGCCAACTTTTGTAGCTTTGAACTGAAAACTGCCCTTCTGGTTGATCGTCCCTGCAAATACCTGCTCATTGCCCATTTTTAAAACAGGGACCGGCTCTCCGCTTAACATACTTTCGTCAACATAGGAATTTCCGCTGATAACAACCCCATCAACGGCGATCTTCTCCCCTGGTTTCACCAGAATAATATCGCCAGTATTAACGGCTTCTATAGCGACCTGACGCTCTGTTCCATCCGATTGAATGACCATCACCGTCTTAGGCTGCAGGCCCATTAGCTTTTTAATGGCGGATGAGGTGTTACCTTTAGCCTTCTCTTCCAGTAGCTTACCCAATAAAATAAAAGCAATGACGACTGAGGCGGCCTCAAAATACACATGTGCATGCAAGCCACGCTGATGCCAAAATTCAGCAAAGAGCATATTAAACACACTAAAGATGTAGGCTATTCCCGTGCTTAACGCAACAAGCGTATCCATATTGGCCGAACGATGTTTTGCCTGTTTCCACGCGTTGACAAAAAAGTCCTTGCCCAGCCAAAGAACTACTGGCGTGGAAAACAGCCACATAATAGGATTTGCGTACGGCATATCCATAAAGAACATACCTATCACGACCACGGGAAGCGAAAGTATTACTGCCCATCGAGTTTTGATTTTAAGCTTACGGAATTTCTCGGCGTGAATAGCCTCCAACGTTTTCTGCTGAGTAGATTCATCTTCGATTAATAAATCATAGCCACCAGCCTGAACCGCTTTCTGGATTTTTAAATGATCCGTAATATTAGGCAAATACTCCACCGTAAGGTTTCCTGTTGCAAAATTTACAGACGCATTGACAACCCCTTGTTCATATTTCGCCATACTTTCAGCGCTACTGGCGCAGGAGGCACAAGTCATCCCAAGAACTGGAAATGTTTTGGTTAATGTAGAAACACCATAACCAAGATCTTTGATCGTTTTTACACTGCTAACGACGGCTTCACTATCCTTCGGTACGATAGCAGCTCTGTGGTTATTCAATTCCACCCGATAGCTCGCTAGGCCTTTAACTTGGGCTAGTCCTTTTTCGACAATTGATGCACAATGTTCGCTTTCAACATCTTCTAAAGGTAGATAAACCGTATCCTTATAAATATCTGTCGCCATAACTTATTGTTTAATTTTACACAACAAATTTGGCCACAAATAAGATTAAAGTCATTACACAATTAAGGAATTGATTTGTAAAATTTACTCGATAATAAAATACGAAAGGTCAAGCTCAATGGAAAAATCATATGGAGAACTCTTCTTTAGCTTTCAATTTTCTCAACAAAACCATAGATAATGTAATCACCCCGTTCTTCGAGTTTAATCTTTTCCATTCCACTCCAGCCGGATGCACTGGTATCTTCATCGATAAAATTTTGAATTCTGTCAAATGCGACACCGATCTTTGTTTTCCCATCTCCATAGATTTGATATCTCGCAGAGGTCTGCCAGCTTACTTTTTTTCTAAATAACCGTAAACCTTCTCTTTTCAAAAAACCATACATTTCATTAGATAAATTCATATTCTCATTTGTTTTACGCGCCCACACTACTCACCTATTTTTTTGGTAGATGCTTTTTTGGTTTAAGGAATTACCTCAAGCCCTCTCGTTGGTTTATCTATTTAAGCTACATGGCTTTAATGGCTAAAGAAATGGTTTTTTGATGCTAAAATAGACGAATCTAAGATAACGAACCAGATGGAATACTACAATGAAGCTACTGCTGTTTCATCGTACTCAAATGCTATTTCGTCGAATTTTCCAGAAACACACAATAGCACTTCTTTCAATGTCCATGATGATCTGGCAGGCTTTGCAAACAAAGTCTACTACATCGCGAACATAAATAGCAACAGACACTATTTTTTTCGTCGAATAGATTCTTTAGTTCGTCTGATTCATTTTCAATTCTGTCGATATTTTTCGTTGTTCTTTTCCATAGCGAGCACATTTGTTTACAATTTAAACGTATAACTATGGAAAACATTGAAAATTTTTTAGCAGAGGATTTTGTACTGGATGTACAAACTGTCTGCGCGGTAGAACCGATCTCATTTTTTGATTTTGATGATATGGAACTGGTAACTATTAAGACAGTTACATCTTCAAAAGTAATATAAAAGAGGATAACGCTGTGAAGGCGTTCTGGTAGGCGCCTTTACAGCAATCGTCTTCATTGCCTAATAAATAAAAAAAGAATCAAGTATATGACTTCACCCAAGCTTAAATGTATTCTCATTGAGGATGAACCCCTGGCGACAAAAAAAATAGTTGAATACATTCACATGTTTCCAGATCTTCAATTGATTAAGATGGTTGAAGACATTGAAAATCCAGCATTATTTAGCCATGATCTAAAATCTGCAGACATCCTATTCCTCGATCTCATTGTTAGCGGCGGTAATATTAATACACTAGCCGAATTGATCGCTGATATTCCAATCCTGATCATCACCTCCGCCGTGTCACGTTGGCAATATCCAGAATTTATCAAAAACAGGAAGCATTTTGCGCTGCAAAAACCAATTTCGCCCCAGATGTTTCAGTCTTGTATAAAACAAGTCATGCAATACTAGTCCAACTAATTCATGTCATTATTCCACTTATCCGATTATTTTCTTCTGCGCACGCCGCTACTTCCAGCTGCATCTGCCGTTGATCTTTTAACGATAACTGAGCGACATGAAATAGAAGAGAAACTTCGTCATTTGTTTCAAAATGAGCAATTAAAAGAAGCCTTATTTCTGGCAAGCCCGGCCTTCTCGGCGGAAGTTCAAAAATGGCTTGAATACAAGAAAGAAAGCAGCTCAAAAATGATCGCTTCACTACTCAAATATGCGATTAGGATGAGCACCAGAAGTACGCCTTTCGGTTTATTCGCAGGGGTATCTTTTGGGAACATTGCCGTCTCCGAAAAAAAGGTATCGTTAATCAGGTCAAATGCAAATCAAGCTGTTTTAAAACTGGATACCACCATTTTGACAAAAATTATTGAACAGATATCAAAAGACAAAAGAATTTACAGTCAACTCTATTATCGTCTCAATCCCACCTTATACTTAGATGGTAAATATTACAAATATTATCAAAAAGTGACAAATGGGAAGAAAGGACAGCATATCCTGAAACGTATAAGGCTTACTCCAATTTTGGATCGAGTCATCCAATACTTTGAACACAATAAGAAAACTAGTCATTATCAATCATTAATCGATCTGCTGCAAGGTCTTGGAGCATCGATAACGCATGCGGCCCTATTCGTCAATAACCTCATCAGCCTTGGAATCATATCCTCTGAATTACAGCCCAATGTCATTGGCCGAGGTTATCTGGACAGCCTGATAACGACGCTTGAAAGAGTGGATAAGGAGGGAAATTATTTAAATCCTTTATTAACGATAAGAAAATGGCTTCATAGTTCTCAATCTGTCATTGAGATCCGAACCGCCATCCTTAAATTATTGCAGCCTTTGGCTCCAGACCTCGATATGACCAATTCGTTACAGGGGGACCTTCTCATAGGGATGGACGAAAACAATTTATCAGATACCGCATTAGATCACATAAGAGATCAATTTCAGGATTTACTACCACTTTGCAACCAGGCTAAGTTAACAGATTTTGATCGGTTTAGAGCTGCGTTCTCTGTTAAATATGAAGATAGAATGGTTCCGCTAACGACAGCTCTAGACCCCGATATTGGGATTGGTTACGGACGTCAAGAAGGTGTTTACAATATAACGGATGAAATACTCGGGGAAGTTAACAACATCACCCCGGCGGGCGAAAAAAAATATGGCGACCACCATTATCAAGATCTGGTCATTGAAAAATTTGTAGAAAGTGTAAAAAATCAATTCACCGAAATTCAGCTGACCAGCAAAGATCTAGATCATATCGCTAAACAACGTAAACAAACTGTCAATACGATCCCTTCTTCATGCTATGCCATCGGCAATCTCCTTAGAAGTTCATGTCAGGAAAACTTATTCTTCAATCTGGTTACCATTGGTGGTTCGTCATCAGGAAACTTAATTTCCAGATTTGCACATCTGGATGAAAAATTGAATAACAAGTTGAAGGAATCTGCCGACACAGAGCAACAGCAGTTTCCAAATGCCATACTTGCCGAGATTTGTCATTACCCAGACAATAATGCTGGAAATATCATTTATAGACCTGCGCTGCGAAAAGCAACAATTTGTCTAAGCCCGACAATCGATAAAGAACAAGAGCAAATTGATGTTAATGACTTATACCTGTTCATCAAAGACCAGCGCCTAATCTTGTGGTCCAGGAAATTCAATAAAATGGTTATACCCCGTTTAACTACCGCCCACAATTTTGAACAGGGTATGAATATATATAAGTTTCTCGCAGATTTTCAGTTCCAAAATAATAGGTTGGATCTTTCCTGGAATTGGGGGATTATGAAGGAGCAGCCGAGACTCCCAAGAATAAGCTACAAAAATATTATCTTGTCTAGAGCACAATGGCGAATTCAAAAAATAGCGAAATACCCCAATACCCCTCAGGCTTTCATAAAAAATATACAAGCGGAGCTAGCAATTCCTGCAATGGTCATCATCAGCAGTGGCGATAATGAATTGTTGATAAATTTAGACAATCCTTTTTGCATAGAAATCGTATTGGATCATATGTGCAAAAGAGAGATCATATTAACCGAATATATCCTGAATGACTATTCATCAGTAGCCTGCGATAAAGATGGACATATTTTTGCCAACGAAATCATTATTCCAATAGAATCACAGCAGGAGACTTTCACAAATGAATCAGCCCCTCAAGAAAGTAACCTAAAAAGATGCTTCCCCTTGGGCAGTGAATGGCTTTACGCCAAGATCTATTGTGGTTTACATGTTGCAGACACCTTGTTAAAGGAAATTTTCCCCCTAATCGTAGCGACACTTAATCAACAAGATGTCCTAAAAAAATGGTTTTTTATACGCTACAACGATCCATCGCCCCACATTCGATTTAGAGTTGAGCTTTCAGATCCAAGCCAGTATTATTTCGTTATATCCACGCTTAATACCCTATTGGAACAGTTTATTAAAGATGGATAGATATCAACGCTATCCTTTGACACTTATACACGGGAGATTGAACGATATACACCATTTTGTATGGAACTTAGTGAGGAGCTATTCTATCAACAGAGCGAAACGGTACTGAAGGTTATCCAACAAAGTACTTCAATCAATGATCGATGGCGCCTGGCTTTCGAAAATATTGAGTCGCTATTAGAAGCTGCAAAATTTACACTGATCGAGAAAAGAGATTTCTGCCTACAGATGAATACCCTTTATCAGCAAGAATTTGATAATAATAAAAACCTTTGGATTCATCTCAACAATAAGTTTAAAGAGAAAAAAGACTGGTTCGAAAAACCTTTAGACAACCCTGAAGAATCGAAAAAGAAACTAAATGCACTTCAATACAGCATATTTAACACCTTACGGAGTCATACCGATCAAGATGAATTCAAGTCAGCCCGAACATCGTTACTATCAAGCTACATTCATATGTTCATTAACCGATTGTTCATGTCCGATCAACGCTTACATGAACTTGCTGTTTACCATTTTATGGTTGGCTATTATAAAATGCAAATTGGGAAACAGAAAAAACGTATAACCTATGAACCCGATAAATTATATAAGTCCCATCTTCGCGAAGAGCTGATTACGATATTGTAAACCAATACCGAGTTCTGTCCCATTTTTCAGAATGACTTTACTTGCCTCAACACCCTTGATCTGTTTGATATTGACAATATAGGATCGATGCATACGAGCAAACATATCCCAAGGCAGTTCTGCTTCCATATCTTTCATTGTCGACAGCAAAGTCTGCATACCTTCTAACGTATAAATTTGAATGTAATCCCCCCAGGCTTTTAGATAGAAAATATCTGCAGGATCTATAAAAATAGTTTTGTTCCGATCCTTTATCTTAATCGCTTTTCTTTCACCCTGTGCCCCTCTTCGAGAAAACAAGATTGCCTTTTGAACTTTTTCAATTGCCTTGATCAATCGCTCTTCCGTCAGGAGTGGCTTTAAGATATAATCGATTACTTCCAATTCAAACCCATCAACAGCATACTCATAATGCCCAGTTATAAAAACAACAAATGGTGGATGAGCAAGTCCTTTGAGAAAGGTAATTCCATCCATTTCAGGCATATCTATATCTGACAAAATGAGATCTACCTCTTGCTGCCTTAAAACGTCAATTGCTTGCAATGGGTTTTCAAATACACCCAATATTTCGATCAGGCCTAATTTGGAAACTAATTTCTCCAGGCGACCTCTCGCAATAGGCTCATCTTCAATAAGGATAGTTTTAATTCTATTCATAAGTACTTCGCAACCCGCTGCTTTGGTGCTACGGTTCTGTTTCCGAATGTAAATTTACAACAAGATTAACACTAAATACACCCTCATGCGACTTTATTTTCAAATTATGATGATGAGGATAATGAAGTTCCAGTCGCTTTTTTACATTTTCTATCCCTAATCCGCCGATATAATTTTCTGGTTTTGAAAGTTCCCTATATGCATTAGCCACGTGCATATACACCTTGTCATCCTTCACCTTAATGTCTATGGATATCCATCCCGCCGAAGAACTTAGCCGAGGTCCGTGTTTGAATGCATTTTCTACAAACGGAAAAAAGATCAAAGGAACCATCATGCAGCTTTCGTCTTCAGCCGCCAAATTTAGATTGATCTGCACGGTCTCGCTATAGCGTAACTTTTCCAATTCAACATAATCCTTTAGCAATTGAAATTCGCGACTAATTTCTATCCTGGGTTGATTACTTTCATGCAGTAAATACACCATCATACTGCTTAAACGCATCATACTTTCGCCGCCTCTTTCATCATGATCGGATACCAGCACATAGATGCTATAAAGTGTGTTAAGTAAAAAATGTGGATTAATCTGGTATTTTAGAAAAGCAAGTTCCAACTGGACATTGTTCAACTCAAGTGCTGAATTTTTCAATTCGAGTTTCATTTTTGAATTTCGGACAGACATAAACGCCTGTACAATTTTTACGGTCAAAGGCAGGGCCACCAGAAAAATAAAATCCAACAAATAATCGCTAATGGAAGAAAGGCGAAAAGCACCGAAGATTCCTTGACTTAGTATTATTTCAAGATAGCTTGACAGGCGAACATCTGGTGTTAGATATTTCAATGTTAATAGGGCTGCAAAATAACTTAGAAACGACCACCAGGCATAAATAAACAATAACCACAATATACACAACACAAACTTTCCAGGAATAAACCAGCGCGGAATGATGACATACGCTGTTACATAAAATATGGTCAACAAAGAAAATACGTCCTTTACAAACAAAATCCAGGAATTATCAATATCTATCCGCTGATAGGAAATGAATTGCATTCCCAAAACCAAAAACCAAAAACACAAATGAAGAATAATACGTTTTCCCGTATTGTAATTTTGGAAAAACCTGTTCATAGATAGCATACTTTTCGATAATATCAGTCTAATATAATGATATCCTTTAGTCTGTGGTAGTCTGACTTGCTATGCGAGAACGCAAAAAGACATTTCTGCGACAAAAAACAACAACCTATAACGCTAACAATCTGAATATATCTCAATTAAGATCTGAACAAACCAAAAAATAGAATTACGTAGAAAAGAATAAAATTGTAACAAATATATTGCTTTAAATTTTCAACCATAAATTGTCCATAAAATGAACGATTGATGGGGTTGGCAAAAAATTTATTGCGATCTTCCGTATATTTAATTTTATAGAACCCACATAAACAACAATTAGATGTCAACTACTTTTATGCAGCTTTGGTTATATAATAACTGGGCCAATACAGCACTCCTGGATAAATTGAAAAGTGAAGGCGAAAATGTACCTCATTCTTGCATACGGCTCTTTAGCCATATTGTCAATGCTCAGATTATTTGGTTAAGTCGATTAACTGGTGAAAAACCACCTGTTGGTGTTTGGGATGAGCACAGTATCATCGATTGCCAAAGGTATCACGATTTAGCTTCTGAAGGATTTAGGCAGCAAATTCGGCGCAGAAATGATACGGAGGATGAAATTGTCAATTATACAAACACACAGCATCAGGCTTTTCATAACAAGGCCAACGACATTCTGTTACACGTCTTTAATCATGGCACCTATCACAGGGCGCAAATAGCAAGCGAAATGCGAAAAAATGGCATTGAACCTGTCAACACAGATTATATCACTTTTGTTCGCACATAACAGTACTGTCATCAGACGCCGCCGTGGTCTGATGACAAACGAAGTAGTTGCAGTTGGCGGACTAGACGTTCTATAATATCGGAGAAGACCTTAAATTTGAAACAAAATGAGTTACAAACATATCTTTAAAGCGTCCTTGGCTTGGAATCATCCTGAACAGCCTAGTGTTGTAGGTTCAAAAATTTATACAAAAAGCCATCACATCGCGATCGAGGGGAAAGCTGACCTGCAAGTTTCCGCAGCAAAAGCATTCAAGGGTGACCCTGCATTGTACAATCCGGAAGATTTGCTGCTGAGCAGCCTGATTTCTTGCCACATGATGTCCTATTTATACGTCTGCTCGAAAAATAGCATCGAGATTTTATCCTATAAGGACAATGCTATCGCTACCCTGGAAACGGATGGAGATGGAAGTGGTCGTTTTACAGAAGTTATATTACACCCCGAGGTTCTCATCACAGATGAATCCCAGATAGAACTTGCTTTATCCTTACATACCCAAGCAAATAAACTGTGTTTTATTGCGAATTCATGTAATTTCACGGTGCTGCACCATCCCAAATGTCAAGCGATTTAACCAGAAATGGGCACGCTATCGAAAGAAAAAAGCTCCCTCTTTTCGATTTGTTAACGCTATCGAAAATGCGACACTCACCACAAATTAGTAATTAAATAACAAACAAGTTTTTAAGGATTTCATTACTTTTAAATCATGATGGAAAATTCCAAGAAAAAAGCAGCAATCGGATTCATATTTATTACACTACTAATCGATATTACGGGTTGGGGAATCATTATTCCTGTCGTCCCTAAACTTATCGAGGAATTGATTCATAGCGATGTCAGTGAAGCGGCAAAATATGGCGGTTGGCTCGGCTTTGCCTATGCTTTCACGCAATTCATCTGTTCTCCCGTCGTTGGTAACCTCAGCGATAAATATGGCAGAAGGCCAATTATATTGATCTCACTTTTTGGCTTTGCGGTAGACTACATCTTTCTTGCCCTCGCACCAACTATAGGTTGGCTATTCTTAGGACGCGTTATCGCCGGATTGACAGGTGCTAGTTTTACAACGGCAAGTGCTTATATCGCCGATATATCTACGGATGAAGATCGGGCAAAGAACTTTGGCTTGATAGGCGCTGCATTTGGTCTAGGCTTTATCATCGGCCCAGTTATTGGCGGTCTGCTCGGTCACTATGGTGCCAGGGTTCCCTTTTATGCGGCCGCAGGACTGTGTATGCTAAACTTTCTATATGGCTATTTTATCTTACCTGAGAGCTTAGATAAAGAAAAACGTAGAGCTTTTGAATGGAAACGCGCAAATCCAATTGGATCCTTTAAGTTTCTTGGAAAACATCCAGAAATATCCGGATTAATCGTTGCCTTAATTTTAATATATATCGCAGGCCACGCAGTTCAAAGTAACTGGAACTTCTTCACCATGTATAAATTCGACTGGACAGAAAGAATGGTGGGTATCTCATTAGGTGTTATTGGATTATTGATTGGATTGGTTCAGGGCGTTTTAATTCGATGGACAACGCCCAAACTTGGTGAACAAAAAAGCATTTTCTATGGATTGACCCTGTATGCTATTGGACTACTGTTATTCTCGTTTGCAAGCGAAGGATGGATGATGTTCGTCTTCCTTATCCCCTATTGCTTGGGTGGTATTTGTGGACCAGCTCTTCAGTCTGTTATTACAAAAAATGTTCCTTCAAACGAACAGGGTGAACTTCAAGGTGCACTAACAAGCTTAATGAGTGCAACATCGATTATTGGTCCACCAATGATGACAAACCTATTTTATTATTTCACCCATGACAAAGCACCATTTAAATTTTCTGGCGCGCCGTTTTTCTTAGCATTTATCCTGATGACGATTAGTGTGATCATTGTCTATAATGCTTCTCGCAAAAAGAGAAATCAGCAAATAAATCTTTAAACCTGATTGATCAGTCTGCACTATTTTCATCTATCTTCCTCTAAAACTCAACTGGCCTATNNATAGGCCAGTTGAGTTTTAGAGCTTTGACTTTAAACGGCTCAATGTCTCCTGTGAAATATTCAGATAGGAAGCAACTATTCTATTGGATAGCCTTCTGACAACCATTGGATTTTCATCCAACAATAAACGATATTTTTCAAGGGCATCTTGCATTAAAAATGACATCAGACGCTTTGTATTTGTTACATAGGCAATTTCCAAATAGAGACGGTAGAACTTCTCCCACTGTGGAATAAGGTCCAACAAATGATAAAAATCCTTATGACTTATATAGTAGATTTCAGTAGGTTCCAAAGCCTGAATGAATTCTTCGGACTCTTCTCCTGTAATAAAACTGACTAATGCGGTTGCAAACTGATTCTCAAAGGCAAAGTAGCGTGTTGCTTCTTGTCCAGACTCATTAATAAAAAAAATACGTAAACACCCCTTGGTCACGAAAAATGAGCGTTGGCTTATTTCACCATTGGCCAACAAAAACTCATTTTTCTTTAGCTTTAAAGGCTTAAAATATGAGCGTATTAGATGTAATTCATCTTCTGTTACCGTAATTTTACTCGTGATATAGGATATCAATAGCTCATCCATTTTAATTGCTGTTCTAAATTAATTTCCAGCAAAACTAATAAAATTGGATTAACAGTAACTAATTCAAGAACTAGATCGGCTCATTTAAATTCATAAGTTCACTTTCTGCATGCCCCACTCTCCAGTATGCGCAGGCATATAGGTCTTGTGAAGTTCTCCCTTTTTCCTCCCGAAAGTAATGACGTAATTCTTTCACAATGGCATACTCCGCAGCAATAAAGATATAACTCGTTTGATCATCCGCCCTAAAGTCGGCTTTTTTAACATATTCAGCGACATTACTCCCTTGTTCTGGTGTCTGATTATAACACCATTGTATGAGTGCACTGCAGGCTGAGGACAATACAAGCTCGTCTTCTTTTGCCGGAATCTCAATAATTACTTTTGCTCTAGCCGTCGCTGGAAGCTCTTCTAATATTGCAGCAATAACCGGTAAAGCTGTTGTGTCTCCAACCAGCAGGTAACAGTCTACCTGGGGAACCAATTTTCTTTTGCTCTCCTTCATGCCAATTTCCAATTGATCGCCCTTTTCCGCCTTGATTGCCCATGCAGATGCAGGACCGCTATCACCATGAACAACAAAATCGATATGCAATTCTCTGTTAGAAAGATCTATTTTACGATTGGTGTAAGTTCTGACGACTACTTCTTGCGCATTGTGCTGTAACGGAACGAAAAGCTTGTTATTTGAACCCGAACTGACTTCGGCCAATAACCCGAGCTGCTCATCGGTTAAATCAAATATTATCCTGATAAGATGTGGTGTAAGGTACTCTTTTCGGCCAACGCGGAATAACGATCTTATTTTTTTAGTGTTTGTCTGATTCATATACTGTTTTTCGATGATTACTATTTAGCTTTCTATAGGTAACAATATCCTCAATAGATAATACGGTAAGATTATGTTTCAGTCCGAATGCTGAGACCTCATTCAAACGCGCCATTGTCCCATCCTCATTCATCAATTCACATAAGACAGCCATCGGTTCTAAACCCGCCATAAGCATCAAATCGATACTGCCTTCTGTATGACCATCGCGACCCAATACTCCGTTCGCGTGCGCCCGCAAGGGAAAGATATGACCTGGGCGAACAAGGTCCCCCGGTTTGGCATCCTGCGCACAGGCCGCTCTTATTGTGGCAATTCGATCGGAAGCCGAGAGCCCCGTAGTTGCCCCTATCTTTGCATCGATAGATACTGTAAATGGCGTTTGGTAAGGACTTGAATTAGCTGACACCATATAAGGTAAGTCTAATTCATTCGCTTTCTCATGGGTGAGACAAAGACAGACAACACCACTACAATACCGGATCATTTGTACCATATCCGGTATGCTCATGTTTTGGGCAGAGAAAATAAGATCCCCCTCATTCTCTCGATCTTCATTATCGATAAGAAGAACCCCTTTACCGGCCTGTAAATCCTTTAATGCCTTTCTACTCTTGCTATGGGATCATCCCCAAACATTGTTAACAAATTTTTCATATCATTCTATATTATCCTGCCTCTTTCCGAATAACTGAGGCTGGCTTATTTGATGACAAAGATCTATCCATGAAAAACAATAAACATTGACTTAAGTCAAAAACAGCAAACACCTACAATTTCATTTCTTGATAAATATTTGCTGTCCATAAATCAAGTTCAAATTCCTTTTTCCTAACATCTTCCAAGGGATAAATCCCCTTTTGATAGCTTCTCACAAGTTCTTTTCGCTGCACTTGAATCATAGATAGTTCGATGTCAAAATAGCATGCTCGCCACTCATCCCTACAGATAATGTCTTTGATAGATCTCTTCATGTCGTTAGGTTCTTCCCTTTGATTTTGCAACTTTACTTGCATCTTTTGTACGACTTCTTGCACTAATGGTCTGTCGATTTCCAGACTTTCCAAATAGCTTAACGAACGCTCAATCAATAAATCGTTTAGTTCTTTCCCCTTATCCTGTTTGTTCGGCTTGGGAGTAATACGCTTAATAAGTTGAGGCAAACTAATTCCTTGAATAACTAACGTGAAAATAATGACAACAAAGGAAAGAAAGAGAACGGTATTTCGCTGTGCAATGAGCGAACCATTGTTTGCATATAAAGGCAATGCAAATGCGGTAGCAAGTGAAACAACCCCGCGCATACCCGACCAAGACAAAATAATATACTCCTTTCGAAATCGCCATTGAAAAGCTGCATCCTCTTTATCTTCCCGACAAGAAAACAGCGGAAAAAAGTAGGTCACAATTAAGCGTATCAGAATTAACAGACAGAAGATCAAGAAGCCGTACAAAGTCAGAACGATTATTTCTGAACGAGGTATTGCTTCAACAATGTGGGGAAGCTGCATGCCTAAAATCAAAAAAACGAGTCCATTTAGAATAAAAATAATGACATCCCAAAAATGGCTCATCTGTAAACGGCTTGCTGAGCTAAATAAGGAAAAGGAATTCCAGGAGATATACATACCTAAACTGACGACAGCCAGGACCCCTGAAGCGGCTAAATGTTCAGCAAGGCTATATGTCGCAAATGGTAACAACAACACAGCAAAGGTTTCGACATTACTATTGCCATGGAGAAAGCGATGTAATTTTACAAACCCATAACCGATCGACAAACCTATTGCCACTCCACTTATTCCCATTATCACAAACTGTAATCCAGCATTCCAAAATGAAAAACCACCACTTACCAATGCTATAATCGCACACTTAAATGCAATTAATGCGGATGCATCATTAAGCAGACTTTCCCCCTCAAGAAGCGTGATTAATTTTCTCGATAGGGGAAGATCCTTCGCAATGCTCGTCGCTGCTATCGCGTCCGGTGGCGAAATAATTGCCCCTAACGCAAAGGAAATCGCCCAGTTAAATCCTGGAATGATCGAATGAACAACAACTGCAATAACAGTCGTTGTAATCAATACCAGTCCGACTGCCAATAAAGAAATCTTAGAAAATTGCCGTTTGAAATCCGGAATAGATGTATTCCAGGCTGCATCAAACAAAATTGGCGGCAAAACTATATTAAAAATTATATCGGGATTAATCGCCAATACCGGAAAGCACTGTGCCAAACTCAATATAAGTCCCACGATAACCAATAAAATGGGGAGTGCTAGTTTTAAACGGCTCCTAACTGATGTGATCACAATTAAAATAATAGAAATCCAAATAATATGCTCGAGTTCTGTCATTTGATAAAAAATTTAAGTCCCAAAACTAATCGCCTCGCAACTGAAAAACCATGACTTAAGTCAAAAAACAGCAACACAATAGCTAATCCAGTACATAATTATCGAACTTCTGGATCAATTTAGGTTAATCAAACTTCAATTCTTCAATTCATGGATCGAATTCTTCAATTCCTCCATTACTGATCGCTGTAAATTTGCAGCCAAGGAAATAAAATTCAAAATGATACATACAACAGACATAACAAATCAAAACATAGAGTTTCACGTAGACTCAAAGCGGCATACACCTGTACTTACGAAGCCCCTTTTATGGCTTATTACCTTGACAACGGGAATAGTGGTCGGCAACAACTATTATAATCAGCCGCTTTTGGGATTGATGGCAAAAGACTTTCACGTTAGTGAAGCTACAATTAGCATGATTGCTATGCTCACACAGATCGGTTTTGCAACCGGGCTGCTCTTTATCGTCCCTTTGGGAGATATGATAAAAAGAAAGAAATTAATATTAACCATATTTCTGCTGATCGTAGTCTCCTTATTGGCTATGGTCTTAGCTCCCACCCTCGAGTTGCTCTATATCGCAAGCTTTATGGTTGGATTCAGCTCTGTCGTTCCTCAAATGCTCGTTCCCCTCACGGCCGAACTAGCTGCTCCCGAAAAACGCAATTCATCAATCGGAATGGTCATGAGTGGCTTACTATTGGGTATTCTGCTTTCCCGTGTCGCAGCTGGATTTATTGGCGATATCTGGGGATGGCAAGCAATCTATTATATAGCTATAGCATTAATGGTTTTATTCATGTTATTATTAGCTTTCGCACTACCTGATGTAAAACCGACATTTCAAGGTACTTATCTCCAATTAATGCACTCCTTGGTCCATCTGACAAAAACTCAACCGGTATTACGGCTATCTGCACTCAGAGGGGCTTTAGGCTTTGCTGGATTCAGTGCTTTTTGGATTACATTAGTATTTCATTTACAGGAAGCTCCTTTCTACGCAGGCTCTGCCGTAGCGGGATCCTTCGGATTAATAGGGGCTGTTGGCGCGCTGGCAGCATCAGTGGTCGGCCGGATTGCAACGCGTGTTTCTACGTATACCATTATTCTTGGTTCCATATTTATCCTGCTATTGAGCTGGATTTTATTCTACATCGGAGGGAATAGCTATATCGGATTAATAACAGGTGTAATCTTAATCGACCTGGGTTTACAATCCATGCATATCAGCAATCAATCTGCTTTTTTTCCTTAAATCTAGGGGCAACCAACCGACTAAATACAGTCTATATGTTTAGTTACTTTGCCGGTGGATCATTGGGTAGTTACTTGGCTTCCCTGGCTTGGAAATACTTTCAATGGAATGGCGTGGTATTGACCGGCTTTTGTTGTACACTACTGGTCCTCATCGTGCATGTCGGCTATGATAGACGACCAAAAAACTTTTCTTAGTCGTTGAGCACGACAATCCCAAGAAATGCAAGTTAACGGACATTTTGATTTCCATACATGGCCTACATATTAAGGATATAAGCCATGTATGGAAATTTATTTCATTTATTCAAGTACGCCAAACTTGCCAGCTTGAAAATCTTCAAAGGCTTGGTAAATCTCCGCCTGTGTATTCATTACAAATGGGCCATAACTCACGATAGGTTCATCAATGGGTTCACCACTTAACACAAGTAAAACTGCATTCTTATTTGCCCTTATCGAAATCTCTTCACCATCATGACCAAATAAGACAAAGCTATGCTCCTTAGCAAGTTCACCGTTGACTACAACCTCGCCATTCACAACGAGCATCGCTGTATTATGATTTTGTGGAACCAAAAAGTTCGTTTCATGCTGTTCTTCCAATTTGATGTCAAACAGATTGACAGGGGTATAGGTGCTCGCTGGTCCAACCATATCCTGAAATTTCCCCGCGATGACATTGACTACCCCTGCCGCATCGGGCAACACGACTTTCCCCATCTGATCGGCAGTAATTGCCTGATAGTGCGCCGCTGTTGATTTATCTTTCGCTGGTAAATTAACCCAGAGCTGAACCATTTCAAATAATCCGCCTTTCTTTGAAAATTCCTCTTCATGGTACTCTTTATGCAATATGCCAGCGCCGGCAGTCATCCATTGTACATCACCCGGACGAATAACACCGCTATTCCCCGAACTGTCATGATGGGCTACACTACCTTTGTAGGCGATAGTCACGGTTTCAAATCCTTTATGCGGATGTACATCCACGCCTCTAATATGATCCGAAGGTCCAAAATCAAATGCTGCATTGAAATCCAGTAAAAGAAATGGACTCATCCTCTTTTGGGAAATCCCATTCCCTGGTATCATATTAAATACACGAAATCCATCTCCTACCATGCCAGGTTGAGCTGGACGTTGGAAAATTCTTTCAATTGATTTTTTCATGTTATAATCTCCTTTTTTATCGTTCTTGATGAATTTAAGTTGAAGCCTAAATGATCACTTCATTTTAAATTGCTATCTCAAAGGTACGACAAGAAGAAGTCTGCTTCCAACAACCTAGATTAAGGCGTAAACTTAACCTAGATTAAGTTTATAAGAAAGATACCGCTAAAACTAGGAATTCCCACATTTTCTGGATGCCACAGAAATGTGTAACTTAAATAAAAATCATAGACCAAGTATATTTATGCACGTAAACAATACCACCGCATTAACAAAATTCTATCGTCACATTTGGTCACGTCCAATGCTATTACTCCTGCTATTCATCTTTTCATACCTCGTAGTACATGCGCAAGCCAATAGTAAGGCTAAAGTGAAACCAAACTGGAATGAGATCCTTGAGGAACAACTATTTCCAAGCAAAAAGCTCCAAGATTCAACCTTCCATTTTCAGGGCAAATATGAAGAAAAATTTATCACAACAGCAGATCATGTTAAACTCCATGGGATCTTGTTTAAGGCAGACAAGAGCAAAGGACTAATTTTCTATTTGCATGGCAGTAATGGGGCGGTAGACACTTGGGGTAAAATTGCGAATATCTATACTGATAACGGCTATGATCTTTTTATGTTAGACTACCGAGGTTACGGAAAAAGTGAAGGTAAAGTAACCAATGAAGAACTACTTTATAGTGATCTGCAAATAGTCTATGATAACCTGAAACAACATTATCCGGAAGATCATATCATCATAATTGGTCAATCGATGGGTACAGCACTGGCTTCAACTATTGCTTCGCATAACGCCCCAAAAATACTTATTCTTCAGGCACCTTACTATAGTTTTGAAGATTGGACGCAACATATCGCTCCTGAGCTCGATACAAGCGGGCTCCCCTTTCATTTCGACAATGCTTCGGCATTACAAAAAGTAAAATGTAGAACGATCATCTTCCACGGAGACCAGGATAAAGCTGTCTATTTTGACTCTTCCATTAAACTGAGTAGATTCTTTAAAAAACAGGATAAATTGATTCGGTTGGCAAAGGAGGGACATAATGATTTTTCTAAAAATAAAGACTATCTGCATGCGATTGCCAAGCTATTGCGATAGTCTCATTTTATACCAAAAATACACTATGCCCCTTCCCGAATTTTATACATTAAATTCGGGATAAGGAAAACCCTTTCCTTTTTCACAGAAAAATTTTAAACTCCTGAAAAATAGTGCCCAATCAAAACTACAGGAAGCGAATTCCGCACTATAATTTGTCCAGCCATCATGGTGAAACAGCAGCATACATCCCTTTTGCTGAGGTTCAAGTTCAAAGGTCAGTGTCGTTCCAATCCATTCCTCAAATGCCTTGACACAGCGCCACTCGACCCTGGAATAAGGCT
The DNA here is from genome assembly GCF_002377215.1 of Sphingobacterium sp. UBA3519. Lineage (NCBI taxonomy): Bacteria > Pseudomonadati > Bacteroidota > Sphingobacteriia > Sphingobacteriales > Sphingobacteriaceae > Sphingobacterium > Sphingobacterium sp. UBA3519. The sequence continues at coordinate 42,397 of NZ_DFPI01000037.1, forward strand.
TCAGCGCAATAACTTCCATATTTTTAAAATAGCTGGGACCAAATCCAAAGCGCAGGATCGCACCAATCTCTGGCTTTGCCTTCGTATCTGGTGTCCACCAGCCTGCTAGTCCTTCCGCCGTTGTAAGCGCCTTGTAAACAGTCTCTACCGGAGTTTCAATTAACAATCTATGGTAGATACTTTTTGTCCCAGGATCATGTGGTATGCGATTCTCTTCCATAGCGTCCAGCGCTATTTCCTCCTTTGGAGTAGGCTGTCCCATCCCCGTTAAAATCAATTGTCTTAGGCTGTCCGCTATGTAATATGTCCAGGCATCATGACATTCCTTGTAACATTCCATCTGGGAATTAAGCCCACGATGGGTGAAATGTAATGTAGTTGTACCTACATCTTCAACAATATCGAAGATAATGGAACTATTAGTCCATTCCCGTTCATCCTGGGTAAATTTAAAATAGTTTTCGAGGACCCGCCAGGCTACTTTACGATCTGTTTCCATCGTTTCTATTCGTATTCGACAACGATGTACATCCTGATAATGATATATAAACTCATCATGCAAAGCAGCAGTTGGCCCTTCAATATTTTGAGACCACCATCCACGGACATTATTGATTGCTTCAAATACGCGTTGAGCACCTGCATCAACGGTAATACTCATTTTAAAATCTTCCTTTTTCATCATTCTTCGTATTTTTAACCATTAACTCATACTTCTTATCTTCCTATACCTCAATCGAATCAAATATGTAAATCTGAACATCATGATCATGAGGTGCCAAGATTCTTCGGTCAACTGCACACGCCTTTCCTTCTTCAGACGCAAATGCTATTTTAATCGCTGCTAAACTTTCAAAATATAAAGTTCCAATACAATACACATCGTTGTGTCCAGTCGTGGACATAATTCCACCTTTGGCCACTTCATAACGAATAAGTCCAGGAAGCGTTTTTGCCAAGGGAATATGGGTCTCAAAATAGTGTTTGTCAAAAAACTCCCTATTCGTAGGGGTCTTATATATTGCGATCATTCGTACCATCCTGTCGTATTAATTTAAATTTATAGATCAAATATAGTGGAGTTCAAAACACAAAAAGGGGTGTAAAATAGACATTCTCAGCGGTTGATTTAGACAAGTCGTTTCGGTATATTTGAATAGTATCAAATAAGCGTACTATCGTTTATTCAATCTTATAAACTTTCAACATGAAACACCTAACGATCTTAGTTCCAAACAGTCAGACAGGCCCTAATACCATATCGTGCATTATTGGAACATACCATGTATTCACCGAAGCGAACCGCTATTACGATCAACTGAACAGGGAGCCTATATTTATTATAGAATTAGCAGGAGTTTCTAAACAGAGTAACTTTGTCAATGGATTATTAACGGTCATGCCACAGAAAGATATCACTGCAATTCAAAAAACAGACCTCATTATTGTACCCGCTGTCATTTCCAATTTTACTGCAATAGAAGCTGGGAATAGCGTTCTTTCAGAATGGATATTACACCATCATGCCAAAGGAGCAAATGTAGCAAGCATGTGTACCGGTGCATATCTGCTCGCATCCACGGGACTTTTAGATAACAAAAGCTGCTCTATCCATTGGAAATCAGCAGCAAACTTCCATAAGCTCTTCCCCAAAGTCAACTTAAAAACTGAACAAATTATTACCGATGAGCAGGGAATCTATACCAATGGTGGCGGTTATTCCTTCCTCAACCTCCTCCTTTACCTGGTTGAAAAGTTTTACGACAGACAGACAGCGATTTATTGCTCCAAAATATTTCAAATTGATATTGCCAGACAAACGCAATCCGATTTTATGATCTTTAATGGTCAAAAGTCACATGGCGATGAAATGGTCATGCGTGCACAGGACTATCTCGAGAATAACTTCTCAGAAAAAATCTCCATGGAGAAGTTATCTGAAAAATTCACCGTCGGACGCCGGAATTTCGACCGTAGATTTATTAAAGCGACAGGTAATACACCTGTGGAATATCTTCAACGGATAAAAGTGGAATCGGCAAAAAAGGAATTGGAAAGCTCGCGGAAAACGGTAAATGAAGTAATGTACGCTATTGGGTATACTGACGTAAAGGCTTTTCGTGAAATATTCCGCCGGTTTACGGGACTATCCCCCCTTGAATATAAAAACAAGTACAATAAAACCGCAATAAAATAGAGGCTACATGAATTTTGATCCTATTCAGTTTTCCGATCTTCCCATAATTACAACGCTAAGTCCGGAAGGATGGGGCAATATCACGATCAAAATACAACACTATATAGAAAGCCCTTTTTGTTTTCCCATAAAACTCCTGGTCGATCAGAAAATTGTCGCCCTAGGTACGACCATTATCCATAGTAACGTAGCCTGGTTGGGACATATTATCGTTTCTGCCGATGAAAGAGGAAAAGGCTATGGGAAACACATCACCCAAGAACTTATTCGTATAGCAAATAGCAAAAAATGCAAGAGCATCCAACTCATTGCAACGGATATGGGCGCACCAGTTTACACAAAACTCGGCTTTAAGGAATCTTCTTCCTATCTTTTCTTTGAGGATATACAGATCACTCAGCTTGAAGAACCGGACCACAGCATACAGCACTATCAATCCCGTTATAGCGAGCAACTTTTGGCACTCGACCAGAAAACTGCTGCCGAAAATAGACGGTTCGAAATAGAACCACATTTCACGGCTGGCTTTGTCTATGTGGAGAACGAAACTGTCCGCGGCTATTATCTTCCCACTTTGGGAGAAGGTCTTATTGTCGCCAATAAACAATCCGCCGGAATGGCTTTGTTAAAACTCTATTTAAGGCAAAATTCCAAAATTGTACTACCTCAAGAGAATACAACCACAGTTTCCTTCCTATTGAACCAACGAAATCCTATAAAACGCCGGGCCAAGCGCATGTACCTGGGGGAAAATATCGATGTTCAATTTAAGTCTATCTTCAATAGAATTGGTGGAAATATTGGTTAACATCAATTCTATTCGCTATTTTCTTAGGACCGACAACAAATTTCAAGACGACATGAAGGGTTATGAAAGTTGACCAACGGCATCCTCAAGAACTTCTTTGTTATCCATAGTCGGCTGCTTTTTGCTTCGTTGGATGTAACATAAAGAAATGACTATCCCTAATGCCGCCATTACCGCACCAACCAAAGCTGGAGAAGTGTAACCATAGCCTTGATTAATAGGCACACCACCTAAAAAAGCACCCAACGCATTCGCAATATTAAAACATGCAGGCCCCAGAGAAGCAACCAACATTTCAGCATCACTCTTTACCGAATTAAGCAATAATAGGGTTAACGAAGGTACAAGCGCAAAAGTAGTGACTCCGGTTAAAAAAGTCATCACCAAGGATATCCCAACGTTGTCGGACAGGCCATAAATAGCCAGCATACATAAAATCTGAACCACCAATACGGCTACGACCACCTTTGTTGGCGAAAAAGTATCCGTCAACTTCCCGCCGATCAAATTCCCCACAAACATACCCAATCCAGCCAACACCATAATATACGGCAGGTATTTATCAGCAATCCCAGACACTTCAGTCATCAGCGGAGCAATATAACTTATCCAGGCAAACAACGCCCCTGGGGCCACTGAAAATAATAAAACCATAAACCAGACATTCACATTGCGAAAAATGCCAAAGTCCTTCCAGGGATTATTTTTAGGTGCTGCTTTCATTTTAGGCATCCACAACTTTAAGGCTAACATGGTCAAAATACCGACGACAACAATCAATAAGAAAGTATAACGCCATGAAAAATGATGCCCTATATAGGTACCCAATGGAACCCCAAATAAATTGGCAACGGTCAATCCCGAATACATCGTCGCTACCGCCTGCGCTTCTTTCCCAGGATCGGCCAATCGACTAGCAATGACAGACCCTACACCGAAGAAAGCACCATGCGGCAATCCTGAAATAAAACGCGACACCAGCAAAAGACCGTAGTCTGGAGCAATCACAGATAATCCATTAAACAGGGTAAATAATCCCATGAGGGTAATCAGGGTTTTAAGGGGCGACAACCGATTCATAGCAACTACCAATAGTGGAGCACCAATAACAACACCCAAAGCATAAGCGGTAATGAGATAACCAGCTTCCGGAATTGAAACTTGCAGGCTTTGGGCAACGTCCGGTAACATCCCCATCATACTAAATTCGGTAATACCTATCCCTAATCCCCCTAGTGCAAGTGCTGATAAACTCTTCTTCATATATAAGTAAAATTATCAATACTGCAAATTTCTATCAGAATAATAAAATAAACAAATCATTTAAATAGTAAAAGGTATCATTAAACTAATAGCATCATCTTTGTCTCAATGAAAACAGCTATATTAGCTTGTGGTAAAAACGATCGTCGCAACACATACAAACCTTAACCATGAAATTGCATCATTATATTCTTACGTTCACCTTGTACGCATGTGTACCTTTTTGGGCATTGGCACAAAAAGAGCAGACAAAAAAGCATCCAAATATTGTATATATCATGAGTGATGACCATGGTTATCAAGCGATCAGCGCTTATGGTTACGGATTAAATGAAACACCCAATATTGACAGATTAGCAAAGGAAGGTGCCATTTTCACACGTGCGACCGTGACAAATTCATTATGTGCGCCCAGTCGGGCTGTACTTTTAACGGGAAAGCACAGTTATATGAATGGGAAAATTGATAATGAGGCAAAATTCGACTGGAATCAGGACAACTTTGCCAAGATTCTTCAAAAAAATGGGTACCAAACAGCATTAATTGGTAAAATCCACATGGATGGATTGCCACAAGGATTCAACTACTCCGCGGTACTTATCGACCAGGGCGAATATTATAATCCTAACTTCATTATCAATGGTGTGAAACAACAAATGCCAGGCTATGTATCGGATCTCACCACCGATATGACCTTAGATTGGATCGCTAAAAGAGATACTAGTAAACCATTCTGTGTGCTTTATCATCAAAAAGCGCCACACCGAGAATGGCTACCTGCTTTACGGCATATTCAACAATATACATCAAAAACCTATAAAGAACCGGACAATCTATTCGACACCTACGAAGGAAGAGGAACCGCCGCAAAAACCGCGGAAATGAATATCCTTAAACACATGAACTGGGCTGGTGACAATAAGATACCGCCTACGCTAATGGATGAATTGGGACTAAAAGAATATCTATCTTGGGATAAAGCTGCCTTTAATGGAAACTTAGGAAGAATGACCGCAGCACAACGTGCAACATGGGATTCAATATACAACCCAATTATGGCAGATTTTAAGATAAAATATCCCAGCATGTCCAAAGAAGACCTGATGCGCTGGCGATATCAACGCTATATGCAAGATTACCTGGGTACCGTTGCAGCGGTAGACGATGGTGTTGGACGCCTATTGGAATTTCTGAAAGATAATAGACTTGACGAAAATACCATTGTCATTTATACCTCAGACCAAGGATTCTATCTAGGTGAACATGGTTGGTTTGATAAACGTTTTATGTATGAGGAATCGCTTCGAACTCCCTTATTGATCCGCTATCCAGCAGAAATTAAAGCTGGCCAATCCTCAAAAGCACTTGTCCAGAATCTCGATTTTGCCCCAACAATCCTAGATTATGCAGGACTTGCAATCCCGAAAGATATGCAGGGAAAATCTTTTCGTGGCCTACTCAATGGAAAAGAAAAGCAATGGCGCGATGCCGTATATTACACCTATTATGAGTATCCTTCCATTCACATGGTAAAACGACATTATGGAATTCGTACCGAAAGGTACAAACTGATCCATTTCTATTATGACAAAGATGAGTGGGAATTATACGATCTAGAAAAAGATCCACAGGAAATGCAGAATGTATACCATGTACAAGGATACCACAACGTACGTGAAGAAATGCATCATAAACTGGACGAAGCGCGAGCCTACTATAAAGATTCCGATGAGAACGACAAAAAGTTTTTACCAAAGTTGAAACACTGATTTACTGGTGTATCAAGCCAGTAAATCAGTGTTGTTAAAAATTTAAACAGGGTTGAGTTTGAAATAGCGTCTCAAAATACGTCTAACATCTCTGTTCTCGGCCTTGAAGACGATGGCTTCTCGCTTTTTCTTTTCGCTAGAAACACGCTTATTGCAGTAGCCAAATCCTTTATACCGACCGTCCAACAAGTAAACAAGGCCCTTTTCATTGGGATTACGCCCTAAAAATTCCAAAAATATTTCGCCCAGCGGAAGCTCCGAAGAGACGACAAATTCCTGCACTCTTCGATTATAGTCTTCTGGAAGCTCCTGCGCAATACAAGCCCCCTTGCAGGTCTTCAACATATACTGAAAACAATGTTTCGTATACGTCTGTAACTTGTTTATTTTTTGACACAGCTGATAAGCTTCCACTATATGAAATAATTGCTCCCGCCCCTCCTGGTAACTCGAAAAAGTCATTAACTCTTCACGTTCGGGATCAAGTGTCTCAACCTGCAAGACTTGATAACCTGACGGATTCACAGCCAGATAAAGGCCAAATCCATAGTAAGTTCGACGCTGCGCTCGATTGTAGTAGGGTTGGTGTTTTTTGATCAGGTCAGATTCATACAATAACGCAAGTAATTCATGACCGGTCAGTTCAAATCCAACTCTGCAGGCTGCTCCTTGGATTTTACGTTCCTTAAAATCTGTACTTCTAAAATGCTGCAATAACCTATTTCTAATATCGATACTCTTGCCCACATAAATTAGCGCATCATGCTTATCATAAATATAATATACGCCGACTGCTGAAGGTACTCCTTCAAGCAATCCGGCAATTTGCTCTTTCGTCATTACATAAAAATCACGCCCAAATATACTAATATATTTAGTGTTTTAGATGATGGCTAATAAAAATAGGCATACACCCACCCTTCATTTCATCCAATGAAAAGGGCGGGTGCAACTTGATGCTAAATGTCAAAATTTCATTTTCTGAATTCTTATGGCATTCAATATCGCAATCAACGATACGCCAACATCGGCAAAGACTGCCTCCCACATCGTTGCCAATCCCCCAGCGCCAAGAATCAACACGATCCCCTTAACTATGAAGGCAAGGCCTATATTCTGATAAACGACTTTTTTCGTCTCTTTTCCAATGCGAATCGCCATTGGAATTTTCGAAGGTTTATCATCTTGTATCACGACATCTGCCGTCTCGATCGTCGCATCACTGCCCAGTCCCCCCATCGCTATTCCAACATCGCTCAGTGCGACAACCGGAGCATCATTAACGCCATCCCCCACAAAAGCAACAGATTCGTTTAGTCCCTTTATTTCCCTGACTTTATTCACTTTATCTTCCGGCAGCAGATCGCCATAGGCCTGATCTATTCCAAGTTCCTTGGCAACATAGGCGACAACAGTCGTCTTGTCCCCGCTCAGCATTGTGGCTTTTACACCGAGTTTATGCAGTAGCTGTATGGTAAGCGCAGCATCCGCTTTGATGCTATCAGCAATGGTCATGAATCCTACAAATTTACCATCTAAAGCGATCGCGATGGTCGTATATACGATACTATTGGGATCGATATCATAGACTACATTAAATTTGTCCAGCAATTTAAAGTTGCCCACCAGCAACACTTTGCCATCAGCCATAGCTTTTAGTCCATGTCCAGGGATTTCTTCTATGGTATTGAGATCGACAGACTCATCGATCGGACCGACATATTCTCTAATCGCTGTTGCAACTGGATGGCTACTGTGGCTCTCTATTTTATTGACGAGCTTTAAAATCCTTGCTTCGTCGTAACCGGCCTGTAGCTTAATTTCCTGCACTTTAAAAACGCCGGCAGTCATTGTTCCGGTTTTATCCATCACGACATGGCGGATAGCTGCCATCGCATCCAAAAAATTACTGCCTTTAAAAAGTATACCATTTCTACTTGCAGCACCAATTCCACCAAAATACCCCAAAGGAATTGAAATGACGAGTGCACAGGGGCAAGAGATCACTAAAAACACGAGAGCCCTATACAACCATTCGCTAAATACATATTGATCCACAAACAAGTAAGGCAGGAGACAAATTCCAATGGCCAAAAACACGACAATTGGGGTATAAATCTTAGCAAATTTGCGAATAAACAGCTCTGTGGGTGCTTTTTGAGCCGTTGCGTTCTGTACGAGCTCGAGGATTTTGCTCAACTTGCTGTCCTGATATGCTGTTGTCACTTGAATTAGGCTCACGGTGTTCATATTAATCATTCCAGCCAGTACAACATCACCCTTCATCTTTGTATCTGGCTTGCTCTCGCCAGTCAGCGCAGCTGTATTAAATGCACCTTGCTCAGACAACAATTCACCATCAAGCCCAAGCTTTTCACCAGGTTTCAGCTGAATTATTGCTCCAATACCTGCATCGGCAGCTTTGATCACTTTGCTCTTTCCATTCTCCAAAATGGTCACCTCATCCGGACGCTGATCCAGTAGAGCCTTAATATTACTTTTAGCCCTACTTACCGCCAAGGTCTGAAACACCTCTCCTACGGCGTAAAACAACATTACCGCTACAGCCTCGGGGTATTCTTTGATCCCAAAAGCGCCTATGGTAGCAATACTCATTAACAAAAACTCCGAAAAGATTTCCCCTTTGGCTATACTCTTTAAAGCATCCCTGATAACAGGAAACCCAACCGGTAGATAAGCTAATATGTACCAGCCTGTACGGACCCAATCCTTAAACCAGGATTGTGCAATCCAATTATCCATGGCTATAGCAGCAATGAGTAAGATAAAAGAAATTAGCGCAGGTAGAAATAACTGCATCTGACTGGCCCCTGCCGTCGAGTGATCGTGACCGTCCTCATCATGGCTATGGTCATGACCTTGGCTGGAAGCCGGAGCTTTCCCAATAAGATCCTCAGCTCCAGCCTGATTATATATTTTTTCTGTCTGTGTACAACAAAGCTGCCTGCCTTGTGCATCATAACGATGTTTATGTTCCATCACTTGCTTTGATTATGTTAACAAATACGGTCAATTAATGTTCGTGCCCACCTGTATTGCTCATTTTGGCATTGATAAAAAAAGCACCCTTCACAACAATTTTTGTTCCAGCAGGCACTTCTGTAACCGGGGTAATCGCAGTATATCCCAAAGCAGATACGCCTTTTTGAATCTCAATTTTTTCAAAATTGATGTTTTTAGCCTGTTCTTCTCCATGCTGCCCGGCTTCTTGCTCATTTTTATGTGCATGTTTTGCTTCACCTTCATCGTGCGCATGCCCGTGATCGTCATGCCCCTCCTCATGCTCTTCCGGTTTCTTGTTGGTCTCCACAAAAATATAATACTTGCCGTCAGCCTCCACGATTGCGTCATTCGGAACAGCCGGAGTCCGCACATTTTTGACACCGATCATACCCGTAATGTTCATCCCATCAATCAACCCCACTTTGCTGCCCACAACCGTACTGTGTACAGCGATGGTCTTGCTGTCATTTTCAAATGAAGATCCAATTGTAAAAACTTTAGCGGTATAGGTCTTATCCGGATTGTTGGTCAGCTGAAAGTTGATGAGCTGTCCGACTTTAACCAAAGGTAGATCCTTTTCAAATACCTGCAGATCCAAATGCAACAGACTATTGTCAACAATCTCGATCACCGGAGAAGAGACATCCACATAACTCCCTATTTTCGCAAAAACATTACTAACTGTTCCATTGATAGGGCTTGTTACGGCCAGTGAAGTTCGCATATTGGACAGATTCACGCTATTGGGGTTAATACCCATCAATTGGATCTGTTGTTGCAAAGAAGCCTTTCGGGCCCTTAAACTGTTGAAGTCTGCTGTTGCGGCCTGCAGATTTTTCCGTGCGCCTGCATTGCCTTCATTGAGTTCCTGTTGCCTTGCCATTTCTTGTTCGGCCAAGGTAATCTTACTTGCCAGGGATACATATTCCTCCTGCAATTGTACAAACTGGGGGTTGGTAATCGTAGCGATCACCTGCCCCTTACGCACATTGTCCCCCAGCTGCACATTCAATGTCTTTACAACACCACCATAAAGCGCCGTCGCATTCGCTTTATTGTTATTGGGTACACTCAAAAGTCCATTGGCCTTAATGGTAGCTGTTAGTTCCTTCTCTTCAATCCCTCCAAAAACGATTCCCACAGCCTTTATTTGTGCAGCACTCAATGCCGCCACCGTAACCGGCCCTTCCTCATGCTCCGCTTCGGCTTTGGGTACTTCCTTTTCTTCCGGTTGACCTTTACGCTCCGACTCATTAGAACCGCAACCGTAAAAAACAGTAACGGCTACACATACGATAAATATCTTTATGAAAACTTTCATTGTTGCCTTATTTGTTATTGAAGTAATTATATTGAATTGCTGATTGATTATACTGATTGAGGACTTCTAAATAATTCTGGCGAATGCCAATGGCCTGACTTAAAAATTGGCTTAATTCAGCAAAATTGATCTCCCCCGTTCTATAACCCAAACTTGCTGCTTTAATAATTGCATCAGCTTGTTTTAACCCCGAAGACTCATAAAATTGCAGCAATGCACTATTCTTGTCAATTTCAGCAAGTGCATTCCCTTTATTTGTCTGGAATACCTGCGTATCATATTCCAACTTACGCTGTTGAACTTCCATTTCAGCGTTGGCAACCTTCACTTTACTTTTATAGGCGCCCAAGCTAAAGACCGGGAAGGATGCGGAGACCGAGAATCCCGATAATGGATCTTTGGCTCCCCAAACACGTTGGGAGAAAAATCGACCCGAGAACTCAGGCTTATTGGTATTTTTCTGAACACTGATGTTTGATGAAGCGATATTTACATTTTGCTGCTGTAAAACCAGTAAAGGATGCGCCGTTTCATCTGATGGACTTGCGTCCACGACAATCTTCTCCAAGGATTGATCCAATGGGAGCATCCACTCATTACGGTCTAACAACATCATCAATTGCTGTTGCTGAATAATGATATCCTTTTTGTTTTGAACAAGTTGTGCCTGCAGCTCTTTCAGCTTTGCTTCAGCCGCAATCTTATCCAGCGCAGCTACGTCACCTGTTCTAAAGCGAAGTTCAGTTGCTTTGAACATGGCGGTATAGATACTATCCAACTCCATATACAGTTTTTGGCGATCCTGAAGATACCAGAGCTGAAAATAGGCTGTCCTCACGTCTTTGGTAATCGCAGTTTTCAATACATCTGTATTTAGGTTCACATATTTTAGTTGTTCTTTAAAATACGCCTTACGCGCAGTGTAGAGTCCAGGCCAGGCAATACTTTGCGTTATACCAATTTTCAATAAGCCGGCCTTATCCGTAGGACGGTAATCTTCATTTTCTGCAAAAATCCCGGTCTTGGGAATTTCAGTCGCCGTCTTAACATTGAAACCAGCGCCCACGATTTCAGCCTGGTTGATCTGAAACTGACGATTGTTCTTCAGCGCAGTTTCTACAGCTTCTGTGACAGAAATGCGCTCCTGTCCAAACACCTGAGATCCCAAAGCCATAAATAGGAAAGCAAGTATTGTGACGATGGTCTTAGCACCTCTACTTCGTTTCATATTCAATTTAGAATTAAAAATTATATACAATAAGGGTAGCACAAACAAGGTCAGGAAAGTTGCCGTTACCAATCCGCCAATAACAACCGTTGCCAAAGGTTTCTGAACTTCAGCGCCGGCACTTGTACTTATTGCCATCGGTAAAAAGCCCAGTGAAGCCACGGTCGCAGTCATGAGTACTGGACGCAGACGAGTCAACGTACCTTCTTTAACGCGTTGAAAAATATCATCGACACCCTCTTTTTTCAACTGATTGAATGTCCCAATTAAAACGATACCATTGAGTACGGCTACGCCAAACAAGGCAATAAAACCGATACCGGCACTAATACTGAAAGGCATGCCGCGCAACATCAACGCAAATACACCCCCGATAGCACTCATTGGAATTGCAGTAAAAATAAGCGTCGCCTGCTTAAAGGAATGAAACGTGAAATACAACAGCATAAAAATAAGCAATAAGGAAACTGGCACAGCAATCAACAAGCGTGAGCTCGCCTTCTGTAAATTCTCAAACTGCCCCCCATAGGTGAAATAATACCCTGCAGGAAGTTTTACATTTGCAGCCAATTGTTGTTGGATATCTTTTACGACGGTTTGAACATCACGCCCGGCCACATTAAATCCAATCACAATTCTTCGTTTACCCGCTTCGCGGCTGATCTGGGCCGGCCCCAATTTATAATCAATGGCAGCGACCTGAGAAAGCGGAATCTGCGTACCCGTATCTGTAGGAATCATCAGATTACGCACATCATCAATGCTGTTTCGATGCGTTGTATCTAACCGGACGACCAAATCAAAGCGACGTTCATTTTCATAGATCTGTCCCGTGCTTCGACCGGCAAAAGCAGTACTCACCACGTCATTGACGTCCTGAATCGTCAAGCCATAATTTGCAATACGGGTGCGGTCATAAACGATATTGATTTGTGGGAGGCCGGATACACGCTCCACTTGTGGCGAAGTCGCCCCTTGAACGGATTGAATCTGCGCGGCAACCACATTGGCGTAAGCGGCCAGCGAATCGATGTTTTCACCGAAGATCTTTACAGCAACATCCTGACGGATACCCGTCATTAGTTCATTAAAACGCATTTGAATAGGTTGGTTTTTTTCGAAGAAGACACCCGGAATTACTTCTAGTTTCTCCAGAATAGCGCTCCCCAGTTCTTCATAAGAACGGCCCGACTTCCACTCTTTTTGAGGCTTCAATACCACCATAATATCTGTCGCTTCCGGTGGCATAGGGTCTGTTGGTACCTCAGCAGCTCCTGTTTTACCGACAACCATCTTCACCTCATCGAACTCTTTGATAATCCGGGATGCCTGCATCGAGGTTTCGATACTTTGCGAAAGTGAGCTTCCCTGGGGAAGTATGCAATGGAATGCATAATCACCTTCCTGCAATTGTGGAATAAATTCGCCTCCCATAATCTTAAAAAAGAAGGCCGACAAAGCAAAAATGGCAACGGTTAAACTCACGATTAGGTATTTAAACCGAATGGCTTTTTGTAATAAAGGCTCATAAATACGTTGCAGTCCCGCAATCATCCGGTCGCTCAACGTTTTCTTGTCGCTGTGTTTTTTCGGTAGGAACAGAGCGCACATCATGGGGATATAGGTTAACGAGAGAATCAATGCGCCGAAAATAGCAAACCCAACTGTTTGTGCCATTGGACGAAACATTTTCCCTTCAACACCCACTAATGTTAAAATTGGAATATAGACAATAAGAATAATAATCTCACCAAAGGCTGCACTGGTACGAATCTTTGAAGCAGACTCAAATACCTCATGGTCCATTTCGGCCTGGGTCAATTTCTCGGTAGACTTTCGTAAGCCTAAATGGTGTAGTGTAGCTTCCACCACAATGACGGCTCCGTCTACAATCAAACCGAAATCTATCGCGCCCAAACTCATTAAATTGGCGCTTACGCCGAAGACGTTCATCAGTCCAAGTGCAAACAGCAGCGCCAGTGGAATCGCCGACGCAACGATAAGACCTGCACGCAAGTTCCCAAGAAATAAGACCAGGACAAAAATGACGATCAGGGCACCTTCAATCAGATTTTTTTCAACGGTACTTATCGCACGCCCAACGAGGTCTGTCCGGTCCAAATAGGGCTCTATAACCACATCATCAGGTAGCGACTTTTGAATAGTCGGTAGTTTTTCTTTCACGCGGTTGACCACCTCATTGCTGTTTTCACCCTTTAGCATCATGACGACACCTCCCACAGCATCAACCTCACCATTGTATGTCAAGGCACCATAGCGCACAGCATGACCAAAACGTACATCCGCAACATCTTTAACATAAATCGGTATTGCTCCAGATTTTCGGATGGCAATATTTCTGACATCTTCCAAGGAGGTCGCCAGCCCAATTCCCCGAATAAAGTAGGCATTCGGTTTTTTATCAATATAGGCACCACCTGTATTTTGATTGTTTTTCTCCAGGGCAGTAAATAGCTCTGGAATGGTGATATTCATCGCCTTAAGTCTATTCGGATCAACAGCTACTTCATATTGTTTGAGCTCACCACCGAAACTATTGACCTCGGCAATTCCAGGTGTGCCATAGAGCTGACGGGCAACAATCCAATCTTGCATGGTGCGCAAATCTTTTGCGTTGTATTTCTTTTCGCTTCCCTTTTTGGGATGTATAATATATTGATATACTTCTCCTAGTCCAGTACTCACTGGAGCCAGCTCAGGTTTACCAATACCTTGTGGAATCTGATCCACCGCTTCTTTTAAACGCTCACCAATCAGCTGACGGGCAAAATAGATATCTACATCATCGTCAAAAACAACAGTAATGACAGAAAGTCCAAAGCGCGAAATACTCCTGATCTCCTCAATTTTGGGTACAGTTGCAATACTTTGTTCAATTGGAAAAGTAACCAATTGTTCCACTTCCTGCCCGGCAAGCGTTGGACAAGAGGTAAAGATCTGGACTTGATTATTGGTAATATCGGGAACGGCATCGATTGGCAGTTTCGTTGCACTCCATGCCCCCCAAATGATAAGCAACAAGGTCATTAAACCGATAATGATCTTGTTCTTAATGCTAAATTTTATAATATGATCTAACACAATTATACGTGATTAATGCTTAAATAATAGCTCGTTAGAATAGCTCATCTTTTGTCGTAATACCATACAACAAGCGTATTCCGAGCACAAAGCTGAATAAAGAACAGCATAGCATGCTCTATCAGATTTGTTTCTAGAATTTTTATGAAAAATTAAGCATTAACCTTTGGCGGCTGCCAGATGCTCCCAAAATAACTGGAAACAATCGCTGTATTGAGGACAGGATTACGATTATCAAAATAAATTGAAACCGGGACACCATCTATTTGCGGAAATTGATACGCATAAGCCGTTATATTTCCACTACAACAATTGCAATAGCAGAAAATCGAACAGGCATCGGACGCGTCATCATTATGGTTATGAGTTTGGTTTAATTGTCTTTCCATAGCAGTCTGCTCGCAGCGATTGGTAGAATCACTGCAGGGAACAAAAGAAAGTCCCATAATATATGCTATCAATATGAAAACAATTAACCTCATGAATGCACAAATTTAAAAAAATAAATTAAAATCTCCGCTTAGTCTCAGAAATCTATTGCGATCATCACATCCTATTCTTCCTAAAAAACAATGGAACAGTTGCCCTCTATCGAACGCTTTTCTTAACCTTAAATCCACACAAAACCGCATAACCCAACAAAGAACAATCACTCGATACTAATATTAATTACAAGTAAATTATTATTCAAATAAAACGAATTGTAATTTACAGAAAAACAGCATAAAACATGTTTAAAAAGCCTTAAAGCAGCAAATAGTTGTATTGTAGATATTTCTCTATAAGAAAAATAAGATAATACAAATACGTCATATTAAGTAAAATGCTATTTATATAATTGCATCGATAAAAAATAATAGCAACAAAAAAAGCAATCGTATACCACATTTTAAACATAAACAGGCATACACCTGCAAAAACAGTACAACAAATAAATCAATAACTAAATCAAAAAATCAATAACAAAACAAAATGTCAATTAACATGAATCTAATCCCCCATCACCGACTGACTAACCTGTTCATGCTGGGTTGCAGTGCTTTCGCACTTAGTCTCTACTCCTGTAACAAAAGTGGAGAAAACACCGCATTGACAGGAGAAACTGTCGTTAAAGTCAATCTTTCGGGTGTAGAAGCTTACACTGAAACGGACAACAATGCTGTTCAAAAGCAAGCATCTGCAAAAGCTTCACGCACATCAATCGATGCACCTGATGTACAGGAAATGACAGTACCGCTTGAAAACGGTGGTTCTGTCGACGTGGTCCTAACAAACAATTCAGCGATCACAAAAAGCCTCGTCGCTTCGTCCACCCCCAAACTAGCGGCTGTCCAGACACAAGAGAAGCCATTGGACAAAAACGTTAAATATAAAGTTGTTGTCTATGACAACCAAGGCGCTTACGTAACGGAAAAGATTTATAGCTATGGTGAGGAAGCTACTGCTGCAGGTATCGTTCTTGACGCTGGAAAATCTTACACGTTCATTGCCTATTCGATCAATAGTACCACAGCATTACCGGGTATCAACAATCAAAATACACTGTCCACTGCCAGCTTAGACAATATAAGTGGTGATTTGATGTATTACACGGGCACATTAACGTTAAAAAGTGGTGTAAATAACTTAAATGTTGTATTAAAACACCGGTTTAGCCAAATCACCACAACATTGACCATGGATCCAAGTATGACCGGAGCTATTACTCAAATCGGGACTGCCGTATTAAAACCTAGTCATGGTAGTGCAAATTTGAAATTCTCAGACCAAACACTAACCTACAATGGCTTGAACAACGCAGGCGTGACCACGCAATTCCCGGCTTTAGGAAATGGCCTGCGTACCGTGATCAGTAACCCCTCTTTATTGATCCACCCGGCAACCAGCAATGGAACACTGATGCTCGTAGTCTAACACTGGATGATGAGACTAAAACAAACATCACCATTCCAAATGTTAAGATCAATCCCGGACAGAAATACGATCTGAAACTCAATTTCAGAACCTGCACACAAAATGTAACCAGCAATGGCCTGGACTGGAGTTATCCGGCAACTACATCGGGAGGTAAAACGGGTATTATGAAAGATGGAAAATTCTATGCCAATGGAACGACAATCGATAGAAATTTCACTGCCCCAGCGGCAGACTATGGCTTTGTTTTCGACATTACCGAACTGGACAATGCATTTAACATGGAAGTAAATGGTGTCAAATTGGCGAAACAAGAAATTCAATTTGAAGTGGGTGCCTCTTCTGCTCAAAACATCCAGTTTGTTGATGGAAGCAAATACGCAGGCAACAATATTGAAACTGGTAAAAGAATTGATCAGGTCTACAACATGAAAGGTACAAGTGCAGCCCCATTGATCAAGCTTGTCATCAGCAGAACTGGCCAGGTTACCATGTTTGGTAGCAAAACATCCGGCGGTCCTCTATATGAACTTAAACTCGTTAATGGCAACAGCTTCAACACATTCCCTTGGAGTGCAACACAAAGCAACACCGTAAAAGTGACCCAACTTGTTGATGGACGTACAATTATCAAAGGTGTAGGTGCTGGAAAGAAGAAAATCCCTTGTCAGTAGTCACCATTAGTCAATAAATAGATCAATAATCTTAAAAATTAAATACACGCTGAGCATAACAATAGAAATTCAGCAAGGATAAAAAAGGTATTATGGAAAAGAAATTAGCATACATCGCCCCTCGAATAAACATGACGACGATCGAACTTGAACAAGGTATCGCCGCCGGTTCGGCATACGCCAGACCAGAAGATGCCAACAGCGGTAAAGTGAGCGAACAATGGGAAGTAGGTTCAACAGACAATAGAAATATCGACTGGTAAACTATTTCCAATGTGGATAAAAAGGGGCTAGCCGAATGTGGATAGCCCTTTTTTATGCTATATTATAATACACGATCGTGTCAGCACTATGTATACTCAAATCGTTATTGAACCCAAATGCAGACTGTCTGTATTACCTCCACCGTAACTCTCGATAAAAAAGATATACACCTGATAGGTCACTTCCTTTCTATGTTTTGGCATTTCAATATGTTGTTTGCCAGATAGTAAGCTACCTTTGAAGTCGTTCATGACAAGTGAATATCCGTTCCCGTTATCCGCTACATTATACAGGACCAAGAAGGAATCGTAAGTTCTGGTATTGAACTTTTCCTCCAGATAGGCGTCATATTCCCAGGTAACCTGAAGTACTTGGTTTTCTTTGTCAAAATCCATTGTGTAGGAAGTGATGGGATTGGGGCTTCCTTTGGCAATCATAAATTTCTGCCAGTCAATCAAAAAACCATTTTCTTCCTGGATAAGCGCTTCTTTCAAATTATAAGACATCGCGACATCGTATGCCCGTTTAGGATAGCTGTACGCTTTATACCCCATATTGATGATCGGTTTTAACTGGCTAATATGTGACCTCACCATTTTGAAGCGTTTTCTACTGAGCAGTTGCTCAGGACTGGGCTCCCGTTTTTTAACACGAGGGAGAGATCGTACATAATTTCCTGTTTTAGTCGACACAAATACAACAGAACCTGCTTTCCCGGAAACAGTTCCATTAACACCATTTTTAACGATTGCCATAATTGCTTGATAATGTTATAGATATTAAAGATAAACATTATCAAGGAAACATACTCATACCAAATTAGGTGAAAAAACAATTTTTATTCAATATTTGGACAGTAATTAGTCATTGTTTATTCAGTCTCCACTGAGCAAGCACTGAACAAGCACTGAACGAGCACTGAACAAGCACTGTTAAAATCGCGAATTTGGCCACCGATTGATCTCCGTTTGCTATATCGAAAACTTAATCATATTACATCAAAGCCAACTAGCTTTTATGTCAAACTATAAAACAAAAAATGTCTCCTACATTTGCTTCATACAAACATAAGAGACATTCTCTTCTTTCTATGGTGAGCCTGATTCCCACCTCAACGCTGGATCGAAAACTCGAGCTGCTACAATGGTTACAGGACAGCTTGTAGACGTTGCGGCAAATCTTCAATCTTTGAAAGACTCAATTGCTTCATAACCTGATACAAATGTGTCTTGAACATATTGATTGTATGTTCCCCACCTTCATTGCCCAATGCGCCAACGCCATACATAAATGGTCTTCCCATAAAATTGAAATCTGATCCAACCGCATGGGCGCGGGCTAGGTCAACTCCCGATCGAATACCACCATCTAACATGATTTTTATCTTATTTTTATATTCTGGGTTGCTCGCCAAATGAATCAATGAATTGATCGAAGATTCACTTGCGTCGAGCTGTCGTCCACCATGATTTGAGACAATGACGCCATCCACGCCCAATGCGATAGAAGCCTGCATATCTTCGTCGGTGGCAATCCCTTTAAGCACCAATGACCCTTTCCAAAGATCGCGAATAGCTTTAATTTTCTCAACATCTACCTTACCGGTAAATGTTCTATTCATAAACTGTCCCAGCTGAGCTAAATCAAGACCTTTTTCCATATAAGGCTTCAATGTTGCAAAAGAAGGAATTCCATGTCTTAATGTTTCTATCCCCCAAGTCGGGCAGGCAAAAGTTTGCAAGATATTGGCGATACTCATTTTAGGTGGCATAGACAATCCGCTTTTTATCTCGCGATAACGAAGTCCAAAAGCAGGAACATCGACCAAAACTACCAATACGGGACATTCAACAGCCTGTAGACGTCGAATAATATCATCGCGCAACCTGTTTTCTGTCGGATGATAGAGCTGGAACCACGCTTTCCCATCAGATACCTCGGCAATACGTTCAATACTACTTGTTGATACAGTACTCAAAATATAAGGAACATCATTTTTTGCAGCTGCTTTTGCAAGAATCTCTGGCGCATTCGGCCACATCAATCCCTGAAGTCCAATAGGCGAAACCCCAAACGGCGCACTGTAACGGCGACCGAATAGTTCGACCGAAAGGTCTATTTCTTCACTCGCAAGCAGATATTGAGGCTTCAACAGAATATTATCAAAATCGTTTTCATTTCTGGCAAGGTTCAATTCTTCATTGGCTCCTCCGGTCAAATAATCAAATGCAAATTTGGGAATCCTTTTCTTCGCTTTAATCTTTAGATCTTCAACAGAAGGATAACGGGTATTATATATAAATTTCTGGCTCATGATTGATGTATTATTTATAAGCAGTCTACAACTGCGCGCCAAACTTAGATAAATTGCTTTTCAAATGCAAGCTAATTATAGTTAATATAAAAAAATCTGTCACACATTTCTGCGGTAGCCCAACTCGGCACCTCCACTTACAGGTAGATTTACCCCTGTAATAAAGCGCGCTTGGTTTGACAGCAGAAACACACAGGCATCAGCAATGACATCACCGTCAGGACAGTATCCAAGCAAATGAATATCCTTCAAAAAATCAAAAACCTGTGTCGGCTGTGGTTGCTCCAGTGTCCATTTGTTGAGCATGGGTGTCATAACAGCTGCAGGCATAACCGAATTGACACGTATGCCGACAGACGCATAGTCTATGGCCATCGATTTTGTCAACGCATTGATAGCCCCTTTTGTGGCAGCATATGCCGCATGGTTCCCCTGGCCTATTTCCCCTACCAAGCTACTCGTATTTAGAATACAACCGGCAGATTCCTTTAAATGGGGGTAGCCATACCGTGTAGTCAAAAGAACACTTTTCATGTTGGTATCCAGTAACCTTATCCATTCATCGTCCGTCGTTTCATGCAAAGGTTTTGATGGACTTGCCAAGCCAGCATTGTTATGGATTGCATCAAGCCGCCCAAAAACAGCAACGGTCTTTTGGATAGCTGATTCAACTTCCCTGGCCTGCGTGACATCCGCACAGATGCCCATATGTGGTGCCCCGATCAGTTCAGCTGTTTCATCCACAGATGCTTGATCGAGACCAACAAAGGCAACCTTTGCCCCCGCTTTGACATAGGCTTTTACACATTCCAAACCGATACCAGCACTTCCTCCGGTAACCAATATGATTTTATCTTCTAAGATTTTCACGTTCTATTATTCTTGTATTTAGCATCAAGTTCCAAAGCATTGGAACAAATTAAAAAATCAGTTGAAAATTACATATAAAATCACGACAATAGCGAGTAGCAATGTCGACAAAATGCGGTAACTCCCGATACCCGACCAGGCTTTACCCCGAAGTGGGTCCATGGGATTCTTCCAGTACAAATCCCGACTTTGCGCAGTGTGCTGTACGGGATACTTATAAGATAATAATACCTGAAGTACCATACAGATCAAAAACAGATAAAAAGCCATCATCATAAATGGAGTCTGGCCTATCCACGAGTCAGGCAGCAGCTTGTTCAGTAAAAATACGGCAACCCCCAAAACAGAACCTATCCACAAGGTAAGTTTTGCAGCTATTGCCGATGCCCCTTTCCAAAACACACCTAAAAGAAATACGCAGGTTATTGGTGGCGCAATGTGTGCTATCACATCATTTATGCCGTAGAAAATACTCTCATAGCGATCCAATAGTGGTAAAAGAGCCAAGGAAAATCCCATGGCAATAACTGCAGCAATTTTCCCAATACGAATCAACTGACCATCGGAAGCGGCAGGTTTCCGCTGTCTAAAGATATCGTAACTCACCATGGTCGATATCGAATTTAGCGCACCCGATATCTGGCTCATTAAACCCGACAGGAGCGCTGCGACCAAAACACCGATCAATCCGGAAGGCAAAAGTTGAGTAATCATAAGTGTATAGATACCTTTTGAATTGACCTGCCCTTGATGGTCCACGCCGAGACAGCTTAAATCCAATTGACCTGTTCTAAACAAGGTATACGCAAATAGGCCTGGAAGCACAAAAATAAAAACAGGCAAGATTTTTAGAACACCACAGAAAAGAGCACCCACACGTCCATGGTTTTCATCTTTCGCCCCTAAAACACGCTGAACAATGGTCTGATCGGCACACCAGTACCAAATACCCAAAATCGGATAGCCAAACAAAACGGCATACCAAGGCATTCCACTTCCATCGTTACTCCCACGAAGCATGGAAAGACGATCAAGGGCATTGTCCTGTTCCAGTACAGCTTTCATTGGCGTCCAACCGCCCATCTTGTCAAAAGCCGCAAAACTGATAATGAAAGCCCCCGCAAGCAACACAATTGTCTGGATAGATTCCGTCACCACAACAGCACGCAATCCGCCCAAAATCGTATATATTCCAGTTATCACACAGATTACTGTAATACTTAAATACATATTAAATCCAAAAAGTGTGCGCAGCACAATCCCTCCGGCCAACATCGAAAAAGCGATATGAATAACAATTGCCGATAGTATAGAGATAAACGTAAGCCAATCTCTGCTGGCACGATCATAGCGCCGTTCCAGAAAGTCGGGCAAGGTGGCAACACCCGACTTGAGGTAAAATGGCACAAAAAAAAGCGCCAGTAAGATTAAAGTAAAGGCCGCCATCCATTCAAAGTTACCATTAAGCAACCCGGTATCGAATCCGCTCTGTGCCAAACTGACCAGATGGATTGTTGAAATATTGGTTGCAAAAAGCGCTAGTCCAATGGCTGGCCAACGAAGTGTCTTTCCAGCCAAAAAATACCCCTCTGCACTTGTTTCCTTGACTTTCTTAAATCGCACCGATCCTGCCAATACGCCGACAACTAAAATCAACAGTATATAAAAGATGGCGATACCTAAATCTAAATTTCCTAACATAATGTCAACTTATAACAAATCACAACTGCTTCCCACATCCATTGGGGTACGATAAACGGTTCTTCCCCACTTTTGGTGGTAATATCATCATATTTGTCTTCAATTAGCGTTCATATTTTAATGAATGCATTAAAACTTGTTTTTTCGGACGATGGTGATAACTTCAGGATTATATCAGTAGATAACCAGCAAGATGTACTGGTAGTTTATGTGCAGAGTACTACCCGAAGTGCTGTCTGCCCAAACTGCTGCATCACTTCGAAAAGAATCCACAGCTATTACACCCGCAAGATCGCAGACCTTCCTGTCTTTGGTAAAACTTCCAGAATTATTCTTCGCTCTCGTAAATTTTATTGTCATCAAGACGAATGTCCGTTCAAAATATTCACCGAGAGGCTCGAGAGTCATTTCAGGCCATATAAACGGAGGACTGAGCGTCTGGAAAGTAAGATTAGACAACTTGGGCT
Source organism: Sphingobacterium sp. UBA3519 (assembly GCF_002377215.1). Lineage (NCBI taxonomy): Bacteria > Pseudomonadati > Bacteroidota > Sphingobacteriia > Sphingobacteriales > Sphingobacteriaceae > Sphingobacterium > Sphingobacterium sp. UBA3519. Next base: position 65,313 of record NZ_DFPI01000037.1, read on the forward strand.
TCTTGCCGGAGGAAGGCCTGCTCAGCGGATTTGTACCATATTGTCTATACCCACTAGCGATACGACTATACTACGGTTGATTGAAAAAAGCGATTTTTCACCAGCAAAAGGTGTTGAAAAATTTAAGTGAGGCTGTACAGAAAGTTTTGATTAGGCATTACAGCAAAGCCACAGCTTTGTTGGCCAATAAGCAGTTGCGGGTTGACGATCAACAAATAGCTGAAAATCAAAGCTCACTATCTGAAAACAGAAGCTCTCCGGATTCAGCTCATGGCGGGATCCGCTTAAAGCGGTTTGAGCAACTGAAGGAATTACAGAAAAAAGGATATTCCATACGTGCCATGGCACGGCATCTGTGCATGCACAGACAAACCGTCAAAAACTATTTGGACATGGAAACCTTGCTCCGGAAATCTCAATGCAAGATTAATCCGCTTGAAAAATTCTTTTACGCATATAAAAAAGCGTATGGGGGAAGAGCCGAGCATATTGATCACCACATTGTGGCAGGAGCTCTATGATACTGCCGGTTTGTTGGACAACTAAATTCAAACTTAATATATAATCTTCAATTTTTGACTGTATTTGCTAATATTTTTCTTTTTTCAAATCCCCTCCCCAAAGTGATTGAGGGTGTTTGAAAAAGAGGGAAATATTATACCTACCACCAGCTTTCCTTATTGCACCGACCAATTATGAGGCTTTCTTTGCGTAATAAACAGTGTCTGGAGTTTCATCATCAAGCGAATCGTGCCGTCTTATCGTGTTATAAAAGGTAACATAAGCGTTAACTTTCTGATAGAGATCCATCCCTGCGTTAGGAGGATTCAAATAGATTTTCTCTCTCTTTAGTGAACCCCAAAATCTTTCTATGTAAATGTTATCGATCGCACGACCTTTGCCATCCATAGATATTTGAACTTCTGCATCTTGCAGCGCACGAACAAAGATACTGGAAGTAAATTGAGAGCCTTGATCTGTATTAAAAATATCTGGTTTACCGTGTTTTTCAATCGTTTCAAGCATGATATCCCTGCACCATTCTGCATTCATTGTATTGGAAACTCCCCAACCCATGATCTTTCTACTATACACATCGATGATAGCAAACATGTACATAAAACCCCGGAACATGGGGATGTAGGTTATATCAGCCTGCCACACCTGATTTATTCGTTCTATCTTGAGATTCCTCAGAAGATAGGGGAACTTATAATCAGCTTTGTTTGATCTACTCAAATTCTTCTTCGGATATATCGTCCTAAGGTTCATGAGCTTATAAAGCCTCCGAATACGTTTCTCACCTACAAAATACCCCAGGTCTTTACACAGGTGAACAGTCATACGTTTAACACCATAAAATGGACAATCTAGAAATTTGCGATCTATCGCATTCATCAGCTGTTGCTTCAGCGTAGATACTCCCTTAGATTTGAAATAGTAACTGCTATGAGGGAGTTCTATGATTTTACACTGTTTATGAATGCTCAGATGGTGGTGGGACGGGCAAATAAGCTTACGTTTATCTTCTGTGCTCATTTGCCCAAGATTTTTTTTAAGAAATCAACCTGCATCTGGAGTTCGCCGATCTTCGAATAGAGCTCTTTCTCTTTCGAATCATCATTAACCATAGGCTTATCCGTCGTAAATGCTGCTTCAGCATTATCTAAGAATTCCCGCTTCCAGGTATTGATCTGCGTAGCTTGAACTTCATATTTAGAGGCAAGCTCATGAATCGTTTGCTGTTCCTTAATAGCTTCGATAGCTACTTTAGCTTTGAAGCTTGCACTAAACTTTCTTCGTGTTTTTTCATCTATTAACTGCTAATTTAAACATTTAAACAGTTATCCAGTATTTGGGGAGTATCATAAATATAATACTATTTTAACTGATAATAGCTTGATTCATACTATTTGATTGTTCTGTTATTGTTTATTAATAACTATAGTGTTATTTTAGATAATAGTATTTTAACAATTATGAGCCACCATCCGATCAAAGAAGTCACTCCATTAAGAGAAACAGAATGCTTCACTGTGTTTCATCGCATTAAAGATAAATTTGATTTTCCATATCATTACCATGAGGAGTACGAATTAAATATGATTTTGAATGCTTCCGGTGCTCAGCGAGTTGTCGGAGACAGGATTGAAGAAATTGGAGATTATGAGCTCGTTTTGACAGGCCCTAATTTGCCACATGGCTGGTTCAATAATAATTGTAGATCAAAGAATATTGTTGAAGTGACAGTGCAATGGAATAAAGATCTATTTAGCGATCAATTTTTAAATAAAAATCAACTGAATTTTATTAAAAGAATGTTGCAAGTAAGCAGCTTTGGTATAAAATTCTCGAAAAGCACTATTAAGTCAATCGCACCCGAAATATTGAATTTGCATAAAACGGTGGGGTTTGATTCAGTGATAAAATTAATGCTAATTTTGCGGGATTTATCGGTAAGCAAAGACACTGAACTACTGGTTGAGGGAGATATGCTTTTGGACAAATCACTGAATTTTCGAAGCCGTCGTTTAGATGTAGCATTTGATTATATGAATAAAAACTTCAGCAAATTGATCTCCCTTAATGACGTCGCCGAACTGGTCAATATGTCCGAAGTTTCTTTCTCCCGGTTTATAAAGAAACGTACAGGAAAAACATTTATTGACAATCTCAATGAAATAAGACTTGGCCACGCTACCAGAATGTTAATAGAGACGAGCAATACAGTCGCTGAGATTTGTTACCTATGTGGTTTTAATAATATTTCCAACTTTAACCGGGCATTCAAACGTAAAAAAAATTGTACCCCATCTGCCTATAGACTCAACTTCAGTGGCAGCCGTGTTTTCATTTAAGAGTTAAAATAATATATATAGTATTTTGTGGTTTTGATTGTAAGATGGGGTATATTTTAATTTGAGTATAACATTTGGTTAAAATAGTATTGATCTTTAAGTGGGGTATTGGAATATATTTGTCTAATACTTGAGGCTAACCAATTAAGAAAGGGATATACAGTACGTATGCTTAATAGAAGTTACCCATAGTAAGCAATTTATAAATCTAAATGTTATATATTATGAGAAGAAGTTTATTGACGACTTATACTCTTTTTTGCAGTGCGCTATTTGCCGTTCAATTAAGTGTTGCTCAGAGTCGATTAGTTTCCGGAACCGTTCGGGACAATCAGGGTCAGCCTTTAGCTGGAGTAACAGTAAAATATGGAAATCAGGCAGTCACCACAAATGAAAAAGGGAATTATCAGATTTCTGTGCCAGGCGGAACAGGAGTTTTGACCTTCACTTCGCTCGGACTCAAGACCGAAAACGTCCAATTAAATAATCAAACAGTTGTAAATGCAGTTTTGGCAACCGCCACAGTCGATCTCGAGGATGTGGTTGTTATCGGTTACGGCGGAGTTAAAAAGAGTGATCTTACAGGCGCTGTGGCCACACTCAAAGGTGGGGACCTAAACAAGACTCCGGCTTCATCAGTGGATCAATTATTGCAAGGAAAGATCCCTGGAGTCCAAGTGGCAATTTCAAGCGGTAAGCCTGGAGCTGGCGCTACAGTACGTATCCGTGGTAATAGCTCTCTCAATGGATCCAATGCGCCACTTGTTGTTGTTGATGGATTTCCCTGGGGTGATGCAGGAGATCTAAAACAGATAAATCCTGAAGATATTGAGTCCATCGAAGTACTTAAGGACGCCTCATCAGCAGCAATATATGGTTCGCGTGGGGCCAATGGAGTTATTATGGTTACCACCAAAAAGGCAAGAGCCGGTAAACCAAGAATATCTTTAAACACTTTAAATTCTATTTCGACACTAGCTGTCAAACCTGATCTTTGGCGTGATGGCATCGAAGAAGCTGTTTATGCAAATGAGGCGGCATTAAATGGGGGGACTCCTTTAAGTCAATTACCTTATCTAGGCGAAGTTAGGAGTGGGGTTTACTTTCCGTCTATAGCTGAATTGCGCGGGTTGGACCCCAATAAACCACAGTGGACCACCAATACCGACTGGGCAGATTTAGTCTATCGAAACCCTTTTTCCCAAAACTATACGCTTGGTGTAGATGGAGGTTCAGATAATACAAAATACTCCATGTCCGGTAATTATTATAAGGAAGAGGGACTCGCGATAAAAAATGCGTATGACAAATATACCGGCAGATTGAATTTAGACCAAAAATTAACTGAGGCTATCTCCGCTGGTACAAATGTGATATTGACACATACGAACAATCAAGGGCAAAATTTGAGTGCCGGCCGTACGCGTATATTCCCTGTTTATGACAAAAATGGAAACTATTTTCGTACATCGGCTACGGATTTTGGTAATCCGATAGCGATTGCTAATGAAGTGCTCAACAAGTCAAAGACTATAGACGTCTTGGCTACAGTATTTGCTAATATAAAATTTACTGATTGGCTTCAGTTTAGGACACAGTTAAGTACTAAGTTTGGTAATTCTGTTGGTGATATCTACGAGCCAGCCACTGTGACATTTCGAGGTTATGAAAATACAGGTTATGGCTCTATTAGCAACTATAACAATAATGAGCTAGTCAATGAAAACTATCTCACCATCAACAAGACATTTAACGATATACATCGCTTTAATATTGTAGGAGGTTTCTCTTTACAGACATCAACAACCAGAACGAGTAATTTGATAGGGATGAATTTTGTCAACGATAACCTTCAAAATGAAAATCTCAACAGTGCAAAGACAAAGACACTCAGTAATGGACTCTCTTCATCTACATTGAATTCTTGGTTTGGACGGGTAAATTATGCTTTAGCAGATAAGTATCTTTTTACCCTGACCGGTCGCGCAGATGGCTCTACTAAATTTGGGGACAATAATAAGTGGGCCTTTTTCCCGTCAGCAGCATTCGCCTGGAAAATAAGTGAAGAAGAATTCATTAAACACCTGGGCGCATTTTCCGAGCTGAAATTTAGAGCAAGTTATGGATTGACAGGTAATCAGGGGATATCTCCTTATCAGACCATGGACCGCTATGGCTCTGAGCGCTATTTTGTAGGATCACAAAATGGTTTTATGACGGGCTTTGGTCCGGGCTTGGCCGGAGCCAATAATGAGCAGGGGCTTACTGTCGTTGGTGGCTTAGGGAACAAAAGCCTAAAGTGGGAGACGACAACATCTTTCGATATTGGTTTGGATATCGGGTTTATGAACCAGCGCTTTACCCTGACGGCAGATTATTACGACAAGCAGACGAAAGATTTACTCCGTACGCGTACAATTTCACCATCCTCAGGCTTTGATCAACAATGGGTAAACGATGGTGAAATAAGTAACCGTGGTTTCGAATTGGGACTCAATGCTAAAGTAATTCAAACCGACGGTTTACAGTGGTCTGTTGGTGGCAATTTCGCTCTCAACCGTAACAAAGTGGTTAGAATGGGCGAGAGTGACCGTGTTGTCACAGGATCATTGATTGAAATGGTACGTCAGAATGTCAACCATTTTATCGTTGGCCAACCAATGTATACGTTCTATGGTTATCGTGCAAATGGAATAATTCAAACATTGGAGGAAGGGATAGGTGCCGGACTTACTGGGCGGGAGGCATTACCAGGTGAGATTAAATACGTCGATATCAGCGGCCCTAAGGGCGAGTCTGATGGGACCATAGATCCTACATATGACCGTACAGTAATTGGCGACCCTACACCTAAATTCATTTATAGCTTTAATACCAGTGCTTCGTACAAGCGTTTTGACCTAAGTGCCCAGTTTTACGGCGTATATGGGAATGATGTTTTCGATCTTCAAAAGATGACACCGAGCAGGCAAGTGCAGCGCTGGACGCCCGATAACCCAAGTCAGTTATATCCTAGAGCCAATAATACGCGAGGCTATAAAGCTTCGGATTTTTTCGTTGAAGACGGTTCCTTTCTTAGACTGCAAAATGTTACCATTGGCTATAATTTTAAGCCGGGCCTGATTGCTGGCATCAGCACATTAAGGTTGTTTGCCGCCGGCAATAACTTACTGACTTTTACCAAATTTAACAAGGGTTTTGATCCCGAGATGGGATTGGATGGAATCAACTGGGGTAATTACCCACGACCTCGAACTTATTCCCTTGGATTATCCGTTGGATTTTAAATTAAACAGCCATGAAAATCAATAAACTTTTTATACCTATTTGTCTTTTAGGACTAATCAGCAGTACTTTTATATCCTGTTCTAAACTAACAGAAGAGCCTTATGGAATAGTTAATTCAAAGTCTTTTTACAAGACGGGGCAAGATGCGCTTTCAGGCTTGATCTATGCTTACGCCATTTTGCCTGAAGTCGGATATTATTCTAGGGGTTATTACATTATTACTGAATTGCCGACTGAGAATCTGACAGCGAAAGCAGATGCAGGGCAGTCAAATTTTGAACTGGATCAATTACGGACTACCTCGACAAATTCAGATCTTGATAATCTATGGACATATCTTTATCGTGGTATTTCACGTGCTAACGCCGTAATAGCCAATGTTCCTAACGTTCCTAATATGGCGGAAGCTGACCGCAATCAAATTATCGGCGAGGCTTATTTTTTGCGTGCACTTCACAATTTTAATCTAGTGCGTCTATTCGGTGAAGTTCCGCTTCGTTTAGAACCCCTTGTTGAGGCCGAGCAGATCCCTGTAGCCAAGTCAAGTATCCAGCAGGTTTACGATGTTATCATTGCTGATCTAAAGCAAGGGGAACAATTGATGTCAATTTCTAAAAATTTTGAGGGAAGGGCAAATCGGTGTGCTGCCCAGTCATTACTCGCAAAGGTATACCTCCATATGGCGTCTTCAAAAGCTTCAACTTCGCCAGGCTACGAATTTGTAACTGATGCGACAAAGCTCTATCTTGAAGCGAATACATATGCCGCAAAAGTGATCAACGATCAGCAAATTTTTAATTTTACAAGTGTGTTACCTGATATCTGGAATACTGAAATTTATAAAAAAGCTGCCGTTTCCGAACACATATTTGACGCTGCTGTAGATCGCTCAGGTGAGCGCGAGGGGAATTATTCCAAATTACCGAACATGTTTTTGCCTGATCCCGGTTTTGCAATGCGTATTCCATACAATCCAAGCGATCCTGAGACTACAATAATCAATATTGGTAAAGGGTGGAACCATTTTCAGATGGAGGCCGCGCACTACAACAGCTACAACTCAAGTGATAAGAGGAAAACAGACCTTATTGTTTCAGAAGTTGTCAATCCCGATGGCAAAACCATTAAACTTGGTATTGCGGATTTCTCGCGACCTTTTACCCGAAAGTACATTGATCCACTTCGGGATGCAGATAAAATGAGTACCAATTCGCCGGTGATACGTTATTCGGATATTCTTCTGGTTTATGCAGAGTCTGCTGGTCCTACAGCTGAGGGATATGCTGCGGTGAATAAAATCCGTAGCCGGGCAGGCCTAGGCCCGCTTACAGCAAATCTATCGGTCGCTGCATTTCGTGAGGCAGTAGTTGAAGAACGTGCACTAGAGCTTGCATTTGAAGGGAATAGGCTGTTTGATTTACGACGCAATCATCTGATGGAAAAAGTTTTGGTAGAAAAGTATGGTAAATCCATCACTTCAGGAGCATACTTTTTTCCAATTCCACAGCGTGAAATTGATACAAACCCATTATTGAAACCATAACTATTTTATTATGAATCTGAAAACATATAAAGCTGGTTTTGCAGCATATTTGATATTGGTTTTTACAGTCTTTGGTTGTAAAAAGGATCCCTATAAGGGAGTCGAGAGCAATGAGAAATCCATTGAAAACTTTTCCATGGGGACAGGCTTTACGCAGATAGGAGCAGCAGTTGTAGACAGGGCCGCTGGGACAGTGAAAGTAAAAGTATTGGTGGAGGACAATACTGACTTTTCCAAAGTGAAACCTGTGATCCAACAATCTTATCGCGCTACTGTTTCGCCTGCCTCTGGTTCTGAAGTCAATTTTCTTGCCGGCAACTATAAGTATAATTATACCGTGACAGCAGAGACAGGTGAATCTCGAGAATGGGAGGTCATCGTCGAGCCTTTTACCGAAACGATCCTCGGTACCTACGATATTACCGGACTTGTACTTTATGGTGGTACAGGGCCTGAATATGGTGGTGGCGCGGTTTTATCCTTAACGAGTAAACCATGGATATGGCCTGTATCTGATGGTCCTCAAGTGGAATTGGATAATAGCATAACCTTTAAACTGACAGGAGTAACACCGACAGGTAAAACTACGGGTACATTTGTAAATGATGCCGGCGCTGACGGAAAATATGCCAATTTCATTTATACACCAGACCCCAAAACAGATGTCAATAAATTTTATCGTAAAATACCGAAGGGTGAAGGGAAATGGGAGCGGGACTACACAACCGATATCTTGACGCTAATTGCCGCAGATGGAAGCAGCGTAAATTGTAGTTTTCTTGGTCCTGGTACCGAGGATCTTGGCAATAAACAGGCTAAAACAATTGTTAACAATGCTTTTGCTTTTTCATTGAACGGTAATGACGACTGGTCTGCAATCTATACAGACTATGATAAGTTTGTGAAAAAGCCCAGAAGATATTGGGTGGAAGTGAAAAAGCGTAATTGATCCAAATCATGAAGAAGTTATTTATGTATGCCGTGTCCATCTTAATAGGTGGAACGGCATGTACCAAGGCTGATCCGGCCACAGATCAAAAGCCCGGAGAAAAACCCTCACAAATCGAACTCCGATTATTTGACAAGCAGGCGACGGCAGAAACTAAAGCGCTCTACTCCCAATTATGGAAGATAAAAGACAAAGGCTTTATGTTTGGCCATCATGATGATCTGATCTACGGCAGAGAATGGAAGGAAGTTGCCGGTAGATCTGACGTTTACGAAATTGTAGGCGACTACCCCGCAGTTTTTAGTGTTGATTTTGCTGAATTGATGGATGACCGCCGTACCAGAGCGACTTTAAACGAGGCCCGTAAAAAGGCTATCCTTGAAGCGCGTTCCCGTGGTGAAGTTATTACCGCTATGTGCCACCTAAACAATCCCTTGACGGGCGGGGATTCATGGGACAATTCATCAAAAACAGTTGTTAAAGAAATTTTGACCGATGGAAGTGCAACAAATTTAAAATTTAAAAGTTGGTTGGATAATCTCGCCACGTTTGCACTTTCATTGAAGGATGGCAATGGCAAATTGATTCCTGTTATCTTTAGACCTTTTCATGAACATACCCAAAGCTGGTCCTGGTGGGGAAGTTCTTGTACGACTAGTGAAGAGTTTATAGCGCTTTGGAAGTTTACGTTATCTTATTTGACAGTAGCGAAAGGGGTACATAATTTTATTTTTGCGATATCGCCACAACGGGACAATAATGGACGGAAAGAAGATCTGCTATTCCGCTGGCCGGGGGATGAATTAGTCGATTTTATCGGTATGGACTGTTATCATGGTACAAATACCCAAGCGTTTCTTTCCAATTTAAACGCGTTGCAAGAGCTTTCTTTAGAAAAGAAAAAGCCTGCTGGTGTTACCGAAACAGGAATTGAAGGGATCAGAAATGGTAATGTACCCTATGTCAGTTATTGGACCGAGCAGATCCTCACTCCACTCGTTGGTAAAAAAATCAGTATGGTCGTTATGTGGCGAAATGAATACGATCCATTAAAGCAAGGGATACATTTCTATGGACCATGGAAAGGGCATCCCTCAGCCGATGATTTCAAAACGCTATTTAGGAGCAGTATAAGTTTATTTTCAAAGGACCTCCCCAATATGTATGTATTGGCCGATGGTGTAACCGTCAATTAATCAGGTATGCGCTTTTTAATTGGAATAATCTTTTTTTTCATATTTCCAGTAACTACATTTTCCCAGATTATTTCTGTCGATTTTAAGGAGTCAGCAGCACTTCAAGGAAGACGGATGGATTTCGTTATAAAACTTAAATCGACCTGGACAAACCCTTATTTGCAGGAAGACATTAAGCTTGACATGGAGATATATACAGCATCAGGTGAGGTACTGCTTCAGCCGTGCTTTTATGTAAAGGGGCAATCTGGGGATATTTCAGAATGGAATGCCCGGTTCTCACCCAGACAGCATGGCGATTATCATTTTAAGTTCGTATTGAGCAAAAATGGAAAAATAGTCGCCACATCTAGGAAATTCGATGCGCGGGTGCGGGAAACGGCAGAAAAAGGATTTCTAAGTGTTAAAAATAACTGGTCCTTACAATTTGATAACGGTACATCCTTTCGTGGGATAGCCGAAAACATCTGTTGGGAATCAAGGCGTAAAGACGATTCAAAATATTATGCAGCACTGCACCAAAATGCTTCCGTTTATAATTATGACCGTATGCTTGCCGAATTTGCTGAAAATGGCGGCAATTTCTTTAGGACCTGGATCTGTCCCTGGAATTTGCCCATAGATTTTCAGGACGGATTCAACAATGATCGCTACCAGTCAGATCCAGCTCATTTTAACCCCAGCGCAGTACGCCGGCTCGATCATCTCGTCGATCTTGCCGATTCACTCGATTTATATGTTATGCTTACTTTGGGAATGGGTAATTTCAGATCCGATAATATCGGAGGGGTAAAGACGACGGACGAGTTTTTTGCAGCCGAAGAGGCTAAAACGCTTTATAAAAATCGTTTGCGCTACATTGTGTCACGCTGGGGGTATTCACCGCATATTGCTATGTGGGAGTTTCTGAATGAAGTAGATAATATACAGTTTAATGGTCGGGAAAAGCCGATTTCTTCTAAAGCTATTGTAGAATGGCATACTGAAATGGCTACCTATTTAAAAAAGATAGATCCATATAAACACATTGTTACTACCAGCATATCCCATAGAGATATCCCGGGGCTCAATGATATCGAGGCAATAGATATCAATCAAAAACACATTTACAAACATACTGATCTGATACCCTCAGAAATCAATGCATACTCCACAAAACATAAAAAGCCTTATGTCATTGGCGAGTTTGGCTATGAATGGGATTGGCAGCAAAATTTTGATGATTTTGCATATGAGATGGAATTAGATTTCAAACGGGGTCTCTGGTATGGGCTTTTCTCATCAACACCGATCCTACCGATGAGCTGGTGGTGGGAATACTTTCAGAATAGGGATATGCTACCTTATTATCGTGGGGTACGGCAATTGAGCGACCGTATGTTGCTGAATGGAAAAGGAGAATTCAAGCCATTGGCATTAAAAGCCGGTAGGCTTGAAGCCTATGGCGTAAAATGTGGCGAGGAACTCTATATCTATCTTTACAATCCCACGAATGAGGTTTTTAGTAGTAGCGTAGAGATTTTGGACATCATCGGAAACAAAAAGGAGATCCAATCATTTGACCCGCTTACATTAAAATATCAGGCAGAAGAGCTGAAAGATCATCAGGATGGAAAAATATTATTGAAAGATCTTTTTGTGGGATCTAAAAAAGAGAAGCTTTATATTATTAAGTAATGACAGTAACAAATCACCTATTATGGAAAAAAATATATTCAAGTCACTAGCGCTACTATGTAGTTCATTAATCGTGATCACCGGGATCGGCTGTAAAACATTGACTAGCCAATCGCTGGCGGCAAATACGCAGGTCAATGATTCTGTTTCGTGGTCGGCTAAAAAAGAAAAGCAAAAGATAATGGATTACCTATCCCGGATTAAGGGAAAGCGTGTTATTGGTGGTATACACAATCGCGAACCCAATAGTGAGCCTGCCCGCTGGACCAATGCCATAAACAAACTAGTAGGTAGATATCCGAAGCTGTGGAGCGGTGATTTTTTATTTCAGCAGGAAAATATTGATCACAGGAGCACTATGATTGATGAGGCTATCAGCCAATTCCATCAGGGTGCAATTGTTAATATCATGTGGCACGCCTGCAACCCTGTCAATGGACAACCTTGTAGCTGGGATGACGGACGTGGCGTTTTAAGTCATTTGACAGACAGCCAGTGGGAAAACCTTTTTATAGAAGGGACCTTAGAGCATGGTAAATTAGTCTCGATGATGGAAGAAATTGCAGTTTATCTAAAGCGATTGAAAGACAACAAGGTCATCGCTCTGTTCAGGCCCTTTCATGAGATGAATCAGGGGAAATTTTGGTGGGGGGGACGCCCGGGAGAAAAAGGCACCGCTAGACTCTACCGGTATGTACATGACTTTATGGTTAAGAAAAAAGAGCTCGATAATCTAATTTGGGTTTGGAATGTTCAAGATTTTCAAAGCCTGGATACTGACGTCGAGCTGTATAATCCCGGAAGATCCTATTGGGATATTGTTTCGCTTGATGTATACGATGATCACACGGGGTTTAGTAATGAAAAGTATGATGCGATCGTTCGTGTAGCAGCAGGAAGGCCAATGGCGATCGGAGAGTGCCAGGTATTACCGTCACTTGAGGTACTTAAAGACCAGCCCAATTGGGTGTTTTTTATGGGCTGGTCAGAATTGGTCTTTGAAAAGAACAGTGAGGCTAAGATCAAAGCATTATACGGTTCCGATCAGGTAATTATGCTGGGTGAGTAGAATAATTACACCCTTGTACAACTATTTGTTAATAAAGTATTAGCCAGCAATATCGTTAGCTCACTATCTTAGAATAACCAAAATAAACAATTATGAGATCTTTATGTAAATTATGGTGTATCTGCTTGATCATATTGTCATACAGCTGCCAAAAAAAAGCTTTTGATCAGGCTGCAGAATCTCTGCCCAAGCAGAAAAAGATGGCTTTGAACAATGGTGTTGCTCCGGCTTCAATCACTGATGCCGTGACTATTTCGGGCAATAAATTTTATGTTGCCTCAAAGCAGATTTTTTTCAATGGTATCAACACAGCCTGGCAAAAGCAAAGCGATTATACTTTAGATTTTTTAGGTAGAAATTTTGATTACACCTGGTGGAGCAATGAGTTTCAGCGTTATAAGGATAATAAAATTAACCTTGCTAGAATCTGGGTGCATGGGTCGGGGAGCCATAGTCCGTCTTTAAACGGTGACGGTCTTGTCACAGGTGCCAGTAGTCAGTTCTGGACAGATATGGACCAACTCGTTCAGATCGCTAAATCAAAGGGAGTGTATCTGCTGGTTACATTTTGGTCATTTGATATGGTAAAGAATACCAGCAGCAAGTACAATCAATTTAGGCAGATCATCAATGACGTCAACAAAACCCAGTGGTATACCGAATATTTTCTTGTCCCCTTTCTGCAGCGTTATGAAAATGAACCCACCATTATGGGATATGATATCTGCAATGAGCCAGAGCATATGTGGCGTGATGCAAACTGTGGCAATTTAAATAAGAACAATGTCGTGCGTTTCATTGCATGGTGTGCGGCCAAGACAAACCAATTTTCTACCAAGCCGGTGACGGTAGGTTCAATGTGGATTATTTTTAACAGCGATAGGTACACATCATGGGATACCTATGGGGGCAATAATTATAGCAATGCAAAATTGCAGGCGCAGTACAACAATTCCAACGCCTATTTAGATTTTTATTCACCCCATTGGTACCAGTGGCAATCCTCCGGGGCGCCATTTACCACGACCATCGGCTATTGGTTAGATAATGGTGATAAACCTGTCTTGATCGGAGAAACACCGGGGTATGATGTCAACAGCTCATCCTATAATAATTCCGGCAATTGGAATATTACTCTGGCCAATTATTACAAACAAAGCTATTGGAACGGGTACGCAGGCGTATGTGCATGGAAAAATCCATGGGAAAATGATAACTACGGTAATTTCAATGCCATTAAAGTGGCTACAAATGATTTTTATGTCAATTATCCGAGTCTAGTTTATCCCTAACAGTGTTGTATTCTAGTGATTGGTAATTGGTGTTAGAGGAGCAGTTTACTGCTTTTTTTACTAGTTTGGCCAATTTGGAGATAAAATAGTATACGCCGTAAGTGATGTTTACGTGTTGTTTTGATGATTTTTAGTTCGAATTGAATTACCTACTGCTAAAATAGTATTAGTCGAGGTAAGCTTTACCAAGTAAATTTGCTGTAGAGATGTTAAAAGATAACCAATTGTAATATTCAGACTAGGCTCACAAATTATGATTATTCGACGACCAAATCCAAAATTATTATATGCCTTATTATTTGCGATCCTATCTGTTTTTCAATTGAAGGCGCAAGAACACAAATTAAACCAGTGGGTGACCCACGATCAGCCTCTTTCGCAGCTTTCCGCAGGGCCGCCGGCAGTATTCGAGCCGACATCACGGGGGCGTCAACTACCTATCGTTATTGACGAAAGACAGGCATTCCAGACTATTGATGGATTTGGGTTTGCGCTGACGGGTGGTAGTGCCCAACTGATACATCAGATGGTACCCGATAAAAGGTCTAAGCTTCTACACGAACTTTTCAGTGCCGGAGATGGAATCGCCATTAGTGCTATCCGTTTAAGTATTGGTGCATCCGATCTAAATAGCTTTGTTTATACCTATAATGATCTCAGTGGTGGCCAGGCAGATCCGGATCTTTTGAATTTCAGCCTGGGGCATGATTACGAACATGTCATTCCTGTACTCAAAGAAATTTTGGCCATCAACCCCAAAATTCAGATTATGGCTTCACCCTGGACTGCTCCTGTGTGGATGAAAGTGGGACAGCTGTTTCAAGGCGGTTCATTAAGGACGGACTGTTATCCTGTATATGCCCGTTATCTTTTACGTTATGTACAGGAAATGGAAAAAAATGGGATCCCTATTCATATGATCACCGTGCAAAATGAACCACTCAATTCGAGGAATACTCCCAGTATGCCATTTTCTGTATCGCAGATGCGCAATTTTCTAAGAGACCACTTACTGCCCGTCTTTAACAAATTGAAGCCGGATACAAAAATTATTCTTTTTGATCATAATTGTGATCGGCCAGATTATCCATTGACCCTGTTGAATGACCCTGCTATTGGTCCATATGTAGATGGATCCGGTTTCCACCACTATGGAGGTGACATTGGTACGATGTCATTGGTGCATCAAGCTAGACCTGACAAAAATATCTATTTTACAGAACAGATGGTCATTCAATCTAGCCAAAGTAAAATCAGCAACCTTGCCTACCAGACCGAACGCCTTGTTATCGGAACCATGCGCAATTGGAGCCGGAATATGATATTGTGGAATTTGGCCGCAGATCCCAATAATGATCCCCATACAGATAATGGTGGATGTGCCATATGTCAGGGCGCACTTACCATTGATGGAGATCAGGTATCAAGAAATGTGGCCTATTACGTTGTTGCACATATTTCAAAATTCGTTCCGCCGGGATCGGTACGTGTTTCCTCCAATGCTCCTTATGATCAAGGTATTGACATTACCACGGACGAGGAAAACGCGGATATCAAACGCGTTACTACAGTACAGAATAGTGGAGTATTGCCCAATGTTGCGTTTCTTACTCCCAAAAAAGAGATTGTCCTGATTGTTGCAAACAGTTCATTCTATGATCGGGAGGTAAAAGTTCAGTATAAGGGTAAATTCAGCATGATCAAGTTAGCTGCTGGAGCAGTAGGCACCTATTGCTGGAAATCAGAATAAAAAATTATGAAACCACCATGAATATTCAAACCACACAGTGGGAAGAATAGATCTGGCGGCCTCATTACCATTGAAAACAAATGATATACAGATGAAAAAACTAATTTTATTGGGCACAGCGTTGTTAGGTCTCTATTTGCCTGTTAAAGCACAGCAGGACGGATCCTCATTTAGCACAGCCGGATGGTGGCAGGCATCGACAGGCAAATTTTCACCTGCGATTGATTCCAGTGGACGGGTTACCTTCCGTGTGAAGGCTCCCCAAGCCAGCAAAGTGCAGGTCGAGATTGGCGACTGGGACATTATGAGATTGGCGATGGAACAGGATACAAGCGGTGTTTGGACGGCATCTACGAGCTCCCTATTGCCAGGTATTTATCAGTATGTATTTGTGGTAGATGGAAAACGTTCTATAGATTTAGCCAATCCTAAAGTCAAATACGGCACAGAAGTGTATGGCAGTGTATTGGAAATTATAGCACGTCAGCCTGCCGTTGATCAGTTAAGAGCCGTCAACCACGGAGAACTCCGCATCTTAACCTATACCGCTAGCAAATTAAATAAGCAGCGCAACCTTTATGTCTATGTGCCACCCCAAGCTGTCCAGTCAACTAAACCGCTGCCAGTTTTATATCTCAGGCACGGTGGGGGAGATGATGAGGGGAGTTGGTTTCGTGATGGGCGTGTTGCGTATATCATGGATAATTTGATTGCCGAAAAAAAAATAAAACCCATGTTGGTGGTTATGACCAATGGTCTAACGGATGGATCATGGGCCGGGGGTAGTTCAGTTGAAGGGATGGATCTTCTTGAAGATGAGTTGCTAAACGACGTGAAGCCGCTTGTCGAGCAACGATTTAATGTGGGTAAGGATAAGTCATCTCGGGCCATAGCTGGTTTATCTATGGGAGGAGGGCAGGCTTTCGTGATCGGTATGCGAAATAAAGATACTTTCCAATATATAGGTCAATTTAGCTCGGGACTTTTGAGTGATCCAGCATTTGATTTTGATCGCTATATCCCCAATATGTCAGCTTTAAAATCTTCTTCCAATAGTCAAGCTGTCTATATCTGGTCCAGCTGTGGTACCAAAGATCCTCGGTACAACGGACATTTAGCTTTTCTCCAGAAGTTGAAAAGCTATGGGGTTGATTATGTCTATGACCAGGCAGATGCTGGCCATGAATGGTCATTCTGGAGGGGACAATTGGAAAAATTTGTCCAACAGATCTTTAAAGAGCACAAGAAATAGAAAATATACAAGAGAAACAAAACTATACTTATAGAAGATGAATTTAATATTTGAAAATCGTAGACAAGCTATCGAACAAGCACATCAGGAACTAATTTCTCGAAAAAATACGCCATTATTGCCAGGAAATGGGATATACGAGCGGTATACCTATCCAGTTCTGACTGCTGATCATACACCACTTCATTGGCGTTATGATTTTGATGAGGAGAGAAATCCCTTTCTGATGGAGCGTTTCGGCATCAATGGGACATTCAATGCTGGGGCAATCAAGTGGCAGGACAAATATATTATGGTTGTGCGTGTAGAGGGCAACGATCGCAAGTCATTTTTTGCTATTGCCGAAAGTGAAAATGGCATAGATGGTTTCCATTTTTGGGATTATCCGATAGATATTCCCGAGACCGAAATTCCAGATATCAATATCTATGATATGCGTCTCACGCTACACGCGGACGGATGGATCTATGGTATTTTCTGTACCGAACGCAAAGATCCCGCAGCTCCTGCTGGTGATCTATCTTCGGCAGTTGCAGCTGCCGGCATTGTACGTACTCGCGACTTGGTCACATGGGAACGCTTGCCAGATTTACAGTCCAGCAGTCAGCAGCGCAATGTGGTCCTCCACCCCGAGTTTGTCGATGGTAAGTATGCACTTTACACACGTCCACAGGATAGTTTTATTGATGCAGGCAAAGGTGGTGGAATAGGTTGGGGGCTGGTAGACAGTATGGAAAATGCGGTTGTTTCCGAAGAGAAAATTATAAATCACCGACACTATCATACCATTAAAGAGCTTAAGAATGGGCAAGGGCCAGCGCCCATTAAAACCGAGCGTGGCTGGCTACACCTGGCACATGGCGTACGGATGTGTGCTGCAGGCCTTAGGTATGTACTCTATCTTTTTGTAACAGATCTGGCACATCCCGACCAAATAATTGCTGAACCCGCGGGACATTTTATGGCACCCAAGGGTATAGAAAGAGTAGGAGATGTCTCCAACGTACTCTTTTCAAATGGCTGGATCGCAGACCCCGATGGTACCGTTTATATCTATTATGCTTCGAGCGATACACGGATGCATGTCGCCTTATCATCGATAGACAGATTGCTTGATTATTGTTTTAATACAGCCCAGGATGGATTTCGGTCAGCAGCATCAGTCAAGGTCGTACATACGATCGCTTCAAAAAATCTGAATAGTTAGATTTGTATCCAGAATACCTACTTATGAGAATTGAAAATGAAAAAATCTCGTTGAGAGAGAAAATCGGATATGGCCTGGGAGATGCAGCGTCGTCCATGTTCTGGAAGCTGTTTGGTATGTACCTGATGTTTTTTTATACCGATATTTTTGGTATGGAGGCGAAAGCTGTTGGTACCATGTTTTTGATCACCAGAGTTTGGGACTCGTTGTTCGATCCCATTATAGGTGCACTTGCAGACCGTACACGGAGCCGTTGGGGCAAGTTCAGACCATTCATCCTTTATGTTGCCATACCCTTTGGTTTGATCGGTGCAGCAACATTTTATACGCCTGATTTTTCGCATACCGGAAAAATTATCTATGCCTACCTGACTTATTCCTTGATGATGATGGTGTATTCGGCGATCAACGTACCATATGCATCATTATTGGGTGTAATGAGTCCCTTTCCCAAAGTGCGTAATGTACTGGCTACCTTTCGGATGACATTCGCCTATATCGGGAGTTTTGTTACCCTGCTTTTATTCAACCCATTAATAGATTTTTTCAGTAAGGCGGGAGCAGATCTTACGTCACTTCAGCATGGTTGGTTTATGGCTGCACTAGTTATTGCTGCATTTTCAACGATACTTTTTTTGCTATGTTTTTATTGGACAAAGGAAAGGGTTGTAGAGGTGACGGCGCATCACTCGACATTAAAGCAAGATATCGGAGACTTGCTAAAAAATGGTCCTTGGTGGATACTGCTGGGAGCCGGGGTGGCGGCTCTTGTTTTTAATTCCATTCGGGATGGAGCAACGCTATACTACTTCAAGTATTATGTTGAGGAGCATCAAATCGACCGAATCATGATTTTTGAGGTACCATTTGTATTAAGTGGACTTTATTTGGCCCTTGGGCAAGCTGCTAATATATTAGGTGTTGTATTAGCAGCTCCTGTCAGTAATCGTATCGGAAAAAAAAGCACCTATATGATTGCCATGCTTATTGCTACGGTGGGAAGTATTGCCTTTTACTGGTTGGGCAAAGAAGATCTAATTCTTATATTTTCTCTTCAGGTACTCATCAGTATTTGCGCCGGGAGCGTATTTCCCTTGCTTTGGTCGATGTATGCCGACTGTGCAGATTATTCCGAACTACGCACAGGCAATAGGGCAACAGGTTTGATCTTTAGTTCTTCATCGATGAGTCAGAAGCTCGGCTGGGCATTTGGGACGGCTCTGACAGGTTGGCTATTGGCCTATTATGGTTTTCAGGCCAATCAGCAGCAGAGTGACGAAGCACTTCATGGTATTCGGATGTTCTTGAGTTTTTTCCCTGCAATCGGTACTGTATTATCCGTGTTGTTCATAAGTTTTTACCCTTTGAGCGAAAAACGGATGGATCTGATCCTTAATGATCTAAAGAATAAAAGAGAGGCTGATCTTGAAAAAAAATAGATGAATCAATACATTTAGCTTGAATTAAATGAATCGTTTTAGAGAAATACTTGAAAACAACATACTTCCATTTTGGAGTGAAAAAATGGTCGATCTGGAATTTGGCGGTTTTTACGGAAAGATGGATGGGCATAATCATTTGGTGCCCTATGCTAGCAAAGGAGCTGTTATGCACGCGAGGATCCTCTGGACGTTCTCAGCTGCCTATCGCCAATTTAACGATATATCCTATTTACGAATGGCTGAACGGGCTTACCACTACCTACGCGATAATTTTATCGATAAAGAATATGGGGGAGTTTATTGGGAGCTTGATTATCAGGGCAAGCCCCTCAATACAAAAAAACAGACCTATGCACAGGGCTTTGCACTGTATGGTTTCTCGGAGTTTTACAGAGCTACGGGAATATCCGAAGCTTTGGAGTTATCAATAGATCTTTTTAAGTTGATTGAGCATACTTTTGATGATGAGTCTGGCGGATATTTGGAAGCATTTTCGCGCGACTGGTCACCGATAGCCGATATGCGGCTGAGTGAAAAAGACGAGAATCAGGTCAAGACCATGAATACTCATTTACATATTCTTGAGCCCTATACCAATCTGCTACAGGTGTGGCCAGATGATCAATTAATTTCAGCCCAAAAGGATCTGGTCGATCTTTTCGTTAGCAAAATCTATGATTCGCGTACAGGGCATCTCAATCTTTTTTTTGATCGGGAGTGGAACTCAACAACTGATACCATATCATATGGTCATGATATTGAAGCAGCATGGCTTTTGTGGGAAGCTACTACCGTATTGAATATTCCCGCACTCTCCCAATCCATCAAAGATATTGTGACCAGCATTGGCCTCGCCGCCGTGGAGGGGATCCTTCCTGACGGAAGTATGGCTTACGAATTTAGAGATGGTCATTTAGATGACGAAAGACATTGGTGGGTACAGGCCGAGGCAGTAGTTGGTTATAGCTATCTGTCCAAAATTGTACCTGATTCCAAGTTTTTAGATTTAGCAGAAAATGTCTGGAAATTTATTCAGACAAAACTTATTGATGTTCAATTTGGAGAATGGTACTGGAGTGTATTGCCCGATGGACAAATGAATCGTAACGATGATAAGGCGGGTTTCTGGAAATGTCCTTATCATAACGGCCGGATGTGTTTAGAAATGCTTCGGTTTAATGACCACGTCTGCTAATAATTGATAACCTAAGACTAAACATTTTGTTGAAATTTTCTAACTCTATGTGTAGGTGTTTTAACATTTTGACTCATAGTTCTTTATGGGTATAAAGAAAGGGGGTGCTTTCTATTAAGTGTCCCCTTAAGTGGAGCTGGAGAGATTCGAACAGGTTAGGGGCACTATACCAAAAAGGACCATATTGATGAGACAATATATAAATCATTTTTGCTCTGATTGCGACTTCTATCTTTTCGAGTTCAGCGGTTACCAGCTTACGCAGTCCTCTATCAAAACAATACATGTTAAATGTGGATACGCGAAACGGTCTTGCGGCACATCCCAAGTTCCCTTGAGATCTCCCGCAAAGATTTGCCGTGTTCCAAAAGTGTTTTTATCGTATTGTACATAGCCACTTTATACA
Source organism: Sphingobacterium sp. UBA3519 (assembly GCF_002377215.1). Classification (NCBI taxonomy): domain Bacteria; kingdom Pseudomonadati; phylum Bacteroidota; class Sphingobacteriia; order Sphingobacteriales; family Sphingobacteriaceae; genus Sphingobacterium; species Sphingobacterium sp. UBA3519. Next base: position 86,437 of record NZ_DFPI01000037.1, read on the forward strand.
TAACGCTGAGAGTTTATTATACTCTCAACAAGTAAAACCTTAATTGTTTAAGGTGGTGGCATTTTAATGCGAATTGCTGGGGGTATCTATATGCGAATTAACAATTGAGACCTCGGACTGTCTTTTTTGTCTTGCCATTTCGACGATTGCTATTGCCCGAAGCTTTCTCTTCGTTCAAGTGGTTTTCCAGTTCTCCATCCATCATTGATTCCAACAGATGCTTCATTAACGGCGCTAGGACGCCATCATTGGGAGACAAACTTTTACCTTCGTAAAGACCTTGCATGGCTTCTGCCTTGAAGCGTTCAAAGTCGAATGGGTCTTTTTCTTTCATGACCGTGTCGTTTGAATAATTGAATATACATAATCTTATTGAATTATTCCTCTGACACAGTTCATGTTACAGTCTCCATTTCTATAATTAATACACTTTGTGGTACGATGCTGTTACCTCTTTTGTTTTTTCATTTCTTCTATCTCTCGCTTTAGCTGGTCTCGATCTTCTTTCTTGTAAAATTCTAACTCCGTTGCAGAATAATCGTACTTGAATAATCTCGCTTTTATTCTGGTATTATTGACAAAAATACCAAAGTCTATGTTTGCTATAGTGAGAAAACCAGCACTATTTCCATCAATTTCGATACTTCCAAATTTTGTGAGTTTTGCCAGTCTTGTACTGAATGATCCATCTGTGTCTGAAGATACTTTTTTGAGCGTATTTCCTTCCGAGTCTAAAAATCGTATCTCTGCATTGGGTACCTTCCTTTTTTTCTTAGCTTCAGTGATAATGCCTGAAATCGTCACAGAATCTTCCGAATCGTTCTCGTCTAAATAGCTTGAAGATTCGTACCCGCCCAATACTTTATTGTTTATTGTTTTAGGTCTGATGACAGAACATGATGAGAAACAAAAGATCAAAAAAAAGACTAAAATTTTAATAGCCCAGATCAACTTATAACACCTATCTATGTTTTCTATTTGCTTTTTCAACTTCTTTCCTCAACTTTTTCTGGTCCTTTTTTGAACCTATTTCATTAATATACATGGGCTGCCTTGGTAATTTTATGTCTAAGGCGTAGGTTTTAAAATTTGTCGCAATGTAAACATGTTCGATAGTCATCCCCGTTCCAAATGTATCTACAATAATTTTTCCATGGAGCAATCCCTCGGATGGGATCGTTAGCGAAAATTCTCCATTTTTATCGGTGATGGCTGTACCAATTGTATCACTCTCTGAACTAAGAAAGAAAACTCTAGCAGAAGGAACATTTTCATTATTATGGCACATTCTCACTTTGCCTTTTATTAAAGGCGATATCTCATCATCTGTATAACCTTTACCTCGTTGGCTATAGCTGCTGCAGTTGTTTTGGTCTATATCAACCCAGTCGTTATAATTCTTCTTTGTGGAACAGCTAAAGAGTGTTAGCAAAAGAAGAAGTTTAAAACCACAAAGGTTTAACTTTATGCGTAATGCCATTATAAATTTGGACCTTTTTTATATTTCAAATAATAAACAAAAATTCTTTATATGAATAGATTCCGTTGTAAACAAGATGAAATTTTTAGCACCATCAAAAGCTTTTTTTTAACTTGCTTGTACCTACCTCTAAAATCTAACTCATTTCAATATTAATAATTTTTCTGAGTTGATTCTCATTTATATCTATTTATTATTTTGATTCTTGATTTCTTTAATCTCTTTTTTCGAAAGGGGTACTGTGCTTTTCATAACTCCATTTATAATAAACAGTTTCACAGCTATTTCTATTTGTGAATAAAATCGACCCATATCAACTTTTGCGATTTCAAGTTCACCTAATGAATTTCCATCGGATCCATTTATATTAATATTCCCGACAGTAGGTTCAGTTTTTATGGTAAACTTAAATCTTCCTTTACTATCAGCTGTTTTTTTAGCAATTAATTTATTATTTGTATCCCGAATTTCAATTTCTGCATTTGGTACTATTTTATTACTTCCTCCCATGCGCACCTCTCCCTGAAGTGATATTATTCCTTCAAGATCTTTATCATCTTTTAAATATTTTATATTTACAATCGAAAACCCTGTGCTGTTAGATGGCTTGCCGCCCAATGCAAATCCGAAACAAATAGGCGCAAAACTGAACGAGATTGCGAACAAAGCCCGCACGGCAGGCGACTATCGTGAAATAGGCAACCTCTACGGTTTCAATTATTGGTTAAAACAGAACTTCCAAAGGATAATTCAACACTCGAAAGGGTCAATAGATTTTTTATAACTGGCGAGGGCAATATCAAGTACACCTACAATAACGGTCTGATGGCAAAAGACCCCGAAACCGCCGCAATGAATTTTTTAAGGGCTTTGGAAAAACTGCCGGGCTTTGTGAAGCAGGAGCAGGAGAAAATCGCTGAAATACCAAAAGACCTACCGATACTTCAGGAAGTGGTTAACGGTACTTGGGCTAAGGAAAGTCGATTGAGTGATCTTAAAACGGAACTGGCTGCCGTAGAAAGAAAGATACAGCTATCTATTACGCCGGAAACCAAACAAGATGCTTCGGAGCAGGCAGAAAAGCAGAATGAAGCCCCAAAGGTGCAGGAAAGCATTATACGGACAAAAGGCGTTCATTCACCTCGTGGCGTATTATAATAGTCGTTACTTTTCGTCCTTTTCGTCCATTTTTTTTTATTAGGGCTTCACACAGGCTGTCAAGGAATTTGGTTCGGTTTATCTTACGGGCTTTCAGTTCCATAAACGTATGGTAAAAATCGCCCAATTCAATATTAAAGGCATCTTCAAATGCTTTAGCAATCAATTTTATATCTGTATTCCCATTGTTAAATACACCGTGGGAGTACAGTGCATATATGAGTTCAGTCAGTGCCGTTTTGCTTGCCGTCCATTTCAATGAATTGTCCGAACCCCTTTTCACATTGATGTTATTGAGCCTGTCTTCCAAATAAACTTGTATCAGGTCATTGGCAATAATCTTGGCAACCTTATAATCGTGTGAAGTAGAAAAACGATGGTCTGCTTCAAAATAAAATGTGTCTAACCACAGCCTTATATCGTGCTTGCCACGCACAAAGAATTTTTCGTCAACGAAAGAATTATTGCTGCGGTAATACTTGTAAAAATCAAGGTTGTTTTCAAAGAACCTTTTTAGCTTTTTCAGTTCTTTGGTAAAATATTTCTTGGTACGCTTGTTCCCGTAGGGTCTTCTTGTTTCGATTTTATAGATGGCATTGTAGTAGATGAGCTTTGAAACAATAACAGGTTTCTGATACTTGAAAAAATGGATTTCTTCTTCCATATTCTTAAAGTCATTTTTCAGTACAAAGTCCTTTAAGTCGGCAAGGCTTTGTATGATATGGTGTATAACGGCTTCAATTCTTTTTATGGGGCAGTCGGTTTCAATCTCCAGTTCCTGGATTGCAGTTTCCAATTTAAGATATGTTTCATTGTAAAATTTATCCATTCGCTTCATTTTGATGTAATATATTATTGGTTAATACAGAAAAGCTAACACTGTTCGTATTAGCTTATGATGCAATTACTGCTTAAAAAAATTCAACCTCTACCGTATTGATGATGGAACGATAGATAGATTTTTGTTGCATACTTTAAAGGGTTGTAGTATGATGCAGGTTAGTCTTTGCGAATTACACCTGCATCACCTCCTTTTTTTTACCGATATTTTTTTACGGTTATGCAGTTTACAACCCTTAGTTATTTAATTTTAATAAGTCAATGCCAGCCCCACACCAAAGCCCATATCGCTATCATAGTGGGTACGTATACCTATATTCTTATTAATGATATACCTAAGTTCTCCCATATACTCTAAGTCGGTATTCACCATAAAACCACCTCTTAGTCTTTTTGAAATTGGTATATCTTCACGCATTAACTGCAATCTCACAATTCCATCATGATATACTTCTGCCTGAAAATTGACCAGCATAGGTAACGTATACATAAACCCTAAACTGAACGCCCTGCGGGTGTCTTTCTTGTTGGTTTGTCCAAATATGTTCTTTTCGTGTTCATCTTCTCCCATTTTACGGTAGCGGTAATCAAAACCTACAAAGGGCATGAACCATTGCATCTTTCCAATGTATCTACCTAAATGGGTTTCTACTTCATAACCGTGCATACTATTATAGCCTAAACGCCATTCTGTTCCTAATTGGTAGCGTGCATTCATTAGCATAGCTTCTCCATCATTACCATTGGTTGCAAAATCGTTTTGTGCCATAAAATGAGGCATATTACTTTCTCTTTGCAATTCTTTATAGGCTTTTGCCTTGTCGGGTAGATAGGGGTTATTGTAGTCTCCAACTTCAAAGACCCTGTTCATTCCCGCCATCATGTGATATAATATATGGCAATGAAAGAACCAATCACCTTCCTCATTTGCTAAAAACTCAATGGTATCTGTTTCCATAGGCATGATATCCAACACATTTTTAAGCGGCGATTTTTCGCCTTTTCCGTTTATCACCCTGAAATCAAATCCGTGAAGATGCATTGGATGCCGCATCATTGAATTATTATAAATGGTAATCCGTAGAATTTCTCCTTTTTTTACAGGTATTTTGTCAGTTTCCGAAAGTATTTTATTATCCATGCTCCATACATAGCGGTTCATGTTGCCAGTAAGTGTGAATTTCAACTCTTTTACAGGCGCATCATTTGGAAGAGAGGTGTTATAAGGTGATTGCAACATAGCATAATTTAATGTTTTGATGTCTCCCAAGGCATTAGCGTTGTAACGGTTAGCGTCGTTATCCATATCCATACCCTCATGCTTACTGTGGTCTGCTTTTTTTGTTGCATCTCCGGTAATTTCGGGATACATCACTACATTCATGTCCATTTGGTTAAGGCTCATCTTCATGCCCATATCGTCCAAATCGCCATTCATTTTCATCATATCGTTCATCATCTTCATCCCCTCGAAATACTTCAATCGTGGGAGTGGAGAAATAAGCTGTTTGACCCCATCACCTATAAAGTAACTCGCAGATTGTGTCCTGTCTTCGGTTGTTGCTAAGAACTCGTAAGCCAAACCATCTTGAGGGATAGTCACTACAATATCGTAAGTTTCAGAAACGGCAATGATTAACCTGTCCACCTCTACAGGCTCAACATCATTCCCATCATTCGCTACTACTGTAATTTTTCCTCCAGCATACCGTAGCCAGAAATATGAAGACGCCCCTCCATTGGAAACACGCAATCTGACTTTGTCGCCTGCTTTTAGCTTTTTACCATCAATTGTTTTCAAATCGGTGCTATGGCTAGCATTTATTAGGATTTTATCATAGTAAATGTCACTGACATCCATCGCCAGCATCCGCTTCCACTCGTTTTTTACCTTTACCCCTAATTTTCCCTCCTTAATAGCTTCAACATATGATTGTGTTGCGCCTTTCTTAATGGCCGCCCAATCATTTGCATTGTGTAGCATACGGTTGATATTATCGGGGTTAAGATTTGTCCACTCACTTAATATAATTGGAACGGTCGGCAAATCGTCAATTCCTTTTCTGAATGTCTTATCATCGCTTCTTTTCTTCATGATAAAACTTCCGTACATGCCAATCTGCTCCTGCAATCCTGAGTGGGAATGGTACCAGTGCGTACCATGCTGGATAATCGGAAAACGGTAGGTGTAGGTTGTGCCCGGTGCGATGGGTTTTTGTGTAAGCCAGGGCACACCGTCTTCTTTATTGGGCAGGAACACACCATGCCAGTGAAGTGATGTGCTTTCTTTCAATTGGTTGTGCACCACTATTTCGGCAGTGTCGCCCTCGGTAAAGGTAAGGGTGGGCATGGGGATTTGCCCGTTTACGGCAATTGCCCTTTTTTGCTTACCTGCATAGTTTACAAGCGTATCTTTTACATACAGCTCGTAATGCACCACTCTCTGTGCAAACAGCGTTTGCGTGCAAAGCAGTATCAGCACTGTTTGCAAAATTCTTATAGGTATTTTATTATATCTGTTCATGATTTGAAAAATTTTATTTAATGCTGTCTTCCATTGTGCTAAACCACGCTATCAAAACCTGCTTATCCTCCGGTGACAATACTGCATTGCGATGAATTAGTGTGTATGATGACAATGGCATTTCCCCGTCCTTAACCTGCCCGGCCATAGCCCTGAACTTGTTTCGCTGCCTGCGGACAGAATAGTCGCCAAATTCGCTAAAGTTGAGTTCCTCTTTCCCCTTTTTTATATGCTCTGCCATGTACCATGCGCCGGGCTGGATACGGCTGTACCACGGATAATGGGTATTGTTGCTATGGCAGTCATAACAGGACTGAACAAGGATAGCCTTTACATTTTGGGGTACGGCGTACACCCTTTCGATATGGGTGGCTGGCACTTCAACCGCCTGGTTCCGTAAGGGCTGAAAGAACTGTATGGCAATCAGGACGACAGCCAGCCCCAATATGATTTTCTTCTTTATGGTCATAATTATTTTATTGTGGCTTCATCTTTTTGTGTCTACTGTTTTTTCACATACTTGGCATAATTCTCCTTGTTTTCAAAATAAGAAACTTCACCGTTATTTCCTGTCACAGCAATCACCGCATTAGCTTTGTCTACCTGCTTATGGGAATAGGGGTCTATCGCCATCCGCACGGTCGCATCTTTTGGAATACGTTCCTTACACATTTCGCAACATCCGTAATAGGTTTTACCATCAAATTTTACTTCAAACTGCTTTTTGCCGATATAGGCATCGTTGACCATGCAGACTTCATCCGATGGAACCAATTCACCTATTTGGGTAGTATGTCCGTTGCTTTCCGGAGTTGCCTGCGAATGCTGCTGTTCCGCTTCATCCTTATTTGACCCCGCCTGACCGCAAGCGGTGAATAGCAGGGTTAATAAGGAAATAAAGCCAATTATTATTTTGTTCATGTCCAAACTTGTTTTTTTAAATTTTATTATTTACTTTCTTCAAACTCTTTTAGCTTGCGCTTCATTAGTTCAATTTCTTCCGCTTGGGTTTTAAGTATATTTTTTTGCAGCTCTATCAGTTCCGGGTCGGTCAGGTGTGCCTTTTCGGACATCAATATGGCTGCTGCGTGATGGGGTATCATACCCTTTGCAAACTGCTTGTCCCCGACATTGATTTGTTCCCTGATACCAAACCATGAAAAGATGCCAACAGCAACCGAGATGATGGCTATCGCCCAATTCATCTTCCTGTTGGGGTACATTACTTTCATTATCGCTAATTCGATAAGCAGCATTGCCGAGGTCATCAGCAGGGTCATGTACAAATTGTTGATATTGGGTATCAGGTTCTGCCACCCGTCAATCATGGCGTACATGATAAAATACATCACTGCGAACATTGCGACAGCCATCACCGCAAAGCGTTTGTACATGGCCGAAGCATGTTTTGTATTGTGCGTGCCATGCTCCGAGGAATGACCCGCATGGTGACTGTTTTGCATATTTTCCATAACCCTGAATTTTATTTGCTGTTAATTGTTTTTTCCACCTTACCGCAGGTCAGCATTTTAGAACCGTAGTAAGGGTTTTTGATTTCCTTGTTTTCGCTGAACCAAACAGCACCCTTACCGTCATTGAACATCGGGCAATGGTCCTGATACAATGTTTGCGATGTACCGAACAAATCAATCAGGTCTTTCAAATCTTCGCCAAGCGAGGCCAAATGTTCCCGCTGGTGGTGGATGTTGCCGACATTTTCCCCGATATGTTCTGCATGTTCTTTAGCATCGTCCGCTATGTCCATGTACTTTTTGTGCTTATCGGCAGGAACGGCTTTCATGTCCACTTTATTCAGGGTAGCTAACAGCTTTTTCCCTGAACTGGCGGCAGCTTTGTCATCGTCCGAAACAAGGACGTTCTTTAAGGACAGATAATCGGTAACTATGGGCGCAATAGAAAAGTTTTTTGCTTCTTCTTTTCCTGTTGCTTTTGCTTCCTGACCGCTCGGAGTTTCACTCACAACGGGCGCAGCTACCGTATCATCCTCTTTTGGTTGGGAAGCTGACTGTTCTTGTGATACAACAGCAGTATCACTTGAAGACTGCTCGTTTTTGTTGGATGCCTGATTGCATGATACTGTTACAAATGCCATGATAACAGCAATGATTGATAATGTTAGATTTTTCATTTTTATTTATTTTTTGATTTTTAAAAAACTTGCGTTAATAGCCACTACAATGGTGCTTACACTCATCAGCACAGCACCCATAGCGGGACTTAAAACAAAATTCGGATAGAGTACGCCTGCCGCAAGCGGTATTGCCACCACGTTGTAGCCAACCGCCCATATCAGGTTCTGTACCATCTTTTTGTAGGTAAGTTTGCCGAAGTCAATCAGTTTGACCACATCCCTCGGGTCGCTGTCTACCAATATGATATCCGCTGTTTCGGCAGCCACGTCCGTACCGGAACCCACGGCAATGCCCACATCTGCCTGTGCCAGTGCAGGTGCATCATTTACACCATCACCAGTCATTGCTACGATTTCGCCTTTTGCCTGAAACTCCTTTACTTTCTCCTGCTTGTTGTGCGGAAGCACATTAGCCAAATACCCGTCCATACCCAATTTTCCGGCTACGGCAGCAGCAATCCTGTCGTTGTCCCCGGTGAGCAGAAAGGACTTGATGCCCATTTTTTTGAGTTCCTCAATCGCCTGTGCCGAACCCTCACGGATGCTGTCTGCCAAAGTAATGATGCCGATTACCCGGTCATCAATGAGGACAAAGTTGACCGTTTCGGCCTCTTGATTGATTTCGTTTGGAATTTCAGGCAGGGAAAGGTGGTTTTCGGTGAAATAATTCGGGCCGCCAGCTACGACATTTTTCCCGTTCACAACACCTTTAACACCTATGCCCTGCATATAGCTGAAGTTTTCAGACTTCCATAAGGCAAGGCTCTTTTCTTTCAATGTAGCCATAATGCCTTTGGCGATATGGTGTTCCGAATTTTGCTGTACTGCGGCAGCATACTGGATAACCTCATCGGCATTATATTCGTCTGTTAACGGTATAACCTTTTCTACGGCATGGGAACCTTTGGTGAGCGTTCCGGTCTTATCAAAAATGACAGTGGAAAGTTTTCGGGTGGTTTCAAATGCTGTGCGGTTGCGGATGAGCAGACCATTGGTCGCCGATAGCGTTGTGGAAATGGCGACCACCAACGGGATAGCCACGCCCAATGCGTGCGGGCAGGCCGTTACCATTACCGTCACCATTCTTTCAAGCGCAAAGGCAATATCTCCACTGCTTGCATACCAATAGGCAAATGTGCCTATGCCAACGGCAATGGCAATAAAGGTGAGCCATTTGGCAACTTTGTCCGCAAGGTTTTGCGTATTGGACTTAGTAGCTTGTGCCTCCTGCACAAGATTGATAACCCTGTTCAGGTAGCTGTCTTTTCCAACGGCTGTTACCTTAACTTTCAGCGCACCATCGCCATTGATAGAGCCTGCGATGACCTTTCCGTCCTTTTCCTTTTTCACGGGAATACTTTCTCCGGTAAGCATGCTCTCGTTGATATACGAAAGCCCCTCCAGTACCAATCCATCGGCTGGAATTTTTTCACCCGGTTTTATGATAGCCGTTTCACCGCTTTGCAGGTCTTCAAGCTTTATTTTTACCGCTTCTCCGTTTCGCTCCACCGTGACATCGTTAGGCAGCAAAGCAACCAATGATTGCAAAGCCCGTGAAGCAGCCATTTGGGAACGCATTTCCAGCCAATGCCCTAACAGCATGATGTCGATAAGCGTAGCCAGTTCCCAAAAGAAGTCCATGCCCTGTAAGCCAAATACAACGGCTACGGAATAGACATAGGCTACGGATATAGCGATAGCAACAAGTGTCATCATCCCTATGGCTTTGGCGTTCACCTCGCCAATCATTCCCTTTAGGAACGGCAAGCCTCCATAGCTATAAATCACTGTACCCAATGCCAGCAGCACATATTTATCTCCATTGAAAGCAAGGCTGAAACCCAACCATTGCTGTATCATGTGTGACAGGAGCAGGATAGGGATTGTAATGACGAGGCTTATCCAAAAACGAGCGAGAAAATCGCCTGTATGATGCCCCTCATGTTTGTTAAAGCTATCTCTGGCTTGGTTATGATGAGAATGCCCGGAATGCCCATGTCCTGATTTTTGTACATGAGAAACTGAGCTACCGCCAACGGGAACCAGTGCCATGCCACAAAGCGGGCATTTGCCTGGTTCGTCTTTTAGCACCTGCGGGTGCATGGGACACGTGTATTTTTTCATAATAAGGGGTTTTAAAAGTTATGTTGCACTTAATTTTTTTGCCATCTCATGGGTCATTTCTTCGGCATAAGCACCATAGGCATCCACAAGTACGCCTTTATTCTTACCATCATTGGACGATATGGCATAAATCACGGCATTGTTATCAGGACTGCTGTCGAGGCTTTCAAACCTATGGGTTTCCGTAACCGTAAAATCCTCCGGTTTTAGTTTCAGGCTCCTTGACGCACAGTACAGGCAGTCCGGCAACAGACTAAAGTCCATACTGTATCCACGCTGTCTTAGGTCTTTAAGCGCCTGCACCATGTCATTGTACTGTACCATAGCTTTCAGACCTGTTATTTAATGGTTTCGACCGTACTGCCGCAGGTAAGCATCTGTGAGCCGTAATATGGGTTTTTAACAGCATTCTCTTTACTTAGCCAATTGGCTCCCTTACCTCCATTGTACATAGGGCAGTGCTGGTAATAAACGGGAGTATCCTGTTTAGACACTTTGGCCAGTGTGTAGATGCTTCCCGAAAGTGCCGCAAAAGCACTTCTTTGTTTTGCAACATCTTTTGATTTTGAAATGCTTTCCGCATTGGCCGTCAAGTCCTGCATCACTTTCATCCAAGCCGTATGTTCCTCTGCCGATAGCTTATTCATATCGACTGCTTTAAGGGATGCAGCCAATTCAGCGGCTTTGGCAGATGCGGTCGCCGCATCGGTTTTTATCAAAGCATCTTTCACTGAAAAGTAGTTGTCAAATACAGCCTTTAGCTGTGATTGGTTTTG
>NZ_DFPI01000037.1:97606-383385 GCF_002377215.1 Sphingobacterium sp. UBA3519
CCTTTTTTACGTTACCTGCCTTTTCGATGGTGGTTTTGCATATACCACAATTGCCGTAAATCTTTACGGTTTCTGTTTTCGCATTCTTGATTTGTGCGAAGCCGTTTATTGATGATAGTAATACGGCGATTACCATCACTATTTTTGATAATGATTTCATAATAATTACATTTTGAGAAACGGGGGATTGATAAACCCATTTCTGTTTTAAATTTTAAATAAATGATACAAATAGGGGATTTGCAAAAGCCGGAACAGCTTCTGACAGGACATACCTATGGCTATCAGGCCATAGTTTTAGCTTATTTTAGGCGGTAGCCAAATGGAGAAAAAGCCCGAAGAATAGTAGGCTTCTTTGAAACCGAATTTTTGCTTTTTAGCTGCTGCTAAGTGATTTTTTGCCTTTAATTCGATTACGGTTGGGACATTTAGGGAAGTGGTTGAAGCACCGCACCTGCAAGAGCTGTGGGAACAACCGCCCCCGCATTTGTCACTTTTGCATTTTTTACAGGATTTGCTCTTGCAACCTTTTTTATGTTCTGATTTTTTGGATTTCTCCTTTGAGCAGAAAGACTGCTCGGTCTTTGTTGAATTTTTGGAACAGGCATAGCTCTGACTTGGCATCATAAAGAAAACCAAACAGAACAATGTCAAAATGCCTATATGTATTCTATAATTTTTCAACGCAACAAAGTTACAAATTAGATTGGTTTTTTTTATATCGTTTTACGTTTTTTTTGCTATATGGAAAAATAATGCCATATACGCAATAACCTATCGCCTTTTTTCAGAATTGATAAAATGCCCTTTTTCATCAACCCAACCTCATGGAAATTCGGTCGGAAAAAGGGCATTTCAAAAAGTTGCTGGCTTAGGCATCCAAAGGTTCTATTTTGAAGCCTGCCTTTTGCACGGTCGATATTACTTCCTGCTCGGTAATGCCCTCGGACTTCACGGTAAGTACCTTGTCCTTGTTGGCCGTGTCCACTTCCCAATGGCAGATGCCCTCTGCCTTGTCCAAGTGCGGCTTTACAGATGCGATACAGCCGCCGCAATTGATGTTCGTCTTGAATTGAAATTGTTTATTTTCCATTGTTTACAAATTTTAGAGTTATCTGATAATGCAAATTTCCGTACTATTCAGTTAGTTATTGTTGTGTAATTTCTTGTTTGATTTGTGAGATTTACTGTTTTATTTCTTCCACTTCAACCGCAGGCTGTTACTGACCACGCTCACGCTGCTCAATGCCATTGCCGCACCCGCAATCATCGGGTTGAGCAGGAAGCCGTTAACAGGGTAAAGGATGCCTGCCGCTACCGGAATGCCGATTACGTTGTAGATAAACGCCCAGAACAGGTTTTGCTTGATGGTGGCTACGGTCTGTTTGGACAAGCGTATTGCCTGCGGTATCTTGGTCAGGTCGGACGAAATGATGGTCATCTTGGCTACGTCCATTGCGATGTCGCTGCCTTTGCCCATTGCGATACTTACATCGGCTGTTGCCAATGCGGTGCTGTCGTTGATACCATCGCCCACCATTGCCACTACCTTTCCTTTACTTTGCAGTTCTTTCACAAAGTCGGCTTTATGCTGTGGCAAAACTTCGGCTTTGTAATGCTTNNGATAGCCTGCACCGATGTTTCCTTAATCTTATCGGCGATAGCGATTACAGCAAGAGCCTTTTTGCTGTTTGCAAACCAGATAACGGTTTTAGACTGTTTGCCCCATTCTTCGGCCTGGTCTTGTAATTCTCCGGCAATGGCAATGTTGTTTTCTGCCAATAGCTTTTTGTTGCCTACATAATAGGTTTCGTTGTCATGGTCTGCTTTTGCGCCTTTGCCCGTAATGCTGTCGAACATGGATAAAGAGGTGGCCGCTACATCGCCAAGATGCTTCACTACGGCTTCTGCCAATGGATGCTCGGATTGCTTTTCGATGCTCAAAAGGATTTCTTTTGCAGTGTCCTCATTGTTCAGCCATTTAATGCCCGTTACCTGTGGTCTTCCCTCGGTGATGGTTCCGGTTTTGTCCAAAACGATGGCATTTACTTTTTTGGCCAGTTCCAAACTTTCGGCATCCTTTATCAAAATGCCATTTTCAGCACCTTTACCAACGCCTACCATAATAGCGGTGGGTGTCGCTAAGCCTAAAGCACAGGGGCAGGCAATGACCAATACCGTAACGGCTGCCAACAGACCTTGAACAACCCCGTTTTCGCCTCCCAAAATCAACCATAGCGTAAATGTCAGGATGGCAATACCTATCACTGTGGGAACAAAGATGCCCGCAATCCTATCGACCAGTTTCTGTACGGGTGCTTTGCTTCCCTGTGCATCCTGCACCATTTTGATGATGTGGGCAAGCATGGTTTCTTTGCCCACTTTTACCGCCCTGAACCGGAAGCTGCCTTTTTGGTTAATCGTTCCTGCAAATACTTTTTCTTTTTCTTTTTTCAATACAGGTACAGGCTCACCGCTTAACATGCTTTCGTCCACATACGAATTGCCCGATATGACCATGCCGTCTACCGCAATCTTTTCACCGGGCTTTACGAGTATCACATCGCCTGCGCTTACGTCTTCGATAGCGGTCTGCTTTTCCGTTCCGTCCGCCTGTACCACGATGACCGTTTTTGGCTGCAAGCCCATCAGCTTCTTAATGGCTGAAGAGGTGTTGCCTTTGGCTCTTTCTTCCAGCAGTTTTCCCAAGAGGATGAATGCGATAATAACGGCAGCCGCTTCAAAATATACGTGAGCATGCAGTCCCCGTTGATGCCAAAAGTCGGCAAACAGCATATTGAAAACACTGAACAGGTAGGCAATACCTGTACTCAATGCCACCAGCGTATCCATATTGGCGGAACGGTGCTTTGCCTGCTTCCAAGCGTTTACAAAAAAATCCCTGCCCAACCATATTACAACGGGCGTGGAAAAGAGCCACATTATCGGGTCTGCATAGGGCATATCCATAAAGAACATTCCTATGATTACCACGGGCAGGGAAAGGATAATTGCCCAAATGGTCTTGTTTTTCAAGGTTCGGAATTTCTTTTCGTGGATGGCTTCGAGCGTTTCCTGCTGCTTGGTTTCGTCTTCAATCAATAGGTCGTAACCTACTCCCTGAACCGCTTTTTGCAGGGTGGAGGCATCGGTCATATTGGGCAAATATTCTACGGTAAGATTGCCCGTTGCAAAGTTCACGGAAGCATTAACTACTCCCGGTTGGTATTTCACAATGCTTTCGGCACTGCCCGCACAGGATGCACAGGTCATGCCCAATACCGGAAAAGCACTTTTAACCGTAGGAACTCCGTAACCTAAATCTTTAATTGCCTTAACAGCCTCGCCTACGGTTTCATTGCTATCTACTGTAATCGCTGCCCTTCGGTTGTTCAGCTCTACTTTATGGGTTTCTACGCCTTTTACCTGTGCCAATCCCTTTTCAACGATTAATGCACAGTGTTCGCTTTCTACATCCTCCAATGGAATGTATATATTTTCTCTGTTTGTCGCCATATTTGCCTGCTTTAATTTACAATACAAAATTGGCTATTATATTTATGGGTACTGTTGTGAAATTTTGGATTTGATTTGTAAGATTTACTTACACTTTATCCAACGGTTTTCTTTTATCCTCTTTAATCTGTTTGAAATGGCTTGGTGTTAGCCCGGTAACTTTTTTAAACTGGTTACTCAAATATGCCACGCTCGAATAATTTAGGCGGTTCGCAATCTCACTTAATGACAACTCATCATACACCAACAATTCTTTGACTTTCTCCACCTTTTGGGCGATAAAGTATTTTTCAATGGTTGTACCCTCTACCTCTGAAAACAGATTGGACAGGTAATTGTAATCGTGATGCAATTTGTCACTCAATACATCGGAAAGGTTGGTTTTTACATCACTATCCTGATGGTGTACCAGGTCAATGATAATGTTCTTTATCTTTTCTATTATCCTGCCTTTTTTATCGTCAATTACTTCAAATCCTAATGGCTCTAAAGTTTTGGACAAATTCTCTTTTTCCAGAGATGTTATTTCTTTGGAAAGAATAACTTCGCCCAGTTTTATATTTTTAGAATCTAATCCCAGTTTTTCCAATTCGTTTTGTACCACCATAATGCAACGGTCGCAAACCATATTTTTAATAAAGATTGTATTCATATTTATTTACTGACTACGTTTAGTATTTAATACATAAGCAATAAACAAATTTACAATTTAAGTTGAACTACGCTTTGCTCATCGTTTAATTCATTTACAATGATTGATTATTTATGACAAATACTAATGATTAGAATTACTCTTGTTGTACCAAATGCAGCAAGTTCGGGTCATTCTTAATTCGCTCCATTTCTTTCCCGACGATTGTATTCCCAATAAGGATATTTGTCTGGTGTTGGAATGCCCTGATTGTTATATCCAATTTCTATTACAGGTATTAATTCGAGTGTCATTTTGTGTCTATTGGATGTTGTATTATAACCCGACCGAAACCTAGCCAAGGTTGCGATCCTTTTTAAGTAAATATAGTAAAAAGGAAAAGCAAACAGCTTTTAGTTGATAAAATAGGAGAGAAACTCAATGAACACTATCTTTTTAAGCTATCCAGGTAAAGTCACGTTTTATCACCTTCCACTTTCCATTAATTTTTTCCAGGATAAAATCATAACCCTAACCGCAAAGTGCTCCGCATACATAGTCTAATGATACAAATGCTTTATTGTGATCATGCGACATGATAGGCAAGTGAAATGTATAGCTTGATAGAAATTGCTCCTTCGTTTCTGTTTTTTTATGGTATGCAACGTTATATTTCTTTTTGATTTGTAATGGAATAAATATAGTATCCCTTCCTTTGACCTGATTGAGATAGCCTGTAGAGTCTTGCTGGCTATGGCCTACTAAGCCCAGCAATTTTTGGATCCTCAGACCGTCAGGCATAAAGTTTTTGTCGTAGGCATTATATAGCGAGTCCTTGATGAACCATTGGTGAATATAGGCCATTGGTTTATTAGTTTTAGCTACTTCATTTGCAATGGAGTTATAGGCAATTACAGCATCCAAAATTTCAGCATAATCATCTTCAACAATTGCATAATCAAATGCTTGTTTTTGGATTTTGACTGGTACCTGTTTTTGATCATTGCTTTGGCATGCTATGATGAAAAATAAAAATGGTATTAAAAAGCGTACTTTCATAAATCAATCCAATGGTTTAAAAGATAATGCCAAAATGATTTCTTTTCCATAGTACAATTTACTAAATTCATACATCAGGTTTTTATTTATGCTACAGTATTTAACAGACGGTCTAATCAGAACAAGGCTTAGACTGGGAAAATCTGTAGAGCAGTGGCTAGGCCATGTTCAGGAAGAATATAGGGATTATATTAAACGTTAATTTTATCTTCGTATTCAAGTTCTATTGATTAAAGTGGGAGGAAAGTAAGGAAGTTGTTCCAATATAATAATGATGAAAGACCAAAATTTATTTATTAAGGAATTGATCGATTTGTTTCCGAGTTTGGAAGAGGAGCTTTCAGATGAAGATTACAGGGCGTCTATTACCTTTCAAATGGGTTGTTTCAAGCGATTTATGCAGGAAGTGATAGCTAAAAATGATGGAGATAAGTTTGATGCTATGGTAAATTTTTTAACGAAAAATTTGCCTTTAGTTGATAAGCGAGTTCAAAATGCCATTTATCTAAGTTTTTTAGGCAAATTAGATTTTTCTGAAAACCCCGATTTAATAAAACGCTTAGGGCAGCTTTTAGGTAAGGCCTATACTGATATAGAAGATTATAATAATTCTCCAGCTCGTGATAAGGTAAAGAACTTCTTGAATAAATTTTGATGTTCTTGCTACAGGTAAATACTTGAAGTTGGCACTTGAAAGATGTAAATGATACTCAAAAAAGAAACAGTCGCAACACTAAGTAAGAAGTTATCGTTGCCTTATACAGGTACGGAGCAGGACTGGGATATTGAGATGGCAGACTCCAATCGCATCAATGAATTTATTGATTTTTATCATCAATATGATTTAGCTTTTGAGGAAAGGGTGGCTTTAATATCCCTGATTATTGCGTCTTATGATGATTTTCTAAATGAGAACAACGTAGAGATAGATTGCAGATGGGATGCCATTAAGGCGATGTTAGCAAAGGATAGGATACATTTTGTGGAGTTAATAAATTATTGGTCTTTGTATAACGAAACCGATATTTTTAGGATAACACCTCTTATGAGAACTGTCTAATTTTATTAATCGATATGACGATGAGTTCAAAAAATCCGTAAGATGCCAATTTCCAGAAATACCTTGATCTTATACGTGGTTTTTTAAGCAACGAGATCACAGCTTCAGTTTTTGAAACTCGTTTTCTTCAGCTTAGGCGGGAAGATAGCCAATGGATGAAATTTGGTTCTGATCATAAGGCCTGCCGAATTTTAGATACGCTGAAGTATCCGTTGCTGAATATCGCAATGACAAAAATGGACAAATAAAAAATGTGAAGTCCTTTCGAACTCCACATTTCTATAATTAATACACTTTCTGGTACGATGCTGTTACCTCTTTTGTTTTTTCATTTCTTTTATCTCCCGCTTTAGCTGATCTCGATCTTCTTTCTTGGAAAATTCTTGCTCCGTTGCAGAATAATCGTACTTGAATAGTCTTGCTTTTACCTTGGTGTTATTGACAAAAATACCAAAGTCTATGTTTGCTATAGTGAGAAAACCAGCACTATTTCCATCAATTTCGATACTTCCAAATTTTGAGAGTTTTACCAGTTTTGTACTGAATGATCCATCTGCGTCTGAAGATACTTTTTTGAGCGTATTTCCTTTAGAATCTAAAAATCTTATCTCGGCATTGATTACCTTTCCTTTTGTCTTAGCTTCAGTAATAATGCCTGAAATCGTCACAGAATCTTGCGAATCGTTCTCGTCTAAATAGCTTGAAGCTTCGTACCCGCCCAATACTTTATTGTTTTCTGTTTTGGGTATGATGATAGCGCAGGATGAGAAACAAAAGATCCAAAAAAAGACAAAAATTTTAATAGCCCAGATCAAATTACAATATCTATTTATGTTTTCTATTTGCTTTTTCAACTTCTTTCCTCAACTTTTTCTGGTCCTTTTTTGAACCTATTTCATTAATATACATGGGCTGCCTTGGTAATTTTATGTCTAAGAAGTAGACTTTAAAATTTGGTGCAATGTAAACATGTTCGATAGTCATTCCCGTTCCAAATGTATCTACAATAATTTTTCCATGGAGCAATCCCTCGGATGGGACCGTTAGCGAAAATTCTCCATTTTTATCGGTGATGGCTGTACCAATTGTATCACTCTCTGAACTAAGAAAAAAAACTTTAGCAGAAGGAACATTTTCATTATTATGGCACATTTTTACTTTACCTCTTATTAAAGGCGATATCTCCTCATCCGTATAACCTTTACCTCGCTGGTTATAGCTGCTGCAGTTGTTTTGGTCTATATCAACCCACTCATCAAGATTCTTTTGCGTTGAGCAGCTTAATAGTGTTAAAAATAAAAAGAGCTTAGCTGGCCAAACGAACTTTATTTTTAATGAACGATTACAAATTAATTCGATCTCCATGAGATTTTGGCTGTGAAATAACAAGAAATTCTAAATCTTGATTAGTTCTATTGAAAATTCTGTGCTTCTCACTTGCTTGGATATGAAAGCCATTGTTTTCTTCAACAACATATGATTCATTATCTACTTCGAAAGTTGCAGTACCCTTTAATATGTAAAAAAATTGCTGTGTCTTACTATGAAAATGCAAACTTTCTTTTGTTCCTGGCGGCATTTTCTCTTGAATCACACTTAAAGAGTCAGACTTTAATAAGTGCCACCCATCACAATTTTCACCCCAAATATAATGTTCAGAATTGTTGGTGTTTTTTACTTTCATTACTTATTCGATAAAATTATGTGAAATTCAAAAAAGAAAAATGGTAATGCGGAATCACAAGTATAAAGATATGCCAAATCAGGTCAAAAAAGAAATCGGATTGCACCCCAGTTTCATTGTCTCTAATTTAAAACTTCATTAGTAATCGTAGCTATTTTTAGGGGAGATTACAGAGCGTATAAAGAACGACCCGAATTTACAGCATTTGATACAGGAGGGATAATATTGAATTTTTAAATCATTTATTTTGAAATATTTTAAATTACAGCGTCTTATAAAAGAGAGCAGACTTTTTTATTAACTTTGTTAAGTGAAAAAAATGTTTTCAATATTATTATTGTCTGTGTATTTAATTTCGACAACTGAATTAGGTCAGTTATTGAAGTTTCCTATACTTATAGAGCATTATTTCGATCACAAAGAAAAAAATCCGGAGGTTACTGTTTTGCAATTTTTGGAAGTTCATTACGCCGGGAGCCATCTGGAAAACCATCCACACGATGACGATTATGAACAAGACAAACAATTACCGTTTATCGTACATATCGATGTTTTGAATATCAGTTTTGTACTTGTCCCCCCTTTTAGTTTTGATATAGAAACCAAAAAACTTGTAGGCAAAGAACCCAAAACCTTGCCTTTGGACGATACATTTTCTGATAACAATTACCGTTCTGCCATCTGGCAACCTCCGAAATTCTGTTAATCTTTTTTGATTTCCACGATGAATCCTTTCATCGTGCATTTGCTGTTTGATAATACTTTCATTCGGGCAGTCGGTGTATTTTGTGTCCGCCTGTAGGATTGATTATGTATTGAAAACGTCAAATCTCTTTATTTATCATTTACGATTAACAGAATAAATTATGCTTACAAAAATCATTGAGTTTTCTGTAAAGAACAAACTCATTATAGTATTATTGATTCTTGGTTTAATCGGCATTGGCTCTTATCAGGTAAGCAAATTACCGATTGATGCTGTGCCGGACATTACCAATAATCAGGTGCAGGTTATTACAATCGCTCCGTCTTTTGGGGCAACCGATATCGAACGTCTGGTTACTTTCCCAATTGAACAGGCGAACTCCAATATTTCCGGACTCAAAGAAATCCGCAGTTTCTCCCGTTTCGGATTGTCCTTGGTTACCATTGTTTTTGATGATGGTATTGATGTGTATTGGGCAAGACAACAAGTGGCAGAGCGGCTGCAACAGGTTCAGAATGAAATTCCGCAAGGTATCGGAACACCGCAATTAGGGCCGATTTCTACCGGTTTGGGCGAAATCTATCAATATGTCGTTCGTCCTAAAGAAGGTTTTGAACAAAAATACGACGTTACGGAACTCCGTACCATTCAGGATTGGATTGTGCGTCGACAGCTACTTCAGGTCAAAGGCGTAGCGGAAGTCAGCAGTTTTGGCGGTAAATTGAAGCAATACGAGATTGCCGTGAATCCCGACCGACTCAATGCTTACGGCATTACCATCAATGATGTTTTTGATGCACTGAATGCCAATAACCAGAACACCGGCGGTGCTTATATCGAAAAAGGGCCAACCGTTCTCTACATTCGGAGCGAAGGTTTGGTGGGCAATATTGAGGATATTCAAAACATTTCCATTACCAATAAAAACAACGATGTACCGCTGTTTATCCAAGATGTAGCTGATGTCAAAATTGGTTTTGCCACCCGTTACGGAGCGATGACTTACAACGATCAGGGCGAAGTTTCGGGTGCGGTGGTGATGATGCTGAAAGGTGCCAACAGTAGTCAGGTCATCAAAGATGTAAAAGCCAAAGTGGCTCAAATCCAGAAAACCCTGCCCGAAGGCGTGGTGATAGAACCCTTTCTTGACCGTACCAAAATGGTGAATAATGCCATCAGCACGGTAGAGAGAAACCTTCTGGAAGGTGCTTTAATCGTGGTATTTGTCCTCGTTTTATTTCTCGGAAATTTCAGAGCCGGCTTACTCGTGGCTTCGGTGATTCCACTAGCAATGCTTTTTGCCATTTGTATGATGAACTTTTTCGGGGTGAGCGGCAATCTGATGAGTTTGGGTGCACTGGATTTTGGATTAATCATCGACGGAGCGGTCATTATTGTAGAAGCCGTCCTGCATCAGTTATCCCTCAATCCTAAGTTCAAGGGCCTGCTGAAAATTCCGTCCAATGATATGGATAGTGTAGTTACAGAATCTGCCGGAAGAATGATGAACAGTGCAGTTTTCGGACAAATTATCATCTTCATTGTGTACATTCCGATCCTAACATTGCAGGGGATTGAAGGGAAAATGTTCCGCCCGATGGCAGAAACGGTGGCGTTTGCATTATTAGGTGCATTTCTGCTTTCCCTAACCTACATTCCGATGATGAGTTCGGTTTTGTTGAAGAAAAGAAGTTTAAAACCTTCGTGGTCGGACAGGGTAATGAAGAAAGTAGAAGCGCTTTATTTGAAAACCTTGCTGAAAGTTTTACGCATTCCGAAAACCATTTTTACCATAATCGGGATATTGTTCATCACGGCAATAATTCTGCTAAGCAGAATGGGCGGCGAATTTATTCCGTCTTTGGAAGAAGGTGATTTTGCGGTGGATACCCGCGTTTTACCGGGCAGCAACCTTACCACCACGATTGAAAGTACGCAAAAAGCAGCCCATATCTTAAAAACCCGTTTCCCCGAAGTGGAAAAAGTGGTCACCAAGATAGGAAGTGGAGAAGTGCCTACCGATCCGATGCCAATGGATGCTTCGGATATGATGGTCATTCTGAAAGACAAAAAAGAATGGACTTCCGCCAAAACGTTTTCCGAATTATCAGAAAAAATGAGCAAAGCACTGGAAGATGTGCCCGGTATTACAGTTGGTTTTCAGTATCCGGTAGCGATGCGTTTTAATGAACTGATGACTGGTGCAAGACAGGATGTGGTCATCAAAATCTTTGGCGATAATCTGGATTCTTTGGTGCAAAATGCCAACCAACTCGGTAAAATCATTGAAACGGTAAAAGGTACACAAAACCTTTATATAGAACCGGTTTCCGGGCTTCCGCAGGTGGTGGTAAAATACAATCGTCCCGTGATTGCTCAGTATCATCTTTCTGTTGCAGATGTCAATCGGGTGATTAATACCGCATTTGCCGGACAGAGTACAGGTTTGGTTTTTGAAGGCGAAAAACGCTTTGATATGGTAGTACGCCTGAATGCCAGTGACCGAAAAAACATCAATGATATTCAAAATCTATTGGTTCCAACACCTGCAGGCAATCAGATCCCGCTCAATCAGCTGGCAACCGTAGATGTGGTGGAAGGTCCCAATCAAATTCAACGTGAAAATGCACAACGCCGTATTGTCGTCGGCTTCAACATCAAAGACCGTGATGTGCAAAGCATTGTGGAAGAATTGCAGGGTAAAGTGGACAAACAGATTAAACTTCCGGCCGGCTATTCTATTACGTATGGCGGTTCTTTTGAAAATCTGAACAACGCCAAACAACGGTTGATGATTGCCGTTCCGCTGGCATTGGCATTGATATTTGTCCTGTTGTTTATGGCGTTCAAGTCGATTAAAGAAAGTCTTCTGATTTACACCGCCATTCCGTTGTCGGTCATCGGAGGTGTATTTATGTTGAATTTACGCGGAATGCCTTTCAGCATCAGTGCTGCCGTTGGTTTTATCGCTCTTTTTGGCGTAGCGGTTTTGAACGGTATTGTATTGATTTCAGAATTTAACCGACTGCATAAAAACGGCATTAGAAATATCGTCAGAATTGTGATTGATGGCGGCGAAAGCCGATTGCGTCCGGTATTGATGACCGCAGCCGTTGCCTCCCTCGGCTTTATCCCGATGGCAATAAGCACAGGTGCTGGAGCAGAAGTGCAGCGACCTTTGGCGACCGTGGTAATTGGCGGACTGATATTGGCCACTTTGCTCACCCTTTTTGTCCTACCGCTTTTATATGTCAATATCGAAAATGGATTTAAAATGAAAAAACCAAAATCCAAACATGTCGCCTCTGTTCTGTTGATTTTTATGCTGTTTTCAGGAATAAAAATGAAGGCACAAACCATAATTTCTTTAGATGAAGCCGTGCAAACAGCGTTGCAAAACAATCGCAACCTGAAAAATGAAAAACTGCGTTCGGATTATGCCAAAGCATTGATTAAAACTTCTAATGCCGATATTCCGCAAACCGCAGTTACAGCAGATTACGGACAAATAAATAGTGCATACAACGATATGAAATTCGGGATTTCGCAGAGCATCGCTTTTCCAACTGTGTATCAGAAACAGAAAAATTTGCATTCCGAAGAATGGAAAAAAAGCCAGTTGAATGTTTCGCTTAAAGAATTTGAACTGAAAAAAGCCGTCAGCCAAAGTTATTTCCAGATGGTGTATTGGAAAGATAAGGAAAAATTGCTGAATGAAACGTTGCAACTGTACACCCAATTTTTAGACAAAGCCAGTTTGCGTTTAAAAGCTGGAGAAAGCAATATTCTGGAAAAAACAACGGCTTCCAACCAAAAATCGGCGATTGAGATTCAGTTGAAACAAGTGCAGCAGGAAATAAAAACCTTGCAGTTGCAGTTCAGTTGGTTGCTCAATTCCGAAACGGAATATCTTCCTTTGGAAAATTCCAGACCGGTTCTTTTGCTTCAGGAAAATGCTTCGCATCCCTTGTTACATGTATTGGAACAGCAAAAAACGGTTGCCGGCAAACAAACCGAAGTGGAAAAATCCAGACTTCTTCCGGGTTTGCAAATCGGTTATAATCTCAATTCGTTCAAAGGTATGGGACCTGATGATAAACTGTATTCTGCTACACCACAGTTTCATTCGGTGATGGTAGGTGTTGGCATTCCAATATTTTCAGGCGGACAAAAGGCAAGAATTCACGCTTCTAAAGTGGCGGAAAGCATTGCGGAAAACGATTGGCATAATACGGAATTTGCATTAGAGAAAAAACAGAAACAGCTCAAGCAAATGTATCAAACGAATCTCGAAATCATCAACCGTTACGAAACTGATGAACTGAAAAATGCAGACATCATTACCAAAACAGCACAGCAACAATTCATTAACGGAGAAATCAATTATCTGGAATTTGTAATGCTCGTCAATCAGGCAGTTTTGCTCAAAAGCAATTATGCAGATGCCCTATTGAAACTAAACGAAAGCGTGGTTGAACTGAATTATATCACGATTCAGTAGTTGATGAACAGGATATTTTAAACAGTAAACAGAATTTTTCAAATCAATATATAATTAGACAAGAAAATGAAAATATTAAAATTATACGGTTCTTATTTTTTGGTCTTGATAGTACTGCTTTCCGCAGTTCAATGTCAACAAAAACAAGAAACCACCGCCACCAAAACTGCAAATCCGAAAGACGAAAACACGGTTATTTTCACCGATGCACAGTTACACAATACCCCCATTGAAACCGCGGAACTGTCGATGCAGCATATTTCCACCGTATTGAAACTCAACGGTAAAATTGATGTACCACCGCAAAATCTGGTTTCCGTAAGTACACCGCTGGGCGGCTATCTGAAAAGCACCCGCCTTTTGCCAGGGATGAAAGTAGTTAAAGGTCAGGTAATTGCCGTTATTGAAAATCCGCAGTTTGTACAGTTGCAGCAGGATTATCTGATGGCAAAATCCAAATACCACTTTGCCCAACTGGATTATAACCGACAAACTAAGCTCAACCAAAGCCAGGCAAGTAGTGATAAAGTGATGCAGCAGGCGCAATCCATTATGAGCGATCAGCAAATTCTGATGAATTCCATTGCCCAGCAACTGAAGTTGGTCAACATAAATCCGGCTAAGATATCTGCCGGAAATATTCAGCAGAGCGTACCTGTCTATAGTACCATCAACGGTTTTGTGAGCAAGGTGAATGTGAATGTAGGCAAATATGTAACGTCTTCGGATGTGCTGTTTAAACTCATCAATCCTTCTGATATTCACCTCAATTTAAAAGTGTATGAAAAGGATTTGGAAATGCTGAAAACCGGGCAACAGATTGTGGCTTATACCAATGTAGATCCTTCAAAAAAATATGCCGGTGAAATTTTGCTGACGAGTAAACACGTGGACGGAAGCGGCATGGCTGAGGTTAATTGTCATTTTGAAAAATACGATCCTGCACTCATTCCCGGAATGTATATGAATGCCGAAGTGAAAACAGAAAATTCTTTTGCCAATGCTATTCCGGAAGAAAGCGTGGTGGATTTTGAAGGGAAAAGTTATGTCTTTACAGAAACCGGGAAACAGACCTGGAAGATGGTCCCGGTCACATTGGGAATTTCCGAAAATGGCTTTGTTGAAATCCTCAACTTTGCTGATTTTCAAGGTAAGAAAATCGTGGTCAAAAACGCCTATACCATATTGATGAAGTTGAAAAATACCAGTGAAGATGAAGAATAACAGTCAGATAAAATCTGATATAAAAATTTAAAATAATGAGAAATTCAACAAAAATATTTACCCCGCTTCATCGTGGTTTACACTGGGGCACAGCTCTACTAATGACGGTTTTGTTTATCACCGGATTTCTTCGGATCAACTGGATGGGTAAAAAAGCCATTCTGGGAGCTATTGAAAAAAATATGCAAGGCATTGATTTAACCAATGAACAAACCATCGTAACAGTAAAAAGCATTCTGGACCCTATGTGGCAATGGCACGTATATGCAGCGTATGTTTTCTTTGTAATCATTGCGGTTCGCATCATTTATATGTTGGTAAAGGGCATTCGTTTTCCAAATCCTTTTTCGGCAAATACATCAGCAAAAGAAAAATTTCAGGGATTTATTTATCTGCTATTTTACTTGTTTGTGATTGTTTCATCCATCACCGGAGCCTACCTGAAATGGTGGAATGGAGACCTGAAAGATACAATGGAAACCATTCATAAATGGGCAATTTACTGGTTTCCGATTTTTATTATTTTGCATTTTGGCGGGATTTGGCTGGCAGAAAAAACAGCTCAAAAGGGAATTGCTTCCAAAATGATTGGCGGAGATGATTAATAAATTTAAGAATGAGACATTTATTATTGATACTCATATTGTGCGTTTATCAATTGGGAATAGCACAAACGGATAGTTTGGTAACAGGTCAAAAGATGGATCAATCATTTGACCACGCCTATCAATTTAAATATAAAAAGCTGATTGTACCTTCTGTTTTTATCGGATACGGAATCCTGAGCCTGACGTCTGATGATCTGAAACAGCTGAACCGTTCCACCCAATATGAAATTGGGGAGCATCAGCCGGATAAAATAAAACTGGATAATTATACCCAATACGTACCTGCAATATTGGTTTATGGATTAAATGCTATTGGACTTAAAGGAAAACATAATTTGAAAGACCGAAGTATTATTTTAGGCACATCGTTGCTGATTTCAAGTGCTGTCGTATTACCTACCAAGCATTTGGTGAGAGAAGAACGACCAGATGGTTCTAATAATTTGTCGTTTCCTTCGGGACATACTACAACTGCTTTTACAACAGCACATTTTATGTTCCGTGAATATCAGGATGAAAATATTTGGTTAAGTTTGTCTGGTTATCCAATTGCTGTTTTTACGGGAGTTTATCGCATTTTGAATGATAAACATTGGGTGGGTGATGTGGTTGCAGGTGCCGGTATTGGAATTCTCTCCACAGAAGTTGCCTATTGGTTGTTCCCAAAAGTCAGTCAATTATTTTCAAAAGATCATAGCAAAAATAGTGCTCTTGTATATCCGTTTTATCAAAATAAAACAATGGGATTAGGTTTGTCTTTAAACTTTTAAATTTATAAAAATGAAAAATATATATAAATTCATTATCGTTCTCAGCATTGCCTTAGTGGCACTTGTTCTGGAATTTATCCTGAAAGAACCGCATTATGCTAAAATCTTAATTACGGCAACCGGCATTTTGATGTCCATTGTTCTTCTGAAAGGAATGATCGACGTGCTTCGTTCCGGGAATTTTGGCGTGGATATTTTGGCGATTTCTGCCATTGCTGCAACCTTAGCTGTTGGTAATTATTGGGCGGCACTCATTATCCTCATTATGATTACCGGAGGTGATTCGTTGGAAGATTATGCCCAGAAAAAAGCCCGGAAAGATTTAAAATCATTGCTTGATAATACACCCCGAATTGCTCATAAAAAAACAGGAAACGATTTACATGATGTTCCTGTGGAGGATATTAAAATCGGTGACATCATCATCGTAAAACCCAAGGAAATTATTCCCGTGGACGGAATTTTACTGAGTGCAGAGGTGCTGCTGGACGAATCTTCGCTCACGGGCGAATCCAAACCCGTCAACAAAACCAAAGGCAACAGCTTATGGTCGGGTTCGGTGAATGGTTCGGGAGCCATTACCATTCAGGTTTCCAAACTCGCCAAAGACAGCCAGTACCAGCAACTCGTGCAATTGGTGCATAATTCCGAAAAAGAGCCGGCACATTTTGTGCGAATGGCGGATCGGTACGCTTTGCCTTTTACCATCGTTGCTTTTTTAATTGCCGGAATTGCTTATTTGATTACCAAAGATCCCAACCGCATTGCCGAAGTGTTGGTGGTGGCTTCGCCCTGCCCGCTGATTCTGGCGGCTCCCATTGCCCTGATAGCCGGAATGAGCCGTTCCAGCAGAAATGGGGTGGTGATAAAATCCGGGACTGTCATCGAAAAACTGGACAGAATGAAAGCCATCGCCTTCGATAAAACCGGAACCTTAACCAAAGGCGATCTTACTGTGGACGACATCATCCCGGAAAATTCTTATTCGCAAGACGAACTGATTGATTTTGTAGCCAGCGTAGAACAGCAGTCTTCCCACGTTTTGGCGGTTTCGGTGATGAAATATATCGGGGATAAACCGATTCCTCTGGCAACAGATTTAAAGGAAATAGAAGGAAATGGTATTGAAGGAAAAGTAAACGGCAAACTGGTGAAAGTGGGTAAACTGAGTTTTGTAACGGCTGAACCCATTCAAATTAAAACGGAAAAAACCTCGTTATTTGTTTCGGTGAATGACAAATATGTTGGGGAAATCACCTTTATCGATGAGGTGCGTCCCGAAGCCCGGCAAACCATTGCCCAATTACTAAAAATGGGTATCCAAAAAATTATGATGATTTCCGGCGATAAACAAAGTATTTCTGAAAACATTGCCAAAGAAATTGGCATTACGGAAGTGCACGGTGGCTGTTTGCCTCAAGACAAACTAAAAATCCTGAAAAGTATGCCCGACGAATTTCGCCCGGTTGTAATGGTGGGTGATGGCGTGAACGATGCACCGTCGTTAACCGTTGCCGATGTAGGCATTGCGATGGGTGCTAAAGGATCGAGTGCCGCCAACGATTCGGCTGATGTGGTGATTTTAAGAGACAATCTGCAAAAAGTGAGTGATACTATTCTCATTTCCAAAGA
This sequence comes from Sphingobacterium sp. UBA3519, assembly GCF_002377215.1. Taxonomy (NCBI): domain Bacteria; kingdom Pseudomonadati; phylum Bacteroidota; class Sphingobacteriia; order Sphingobacteriales; family Sphingobacteriaceae; genus Sphingobacterium; species Sphingobacterium sp. UBA3519. The sequence goes on from NZ_DFPI01000037.1 coordinate 114,998, forward strand.
AACGATGAAGATTGCCCGTCAATCCGTTTTCATTGGCATTGCCGTTTGTACCGTGCTGATGCTGATTGCAGCCTTCGGTGTTTTACCGGCATTGATTGGTGCAGGATTGCAGGAAGTGGTGGATCTGATTTCCATTACCTCGGCATTAAGGGCTTTGAAGGACAGAACGTAACCACAACATTTGTTAATTGTCAGGAAAACCTTCAAAGGTCGCTGTTCAAGTAAAATAAAAACGTCCATAAAGACCTAAGGGCAGAACATCTATTATCTGGGTTACATCAGCGTCGATAATGACCTGTTGAAAGGCATAAAGGGTTGTTAAAAAGAATCGCTTCTAATTAAGCAATTTTAAAAGGGGATTGTCTCACAAGGACAGCCCCTTTTGTTTTGGTTTAGCGTGCTGTTTTCATAGCCTTACAGTTTTATCGGAATACCACTGTTACAAACGGCATCCACTAATCCAAGTATAAAATTCCTACTATCAAATGAGAACTTTTCACAGGTAAAACCCAAGCTGTGAAAGATTTATTTCCATTTCTGTTTGCCGGATAAATTTTATTCTTTAATTTTACATAACTAATTATGTAAATAGTTATTTAATCCGTTTATGATATGCAACAAATTGAAAGGAGGAAACTAACACCAGAACACGAACAAAGAATAAGGGTAGGTATTCCAAAACAGGTACTAATGAAAATGTACAATACAAGTGCTGAAAGCGTTGCAGAGGGCTAAGTCCAAATTGCCGTGCCACATCATGAAAGTTTGGTAAGAAAAGGCAGAATTTTTTACAGTGGTGTACTATCAGCATTGGCAGATACAGCCGCCTATTTTTCGGCTGCATCATTACACGATGCAGATGCTTACTTCCTTACCGTAGAACTCAAAATAAACTATCTAAACCCTGCAATAGGCGAAAAAGTTTTTGCCACGGGGGAAGTAGTGAAAAATGGTAAAACATTGATTATCTGTAAATCTGATATTTATATAGTTACAGGCAATGAAAGAAAATTAGCTTGTACTTCCCTTGTTACTTTAATGCAGACAAAAAGAAAATAATATGGAAATCACATCTGTAAAATCATTTATTGATTACTACGAAAAAATTAGAGAGCGTACCAATCGTATAATAGCAATCGTACTGCCCGAACATATTGACTTTGCTTACAAGCAGGGAAAATACACCATAGGCGACCAAATACGTCACATAGCCACCATTGAAAGGTATATGTATGCCGAAACCATTTCGGGCAGAAAAAGTGCTTATCAAGGTTGTGGAAAAGAACTTGCCGACGGCTACGAAAATATTATAGATTTTTTTAACCGTTTACACAAAGAAACAATAGACATCATTAGTCAGTTTTCCGATGAAGATTTAAACCGAAAATCTTTAACACCTGCCAATTCTGAAATCACTATTTGGAAATGGCTTCGGGCAATGGTGGAACACGAAATACAACACAGAGGCGAATTATACATTTACCTCAATTTGCTTGGAGTGGAAACAAAACCACTTTACAGATTTACAGCAGAAACGGTACAGGAAGTTAGTGTACAATTACCTAAATAGAAAATATTATGTCAATCCATACAGAAGATAGAAAAAAGTGACCACGCTTCAGCTAAAAAAGATGAAGCAGAACAGCGAAAAAATAAGCGTATTAACGGCTTATGATTACACTACGGCAAGGATTTTAGACGGAGCAGGTATTGATGTGATACTTGTAGGCGATAGTGCGTCTAATACAATGGTAGGCAATCCCACAACAGTAGGCATTACGCTTGACCAAATGATTTACTATTCCAAATCAGTAGTAAACGGAACAAAGAAAGCATTGGTTATTGCCGATATGCCATTTGGTACGGTATCCGGCAATCCTATAAAATCCCTCGAAGCCTCAATCCGTATGATGCAGGAAATAGGAGTTGATGCAATCAAAGTAGAGGGTGGAGCAGAAATAAAAGAAGATGTCAAAAAAATAATTGATGCAGGTATTCCCGTTATGGCACATTTGGGCTTAATGCCACAATCCATAAACAAATACGGAACGTATGCCATTCGTGGTAAAGAAGAAGCCGAAGCAAAGAAACTCATTGAAAATTGCCTTTTAATGGAAGAATTGGGAGCATTCGGCATATTGCTTGAAAAAATCCCTGCAAAACTTGCAACCGAGATTTCCGAAAAAATAGCAATCCCTACAATCGGTATCGGTGCAGGTGTCAGAACAGACGGACAAGTATTGGTTATACAGGACGTAATGGGAATGAACAAAGATTTTTCGCCTAAATTTTTAAGATGTTATGCAGACCTGCAAACCATAATGACCGAAGCAACACAGCATTATATCAGTGATGTAAAGTCACAGACTTTCCCGAACGAAAATGAGAGTTATTAAACCGTAAAAAATTAAAAATCAATTTAAAGATATTCAAAGCTATGTTTAAGATTAAATTAGCATTTCTGTTAGCAATGTCCGCAGTTCTTTTAGTTTCGTGCGGCATCAACAAATCAGCCCAAACGAATACTGTTAAGGCAGATTGTAAAGAAATTTCGGGTAAAACCAATATCAGAATAAAAAATAACAGTCAGTACACTTTGGAAAATGTTACTGTTACGCCTTCCGAACAAAAAATCAATTTCGGTAAGTTGGAAAAAGGCACATACTCTTGTTACCACTCATTTGAAAAAGCGTATAGATATGCTTATGTCAAAGTAACGATTGAGGGTAAAGAATACGAATTAACCCCGATTGATTATGTAGGGGAAAAAGAATTGGGAGCAGGTTCATTTACTTACGTTTTAGAAGTAGATAAATCAAATGAATATGCCCCATTAAAAATAAAATTGGAAAACTAAATAAACGTATTACAATGGACATCTTCAACAAAACAGGTAAAATGGCATTAGGTAGCAGGTTGCGTTTGCTAACTGCAAAAGTAACCGATGATGCAGCAAGAATTTACGAACTGTACGATGTGGATTTTTCGCCAAAATGGTTTCCTGTATTTTTTGTGTTGTATGACGAGGGAGCAAAAACCATTACAGAAATAGCCGAACAAATCGGACATTCTCAACCGTCCGTTACCAAGATTGTAAAAGAAATGGCAAATGCAGGATTGGTAAAAGATAACCTTAAGTCAAACGACAAACGCAGAAATGTTGTAGGATTGACAGAGCAAGGTGCAGTAGTTGCCGATAAAATGATAAACGTACAATGTGCCGATATTGATATTGCCATAGACGGAATTATTGCAGAAGCCACACATAACCTTTGGGAAGCATTGGCAGAATGGGAGTTTTTATTGGAACAAAAATCAATCTACAAACGAGTAGAAGAACAAAAGAAATTGCGTGAAAGTAAAAATGTTCAGATTGTAGAATATGAACCGCAATACCATTCTGCATTCAAAGCATTAAACGAAGAATGGCTTACTACCTATTTTGAGATAGAAGATAGCGACCGTATTTCATTAGCTGACCCCAAGACATATATTTTAGACAAAGGCGGAAAAATATATGTCGCACTATACAAAGGCGAGCCTTTGGGGGTTTGTGCCTTGATGAAAATGGACGACCCCGATTATGATTTTGAATTAGCTAAAATGGCAGTTTCTCCAAAAGCACAGGGTAAGAATATGGGCTATTTATTAGCCGAAAAAATTATCAGCACAGCCAAAGAATTGGGAGCGACAAAACTGTTTTTAGAAAGCAACACCTCTTTGAAACGTGCAATAAACCTATATCAGAAATTGGGGTTTCAAAAAATCACGGGACGTATCTCGCCTTACAAACGTGCCAATATTCAAATGGAACTTGATTTAACAAAGTAAAACTAAATATGAAAGTAGTCCTTTTAGATAAGAAATATTTCCTGTCAGAATTTCCCGTAAACGAATTAGGTGTTGAATGGGAAGAATACGACAGCACACCAAAAGATAAAATGCTATCACGGTTGCAAGATGCCGATATTGTATTGACACACGGAGTTGTTTTTGACAGAGAAACCATACGACAGTTACCCAAGCTTAAAATGATTTCTGTAAATAGTACAGGATATGAAAGAATAGACATAACAGCTTGCAGAGAATTTGGGATAACGGTTTGCAATGTCAAAGATTGGTGTACCAACTCGGTAGTAGAACATATCATATCCTTTATGTTTTCGCTCAACCGTTCCCTGCCGTCCTATCACGATTTTGTACAAAGGTTTTGCTTCATCAATTATCTTTATACTAATAAATGCTCTGTCTTTTCGTTTCCCCTTAGTTTTTGATCGATTGTAGTCAACCCGGCCATTTCGAATATCGTCAGTAGATATTTTAAATAAATCAACAGCATTCATCCCGCACAAATAGAATGAGAACATATATAAGTCCCGAGCGAGTTCAGCTCTAGTTTTAGGTAACACTTTACAATCTCGAATTCTAATAACCTCTTCAAGATTATTATTTCTATTTTCGGTAAGAGGAGCTGAGCCTACCTTATATTTTTTGAAGGGATAGTGTTTAATCAATATAATGCCCAGATCTTCATTATTGTAATGGTTCAACGGTATCCGGCCTATGAACTACATATCAGTTGATTTTTTGAAGTTCTGTGGGTAAAGCTATTTTATATTCTTGTGGTTTATTGACGCTATATTCATTAGCGTATGTTTTAACCACAGAAATGGGTTCACCTCATGCTTTTTGCAGATAGCGAAGAAAGAGTAGATCATTGCTGATCGCTGTGCTGCCTCATGGCTTCCGGCGAACAGCCAGTTTTTGCGTCCCAGGTTATGTAAAGTTTTACATAACCTAGGTGAAAGTCTAAGAAAAAAGAAGTAATATTGTCAGGTCATCAGTTGGACTGAAGAAAGCCTTGATAGAGGGGTCAATATGTCCAGCGGAGGGGTCAACATCGACATTATATCCAGTACCAGATCGCTCCAGGACAATTCTCCGTTTTTTACCTTCGGCGGCATGAATGTTCCGCTCTCCAGACGCTTATAATAAAGGACAAAGCCTCCTTGTTCCCAGTGCAGCAGTTTCATATGCGTACGGCTACGGTTCAGAAATACGAAAACCTCACCATTGGTAGCCTGACGACCCATCCCCGAACTGATCAGTCCACAGAGCCCGTCGAATGACTTTCTCATATCGCAAAACCCATCGTAAAGATAAAAGCGGTGCGATGACCCCAGTGCAAACATCAGTACAGACGGATCAGCTGTGATACAAGGGCAAGATCATTTTCGACCTTCATTCTTTCTTATCTTCTGACAAAACATTTAATAGTATAAAAGAGGTTACTTCTGCCGATGCAGATAGAACCGATCTGCTTATTTATAATGAAGCACTTGCTTTTTCAGATTCAAAGGCTGCTCCCCATAATGCTTTTACGATAGTAGAATTTAAAAAACCTGAGCGAGACGATTACAAAGACTATGACGATAATAAGAATCCTATAGAACAATCCGAAAAATATATTGAACTGTTACTCGATGGAAAAGTCCGTGGACGTAATGGTAAGGTTGTGGAAGTGGATAAACGCACTCCGTTCTATGTATATATCATTTGCGATATTCGTCCGTCTTTGTTAAAGATCTTAGAGCGCCGAGAGTTTGATAAAACGCCTGATGGTAGGGGATGGTTTAAAGTGAAAAGTAAGTTTTATTCCGCTTATTTTGAAGTTCTGCCATTCGAAAAAGTTTTAGATGATGCAAGAAAGCGAAATAAAATTTTGTTTGAGAAACTTAAGATATAATTTGCTAGGAGAAAATGCTCCAAAAATGTTTCACTTTTTTGGGGGCTTGTAATCGTGACCTCCCCCCGCAAAATGAAGACTTACCATTTTGGTAAGTCTTCCAAACAATAAAATAGGCGCAAACTAAGCATTTTTAATGTTTATAATTGATATTAATTAATATCAATTATGCAACAGGTTGCTTTTCAATTTGTTTAGTATAATTTCCAATTATTTGCTTCGTTTTTTTAATTTCTAATAAAAACAAAATATTAATTTAAATAATGCGATATATAAACATCAAGGCAATCGGGTACATGCGAATATTGACTGAAAGTAGAACAAGCTGTTCCGATTTCGACTCTTAATTTACAGGAATACTTTTTTTCAAAGGGATTATTGTTAGTACCCATAATTTTTTGAATTCTATCAAAGAAACTTACCATAAAACTTAACATAAATTTGCCGCGATACTTTTTATATCTTTCTACTTGAAAAGATTTATTACAAATGGAGATTAGATCCTCTTCAATAATTCCTAATTCTATTTTGAACAATTTTTCTATTTTTTCTAAAGTATTGATTTCTTCTAACTGCTTTAATTCTAAATTTAAATCTATGCAATTTTCAAAAATATTTCTGAGAGTCCTATCGATAAAAAGTCTGTCTTTTCCATTTTTATATATATTATTCTGATAATAAAATAGCCAATAGTTTAGTATGGTAATTTGATTTAGAAAGTCACTTCTAAGCTTTTTATATAGATTTAATGCTAAACTTAAATCATTACTACTTCTTTCGAAACTAAATTCTGTTATTAATATTGACTCAATACATTCCGAAGAGCAATATAGATTTTCAATACTATAACAAGGCGTGACATAGATGTCCTCTGAAACTGCTGAAAGATGGAAATCATTATCTATAAAATAGCCAATTTTGACATTATTGTAGTTTTTATTGTTTTTTATTATTTGATGTATTTTGATCACCTCATCTCTTCCTCCCGCTACATAATCGTAAAGTTTCGATTTGGTTTTCAATCGAATAATTCTTGCATAATATATTCTATCTTCTTTCCCTTCATAAAAACAAAAATTCGAATTTTTAGGATCTTTGTTTTTGCCAAGCTCAATAATAAAGTCGGTAAGAGCAACAGAAGTAGACTCGCGAGCAGTACGCATTTCATGTAATAAACTCATTCTTGCTCCTCCTTATCTAATCATATATTGGCGCATACTCACTGCATGAATATCTAATTCATTATCGAAAATAAATGGTGAATGCGTCACTGCAATCATGAAATCACATTTTTCGGATTTTAATATGTCCGGAAGTAAATTTCTTTGCCATCCTAATGTCAATGATAGCTCGGGCTCATCAAACAACAGAATACAATTTTTAAAATCTTGTAAATAAATTTTAGAAAATATTGAGACAATTTGTTTTTCTCCTGAAGATAGTGAGCTCAAAGGCATGACGTCTTGCTTGGGAAACGTTCTCTCTAAAGTAACGCTTACTAAGCTTTCGTTGAATATGAAATGCTTATTTTCAAGATAATTGTTACATATTTCTACAAATGTCTTTATTCTTAAATCTATTTCTTTTTGTTTGTTGTAAATATCTGAAAGCTTTAATAGAAAAAAAACGAGATCTTTTTTATCTTTTAAACTTTTTGAACTTAAAATACCTAGAATATTATTTCGATCTTGTTCAGAGAGGTTTCTTCTCAATCTATTTAATATAATTTCTATTTCATTATGCTTAAGTTGACTATATATTTCGTCAGAAACTTCTGGGAATCCTTTTAACATTTGGCTGAGTATCAGTCCTGTAACTTCTGTAAATCCAGATAGAGATAATTCATTAATCTGACTTATAACGTGATTAATTCTTTGCTCTACATCTTTCATCCCAAAATGGATGATATTATCATCGTTTTCTATTATTTCACTTTTTAGAGATTGCCTATGGGGACTAAATAATGTATAATCATCATCATCATCGTCATCATCGTCGTCATCATCAATATGAACTAATCTAGAATCCAAGTTTTTTAACTCCTGCTCGACTCTTCGATATGTTGGAAAATATATTACATCTGAGGTGATCTCTTGATCAAGCACTTTGATAACATCTTCAAAAAGGACAATAAAATCATCCATTATTATACTCACAGTCGATTCCACCAAATCATGCATTGGAACTTGCCGGAGTTTATCTCGAATTCCCGATTCTAATAGATAAGAAACAACTTTATCGAAATAAGTTGAGGCAAGTTCATTTTGAAAACCAAGTTCTTGTTTTAACGTGTACACATCAGGTAACAATTTTAATAATTGTTTCGTTATATTACGATAGCGTATGTTTTTTCTTGCATTACTTGATCTAAATATATATGATTCTAAATCTGCTTTTCTAAAAAATAATATATTATTAGAAGTAAATTCGATTTCGATGGAGTAAAAATCAATTTGCAATAACTTTTCCCATTTTTGTTTTAAAACGTAATAAATACAGTTTAAAACTGTTGTTTTCCCCAATCCATTTTCTCCAATTATTATTTTTATTTGGTCTTCAAATGGTATTTCAATATCCTGATTTCCAAATAATCCGAATATTTTGAAAAATTTAATTGATTTCATAAAAATATAGGTAATATCTTTTTCTTTGCTGTCAATATACGTGATTTTTTTGTTATTTTAGTGTGTTTTATTTTTATTTCGTTCAGTAGCGTCCTAAATGTGATTTAAAAAGGGTGGTGAATGATATAGCAGGGAATGCTATATTTAGTTCGCTAAAACAGATCACCACCATGGTAAATATAAACGTATTTTCTCAGATTCTCTCGCTTATCGACCGCGAGCGTTTCAATTTTTTGGTGCGCAAGCATAATTCAGACAAGCACCACAAAGGTATCAACAGCTGGACACATTTGGTAAGCATGCTTTTCTGCCATTTATCGTCTGCAGATTCGGTTAGAGACATCAGTAACGGTTTGCGGAGTACAACGGGCAACATGCGCCACATGGGTGTCAGCAGGGTGCCCAGCAAGTCCAATCTGTCCTACATGAATGCGCATCGTGACCACGTGTTGTTTCGAGACCTGTATGTGGAGTTATTGAACAAACTCTGGCAGAAGCAGACGCATCTTCGCTCAGAACTTCGGGTGCTGAAACGCAAAGTGCTGTTGATGGATGCCACTGTGATCCCGCTTTGCCTGTCAGTATTGATTGGGCAAAGTTCCGAAGTGCCAAAGGTGCTGTGAAGCTGCATACGATACTGGATTACGATGGTTGTATGCCCAGCTTCGTGCATATTACCGATGGCAAAACACATGAATCCACCCTGGCAAAGACCCTATCCTTTCCCAAAGGATGTGTGGTAGTGGTGGATCGAGGTTATGTCGATTACGCCTGGATGAACGTTTTGGACAGCACTGGCTGCTTTTTCGTAACAAGGAGCAAATCCAATATGAAATATACGGTATTGAAGTCTTGGAAAAGCGATGAACTGAAAGAAGCAGGGGTGATTGAAGATCAAGTTATTGCCTTAGATGGCGTCTCAGCAACTCGGTACGGAGATAAGAAGATGCGTCTTGTCCGGGTTTGGGACAGCATCAAAAATGTGGAATACGAGTTCCTGACCAATCATTTTCAGTGGAAGGCGGCAACGGTAGCTGCACTTTACAAAGAGCGCTGGGAGATCGAGACGTTCTTTAAACACCTCAAGCAGCGGTTGAAGGTCACCAGTTTTGTAGGATTATCCTTCCAATACCTCAGCACCCCACCAATAGAATCCTTCTGCAATAAAGCTTGTCGGCTCCCGCATAGAATTTTGATACACTTTTCAATATCGCTAACACGGAATCCAATAGCTGATTCTGCTTTAAGCCTTTTGAAAATTTCTAGTGAACTAATTTGTCGGTCAAAATAGCCTTGTTCTATCCAAACTTTAAGAAGTTCGAGCAGAGGTTTGTTAGTTTTTCGGGTGCTACCTTTCGGCGCATTTTTCTTTTTCCAAATAATACGAGTACCTTCTCCTTTTTCAGAATAAATGATATGGGAAAATCCTTTATAACCATCTTCGTCAATAGCTTTGGTGTGGTACAATTGAATATTTCCTGCTTTGGTCCCATTAACTATAATTTTTGAAAAGGGGCAATCGAGAAGAAAGGGGAGAAGATCTAACTGATCTTCATTGAAGCGATTTTTGTCGCTTGGTTTTATAATGAAACTAAAGACGTAATTATTGGGTTTGCCTAGGAGAAAGGAAAGTTCATCATCGCGCATGTCTATTTCATTCAATCGTTCGATCACTTGGCAGATGATTACATAGTCCATTCTGGACATAATTACGTCTGGCTTGTCCGCATTCCGGATAGATGGCCTCTGAATAATTTCAATCAAGGGTATAAAAATTGACGAGATTAGAACCCAAATGATATTTTGACTTTGCCCCCTAATCCCTTTTCAACAACATCAAACAATGTTTTTAATGTAATGTTACTTCCGTTATTTTCAATTTTCGAAATATATTCACGCTTTTTATCGATGAGTTCTGCTAGCTCGGATTGGGTAATATTTCTTTCTTCGCGTGCTTTTTTAAGGAGCAGCCCAATTTTAAAAGATTCAAAATCTCTATCTAATTCATCTCTTCTTTGGGTGCCTACTTTTCCGTAAACATCATCTTTAATATTTTTCCAGTTCTTAGTTTCCATCTTCTCTACCTTTTTGTTCGTAATATTCAGCCATGATACTTAATGCTTTTTTGATCTGATTCAAAATACACGCCATATATTGGAGCCAAGCTGAATCCTAGCTTCATATAATCCGTCGGTTCCAGTTAAATGTTTTAAATAATTACTCGGAACCCGTTCGAGAGTTTCTATTGCTTCAATTATTTAAAAAATTTTGTCCTGTACCTTTTTGGGGTGATCCAAAAGGTAGACTTCAAAATAATTTTTAAAAGCGATGACCTCTCGAACTCTCATATTACAAAGGTAATTTAAAAGTTACTTTTTGTCAAATTTTTAAAGATTTGTTTTATAGAACTCCTCCCAAACACTTTTTATAACTTCTTTGTCTTTAGTGTCTTTTGTTGAAAGATGCTGATACAATTCGTTCAAATCACGAAGTTTCTCAGCATGTCTCGAAGCTTTTATTCCCTTCAATACTTTTTTTACAAAAACCGGATCAGATAAAGAAACAACTTCCTTATCCACCTTTTCGTGAGAATCACTTACAGCCCAATTATCAGGAGGTGTGATATCATCAAGATCTCGATTTAATTTCTCAGCAATTAATGGATAGTCTGCACTATTATATTTGTGATCAGTAGCTTGTCCTTCGCAAAGACCAACATAGCCTTCCGATTTATCTATTTTTTCGGAAAAATCACGAGTCGATAGACCTTCGATCAGTCGATAAAACTTAGTTGAATTAATTATATAGAGTGAATGCTTATTAATTTTTGCCATTTATTCTAGATTAAGTGGCAATAAACTGTAATCATTCAATTTTGATTGTATAAGAAATTTTGTAAAAATCGAAATTATGCTTACATTTGTATTATGGGTAATGCTTAAATAATGTGTTACTCGTGCATTTATACGGCTTTTGAAGCTTGATCTTGCTAAAGAAAACCTAGGAAATTTTCAATAGACGCAAGATGAAGAGTTCAAAGCCCAATCTCTACCTTTGTAGGAAGGAGAGGTGGGCTTACTCTTTGTTCTCGTCTATAGGCTTCCTAGGGCCTTCTTTAGGGAATAAGGTAAGTTCCACCTCTTTTTGGTTATACCTTTCATATAGATTTCATTGCTCAATCGCCAGAGATTATAAACTGAGCAATGATGAGAAAACAACTATTCAAAAATGTCATCCGAAATCCGGAATAATTAATTTAGTTCTTCAGATTATTCTGACTTCACTAGCTATGGAGAGTGTTTCGCCAATATTGATGCCTTGTAAAATTCCATTCACACACCTCTAGCTTCACTATTAATAAAATTTTAACTGTGGCCCACGGCCTGAAAAATAACTGATTTCTTTCGGACAGGAACTGCTATGCATTCAGGTCAGATTCAAAACTTAAAAAATGAAACCCAAATGCAATTACATTCTCGCTTTAGAAAGAACGCTTTATCACGTTCATGAATCTAATTATGACCCATTAAAAGACATTGAAGCTTTTTGGAAGCAATATCCAATTGGTCTAATCAGAGACAATCTTATTGAACTTCAATCAAAAGTAAAATCAGAGGCGCTCTCTGGATTCTCACTAGACATATTGAGAGCTTTTGTTGCTTATCTAAAGGCACATTTAAGCAATTTGGATTTGGTTCCACTATCTCTTTCGGAAGTTTTCGAAACAAGCAAAGAAGAGTTAAAGGCAACCCAGGAAATCTCGGATTTCTTTCAGCGGGTATCACCATCCAATACCAATTCCTAAAATGATGAAAAAATTAAAACTACAATCCAATAGCAGTGCATTGCTGCATATTCAAATACTGAAGATTACGGTACTTGTGATCTTATACGTTCTAGTTTCTATGTTTAGTTTATCAGCTCAGACGCCCCGCAAGGATAGCGGGGCTGATGGGCAAATGAAAGCAAAAGATATCACTGAAAACGGCCTGCATATCGGAGACTATGTCCCTGATCTGTCCATTACGCCAATTCACAATTACAAATCTAAATCCGCAAAGCTATCAGATTTTAAAGGCAAGTTGCTGATTCTTGATTTTTGGGCAACATGGTGTAGCCCCTGCGTTGCCATGATTCCCAAGATGGAAGAGCTCCAGAAAGAGTTTAAAAACAAAGTACAATTTATATCGATCACCGATCAGAAAGCAAAAGATGTACTTGCTTTTATCTCTAAACTAGATGCCAAATGTCGGGGTGATATTCCTGTGGTTACAGATGATAAACTGCTATCTAGCTATTTCCCTCATGTCTATTTACCTCATTATGTCTGGATAGATGCTGGGGGCAAAGTGATTGCCTTTACCGGTGCAGAGGAAATTTCTCGCGACAATATTATTCAAGTGCTGGAAAAAGATGGTAATACAAATCTCAAAAGAAAGCATGATTATAAGATCGAATATGATTATTCCGACCCTCTTTTTATAGGAAGCAATGGCGGTATTCCCACTAGCCTCAATTTCTATTCAGTACTGACGGGATATCAAAGTGGCCTGAGTTCTATTTTCACCAAAGCTCCCCTTAAAGATAGCACGCTAATACGCTTGACGTTTACCAATGACATTATTCCACATCTTTTTGGTGGTGCATTTGGTGGCAATCGGGGTGAATTTAGTAAAAAAAATATGCGCTTTTTGGTAAAGGATACGACAAAACTTTTGCCTATCGGAGATATGGTGGAGTGGGCCAAAAAGAACACCTATTGTTATGAATTGATCTTACCTAAATCGCGTAAAGCTGAGAAATATGCGATCATGAAGGATGAACTTAACCGATTTTTCCCCCAGTATGAAGTCTATATCCAAAAGGAACTTTCTGAGGTTTTAGCACTCGTCAGATTAGATACCATAGATCGGATTGAGACTGGCGGCGGAAAGGAAATAGCCGCATTCTCAGGCGTTGGATTTGAGTTGAGAAATGCTTCGATCAAATGGATCTCTCAACAGCTTGGGATGATATACCTGCAAAATCATCCCTTACCAATCGTAGACGATACCGGATATGCAAAAGCAGTGGATATCAAAATAGAAGCAAAGATGTCTGATGTCGGCAGTCTCAATCAGGCGCTGGCAAAATATGGCTTGGCACTCCAAAAAAAGCATAAGGAAATAGAGGTATTGGTTTTTAAAGACAGATAGCTAAAGCAATGAAACAAATAATAAAATGCTGTGCCATGATACTTATGAGTATATTGGTTATACATGTTGACCCGATAAAAGCACAGGAAAACCTAATGATTCGTGGTCAGGTTATTTCACAAGAAAATAAACAACCTTTATCAGGTGCAACAGTAAAATCAAAGGCTACAAAGTTAGTGATTGCAACCGACAAGGATGGGTATTTTAGTTTTGAGAGCAAGTCGGGCGATTATATTAGTGTAAGCTTTACGGGCTTTGAAAGCAAGAGTTTTACGCTTCTAAAGGCTGATAAAAATCTCGTTGTTGAACTTCTTCCTTCGGATCGTAGAATCGATGAGGTTCAGGTGGTATCGACGGGCTACCAAAAACTACCGAGAGAAAGAGCTACAGGCTCATTTGCGACGATTGACAATAAGGAATTAAATCGCAGGCCTGGTGAAAATGTGCTCAGTAGATTGGGGGATATGAGTGCCGGATTGTCAATCAATAGAACGTCTACTACTAAAAGCCAGTTTAATATTAGGGGACAAAATACCCTTTTTGGTGGTAGTAAACCGCTTATTATCGTGGACAACTTTCCTTACGATGGTGACTTAAACGCAATCAATCCAAATGATGTCGAAAGTGTCACTCTTTTAAAAGATGCTTCAGCAGCATCTATCTGGGGAGCTAGAGCGGGGAATGGTGTACTGGTAATTACGACCAAAAAAGGTAATAATGATCGCCCTGTAGAAATTAATATAAACAGCAACTTGATGATCGGGGGTAAGCGCGATCTATTTTATAGATCACGTATCAGCGTAGATGATTACATCGATCTAGAACAAGAGCTTTTTAAGAAAGGCTTTTTCAAAAACACAGAAACCAATAAAAATAAATTGGCACTTAGTCCTGTAGTAGAAATGTTAATACTCGCTCGAGATGGTAAACTTTCTGAGGACGATGCCATCTCGGCCATAGCGCAATACCGGCAACAGGATATCCGCGATGATCAATTTAAATATTTTGAACGCAACAGTCTCGCCAGTCAGGTTGCTTTCGATATCTCCGGTGGAACTAAGGGGTATTCTTATCGTGCCTCTGCTGGGTACGACCGTGCGCTCGAAAATCAGCGTGGACAAGAACATGATCGATATACGGTAGGCCTTAACAATGTTTATCAGATAAATTCTCGGTTGGAGCTGGGACTAGGTGTCAACTTTGTTAAAACTCTAGCTGAAAATAATAATGTTAATTTTGTTCCCTTTTATCCGTATGGCAGATTAAAGGATGACAGTGGAAATAATATGTCTTCCAGTAAATTGCGACAGCCCTATATATTGGAACAGCCAACAAATGGTTTACTGGACTGGCAATATAGACCTTTGGACGAACTAGCTTTGAATGATGATAATACGAATGTGTCTGATTATCGGATCAATACCTCCCTGAAATATAAAATTTGGAACGGATTGTCAACCCAATTTCTATATAACTATACAGGTAGCAGAAGTAATCGAATCAATAATCAGCATGAGGAATCTTATTTCACTCGGGATCTGATCAACCGGTACACGACAATCAACAAAGATGGCAGTCTGAATCGGGCGGTTCCCATAGGTTCGGTTGTAGATGGCTATTTATCAAAAATGGATGCTCATAATTTCAGGTGGCAGCTTGATTTTCAACATAAGTTTGGTGCCGCACATGTTCTAAGTGCAATCGGAGGGATAGAGGTAAGGGCAATTAACTCGGAGAATTGGATCAATAGATCGTATGGATATCAAGAAGATACAGGTAACGGAATTTTAGTAGATTATCTAACGCGTATTCCGCAATACATTAATCCGGCAAGCTCCTCCCAGATACCTAATATTGATGACCATAAAGGGAATTCTGATCGATTTTTATCTTATTATATGAACGCTGGCTATTCTTACCAAAATAGATACAGTCTTTCTGCCAGTACACGCTTCGATCAAAGTAATCTGTATGGAGTAAAGACCAATGAGAAAGGTGTTCCATTGTTTTCCGTTGGTGCTGCCTGGACTTTGAGTTCTGAACCATTCTATTCACTTGATTTTCTCCCTTACCTTAAGTTGAGGGCGACCTATGGAAGGAGTGGTAACACGTCCAACTTCTATTCGGCTAATATCATAACTTCTCTTGCCAACGCTTCATCTTCACCGATAGGTGAGCCGTACGCCGTTGTTGAAAATCCGCCAAATCCTAGCTTACGTTGGGAGAAAATGGCCATGTTTAATATCGGAATGGATTTTGGAATGAAGGCTAATCGCATAACAGGAAGCATTGAATACTATACAAAACGTAACCACGATCTCTATGGATCGGTACCTTATCCGTACTCTACGGGTGTAATGTTTTTTAAGGGAAATGTAGCCAGTACAAAGGGAAACGGTTTGGATCTGACTATAAATGCTAAAATATTAGAGAGAAATATTAAATGGTCGGCGACAGGCCTATTATCTTGGACAAAGGATATTGTAGTGGATGTCCCAGAACAGTCCATTTCCTCGGGTTTTCTTGATGGCAATCTAGTGCCGATCAAGGGTAAGCCTCTCTATGGCATTTCTAGCTATCGCTGGGCGGGTTTGGATCCATCAAATGGAGATCCTATAGGTTATTTAAACGGCTTGGAGAGCAAAAGTTACAGTAAGATCATAAGTACTGCGACATTAGAGAATATTGTTTTTAATGGGTCGGCAATACCACTTTATTATGGCTCGCTGAGAAACACGTTTGCCTATAGGAATTTCTCGCTATCCTTTTTGATTAGCTATCGATTGGGCTATTTCTACCATCGTGAATCAGTAATTTACGGTAATAACTTTGGACTGGGGTCTACTACAGGTGGGACACCTACCCATGGCGACTACGGCAAACGATGGAAGGCAATAGGTGATGAACTCCATACGCAGGTGCCGTCCGTACCCTTGAGCAATGTTAGTGGAAGAGATGATTTCTACAAATATTCAGAGGTATTGGTGGAGAAAGGGGATCATATTCGATTTCAGGATATCCGATTGGATTATATGTTTTCCAATAAACATAATCTGCCATTTCGTACAATAGGGTTGTATGCTTATGCCAATAATATTGGGTTGATCTGGAAAGCCAACAAGCAACATATAGATCCGGATTATCGTAATATGCCCTTGCCCTTGACACTGTCCTTGGGTATTAAAATAGGTTTGTAAATCAAAAATAGATCACATGAAAAATTATATAATAACCTTTAGCATTATATCTAGCTTCTTTTTTTGTGGCTGCAAAAAAGAATTTTTGGATAAGAAACCGAGTTTATCGGTTATCGTTCCGACAAAAATTTCAGACTTTAGGGCGTTAATGGATGATCCCTATATTTTCATCTATTATGGTGTTCCCATGTTGGGGACGATATCATCCGATGATTTTGTTGCATCCGATGATATTATTGGGATATTGTCAACAGCAGAACGGGGTGCATATCTCTGGGAAAAAGCTATGGATGGAAATGATAATGACTGGTACTATGGCTATCAGCAGGTTTTTAATTCAAATTTAGTTTTGGACGGATTAGCAAAATTAAAAGGAGAGGACACTAGGAATGTAGCCTATCGTAATCTGCAAGGCACAGCGCTTTTTTGGAGATCATTTGCTTTTTTAAATCTGCTGGAAGGATTTGCAAAACCTTTCAATAGCAGTACAGCCAATCATGATCTTGGTATTCCTTTGCGGACAACTTCGGATGTCAATGCAAAATTTGATCGTGAAACTGTGCAGAAAGGATTTGAAAAAATTGTTACCGATCTGAAGCAGGCCGTAGATCTTTTGCCTAATGTAGAGAAACATAAGAGCCGACCAACGCGGAATAGTGCATTAGCATTATTGGCGCGTGTATACTTACTCATGGGTGATTATACGAATGCAGGAGAGTACGCCGATCTAAGCCTAAAGGAAAATCATGCATTATTGAATTATCGTACTTTGAACCCCCATGCGCCAAGACCTTTTCCGCTAGGTTTGAGTGGTGATAATCCCGAAATCCTACTGTATACATGTATGACGCGTAGTATTTTTCTTCAATCAACCTTAACTGGAGTAGACCCTAAATTATTTGGGGAATATCGCGATGGGGATCTCAGGAAGGATTTATATTTTGAAGATAGCGGATTGGGATTTTACAATTTTAAAGGGAGCTATACCGGGGATTCGGAATATTTTGCGGGTTTGACTACGAGAGAACAATTTTTAATTCGAGCTGAATGCTATGCGAGGTCAGGAAATGTGGATTTGGCGATGGCCGATTTGAATGCATTGTTGGTAACGAGGTGGGATGATCGTTTTGTCAATCTAAAGGCTAGATCCAAAGAGGAAGCTTTGTCAATGATTCTTCAAGAAAGGCGGAAAGAGCTGATAGGACAAGGTTTAAGATTTTCGGATCTTAGACGTCTGAATTTGGAGCCGGAAAGGGCGGTGACCTTGACAAGGAAAGTCAATGGTCTAGACTATCGCTTACCTCCCAATGATGATAGGTATGTTTTTCTGATCCCATTTCAAGAAGTCCAGATGACCGGAATTACACAAAATATCAGATAAAAAAAGAAGGCGTATTGTAAACGCCTTCTTCTGTTTGACTACGTTGTGGTTTAACTATTGATAGTTTCCACGTACGATGAGTGTTGCCACTGGGTTAGAGGCAACATCGTTTGTCGATGTTTCTGGCATTGTTTCAAATTCAGCGGAACAGATTTTGTTGAGATTTGTTTGACATTGTGCAGTTCCCGGAGCTGGTGGTGTGTCATGCCATTCGCTATCGTAAAAATAATAGCGTTGCGATTGTTTCAAGGGATTGTTAGTTGCGAATACATAGCCTGTACCTAAAAGTACTGCGATCAATGCAAGGTTTAATTTTTTTGTTTTCATGATGATTGGTGCCTTTTTGCTAAAAAACACAAAACTTTAAATTTATAATTTGTTTGTCTGCCGAATTGTTGATGGGGATCGACTAGCTGCTCTACGCTTCCCCTTTCCGATAATGATCTTCTTACGTAAAGTGATCGGGACTTAATCATACTTCTTGTTCGACCTCCTTTCTTTAATTAAATACACAAACCCTAAAACTGCTATTCCGAGAAAAAATAGATTAAATACAAAATGCCCCTTCCAGCTGATCGTAGTGATGACACCACCGCAAATGCAAGGAATACGATCAAAATAATCACGTATAATCAATAGAATGTATATGGTAAAAATACCGAGTAGGCCAAAGGAATATATAAAACCAATCATTCTGTATCGTTCGATATATAGAAGTGCTACAGCTAGAATCAGTGAAATTGGTAAAAGATAAAATAGCATCTTTGAAACAGTCGAGGAAAACACCTGATTATCCAATTGATATTGGAAAAAATTGAGATCCGCTATTTTTGAGAGTACAGTATACACAAATAATAGAATGAGCATAGCCGCTGATACATTTGAAACTGTCAAGTTAAATTTGACCCATTGCATAAATCTGTTATTTTTATTTACAGATTTTATACCTGTATTTATTATCGATTTAGAATCTTTCATATCACCGTTTTTTATTTGAAGCTAAGTTACACTGTTGTAAAGGGCATGCGTTAGGCCAAATTTGATCTGTCGATATGCCAACTTTGATCGGGCTCCTTAGTAGCCGTCATAATCTGAAAATAAATAGGGGTAGCCTTTAGGGAACTCATCATAGACATGGAGGTAGGCCAATACAAAAGGGCATACCCAGCGCCGGTTGAATAGGTCGACAATTGACGATAGATCAAGCGGATCAATGTAGGTGCGGTCATAACGCTGGAGAATTTCGCTGATATCGGATTTAATCCGCTCTCGCCGACTGTCTTTTTCTTCGTAGTCTAGATCTCCATACAAAATAGCCCAATACATATCTTGCAACTCTACAATGTAGAGTAATTCACCATGCCAATAATCCAGCTTAAAGCCATGCTTTTTTAGAATTGAAAATAAAAGTTCCAGACAGTGATGTACGTCCATCTCATCGAGATAGGGTGGCGGAATGGCAGTGAAAGCGATATTAGCCCATTCTTTGTCGACCTGATTATTGACATACGCCAACTGGATCATGATGCCTTCACATTGCACTTCGTAAAAATAGTAAGCATCGAACTCATGGTCTCGGTAGAGAGCAGAAGTAAAGGTAATTTCAATCAAAATGTTGGATAGGATATAGAAGAGCTCCAGATGATCATTGCCAATTGGTGGAAAGGTGAGGTAGAGGTATTCATCAAAACTGAGCGGTGGTTCACAGCTGATTTTCTGATCCGTATCGGTTCGCCTGATGTCGATCTCTGTGGACAGATGATCATCCACGTGGAGAAATTCATGGTATAACTCATAACGGCAGGCCATGAGCTCCTGATGGAATGAACTTTCTCGCCAGCCTTGTGGAGCCAACAAGTTCATCAGTTGCGGTACAGCGTCATAAGTATCCTGAAGAATCGCTTGGGTGATTTTATTGCCTAGTATTTTATTGTTGTTAAATTTCATGTTTAAGTTTATCGGTTATTTTAATCTTTGGAGTTGTTTTCAATTTCTGCTTTAAACTGCGATGCAGTTTTGCCGGTCAACTTTTTTATAAACCTGTTCAGTTCACTCGGACCGCTAAATCCGGTCTCATCTGCAGTAGCACCCAGTTTATCATGCTCCACGATGGTTAGTTGCACGAAGGACAGCAAGCATATATTACGTTCGTCTCGCATGCTGATACCGTAAAATTGATGATATTGGCGGCTTAGACTCGCTGGATCGACAGCCAGAACCTGAGCAATTTCATGGATGCGCGTCTTCGCGCCTTCATGAAAGACGATCACTTCGAGCAGTTCTTTCGCTTTCTGTGGGAGTGGCAGGATCGGATCCTCTACCTCGATGAGCTTAAAACGGCTGAGATGAACCAAGAAAATTAAATATCTGAGCAGGATATGCTCGTTGTTGAGCGTATTGGGGTTAAGCTTGCTAAATAGGATGCGCAGATATTTGATGGTCAGCGGGCCTACCCTAAAGTCTGCACTTTTAAGTGTTGCCGCCGACTGTTCCTTCTTAGCTTGAATAAGATGTCTGATAAAAGAGAATTGCTGTAGGACAGGCGGTCTGAACATACCGGCATCCACAATAAAGCCAATGAGTATGTGATGGCCGACCGGCAGGTGTAAGTTGTAAATGCCTTTAGCTAGGTAAAAATAGGCACCCTTTGCTTCGGATAACTCAAAGGTAAAGGATTGATCCATACGTTTGCCGTAAATATGGCCTGCACTTAACTGGGGATAAATGAGATGCAGGTCGTTCATCGTGATCTCCACCTCGAGATCCATTGCCTCGTTGATCCAATACTCATAGTAATAGAGGTAAGCATACCGCCCATCGAAGGTCTGCTCGCTGATCTGATTGTGGGTAGACTGCCAGTGCATTTGCTCTGCATTGCGAATAGGGTAACTGAATGTTTGCTGAGGATGCGTAACAACACTAAAATCCTCATTTAACGAAAATTGGTAAGATCTTTTCATCTTAATTATATAATTAGTTAAAAGATGATTTTATGAAGTTTATTTAGAGGGAGCCAAATAAAATTGTACATGACCAGTTTTTTAATGCAGTTGACGGAATTAAATTTTAGTTGACATTTTTTAATTGTAGATGACAGATCTAAGCTGTATTTGAATTGTAGATGACAATAACCCGTATATGTACAATTTTTTTTGAAAGGATTTATTTGTTCTAACATATTTGCCACCGTCGGATCCGATATGGAGTAGTCAAGTGTTCAACAGAGGGAAGGTACAATCCTTTGAAGAACCAATTGTAAATCAAAGATAGTATGAAATGAAAATCTTGAAAGATCAGGTATTCAATGGCATAGATCAGGCAATGGAAGCGCAGCCTATTTTACAATGGGATGAGCTGCAATCTTTTATTTCCGGTGAGGTCAAAGATGAGGAAAGTTGTCCCATCTTAACTTTCTAATTCGCGCAGCCAAATACCCTTCAGGGAGGAATGAAAACGATAGTGCTTTCTTCCTCCCTTCTATAAATCGCCTTAAATGATATATTCAGAAGACAACCACAGCTGGAGCTATGCGCTATTTTCGGCGCATCTGCACCGCTACATGCCCCGATTGAAATGGGAGCAACACCAATTTATTTACCAACAATGGTGCAATTATCATTTGCCCAAACCCTTGCATTCTAATCTGATTTGGAATACTGACGCAATAAAATTGCTACTTGAAGCCGAACCCAGTATTTTGGTACTGTATCACTTGGGGATGCATGCCTATATCCCTCAGGTACTAGCTGAAAATAACATCCAGTTCGATATCTTATTGGATAGAAAAGTATTTGCAAAGCATCAGCAAGAAATGTCAGCACTTCGTGATCTATGTCATGAAAAGGGGACATCACACAGCTTTTTGATGAGCGACGATCCAAGTGTACTATTGAAGGCTAGGACGACGATGCGTGCGGGGAGACACTTGCTGATATTTGGCGATGGAAATAGCGGAACCACGGACACGCTGGAGAGAAAACTGAAAGTTAGTTTTTTGGAAAGCTCCATCTATGTACGCAAAGGTATTGCTGTACTGAGCTTTTTACATCAAATGCCGATTGTCCCACTATCCCATACCGTCAAAAATGACCGCTATTACCTGTTTATGGGGCCAGCGATTTATCGATTGAACCACGAAAATAGGGAAGATTATCTAATGCGCAGTATGCAATTGCTGTTTCAATTCTTAGCCAATCAAATCAAGGATGAACCCTGGCGTTGGGAATGCTGGGCATATTTACATGTTCTCAATTGTTATAAAATCAAATCATATATAACGCCTAACTTTAGTTTGAAACTAGCAGAAAATATTCATGTTCAACTCGAAGAAAGGAAGGGGATATTTAATAGGAAATATTTTTGTTACCAATTTGTATAAAAATATTTTTTTAACTTAAATTGCTTAAGTAAACTGACGGGTTACCATGCGAAACATACTTCATTTGGCGTATCAGAATATGCTTGTTTTTGCTTTTATGTTGACTTTAGTAGGGTTGGCAAATTTGTTATGGAGTGAAGAAGCTATTCCCGTTATCCAGATTGTAATTGCTGCATCTTTGTATACGGTATACAGTTATATGATAACTGTACTGTACTTATATATCTGGAAAGAAGGAAATAAACGAAGAATAATAAGTGTAGCGCTGTATATCCTTATTTCCTTGACGGTTATTCCCTGCATCCATAGCTTAATTTACACGATACTTCCGACGGTTAATATACGTTTCTCTCGTCATGTGCAATCCGCCAATCTGCCAAAGTTTTATTTTAGGATTATCAGTGGATATCTGGTCGCTAATTTACTAGCGGCAGGAGTTTTCTTTCGTTATAGAGCATCGCTGCTAAGAAAGGAAAGAAATGACCTGAATGAGGACCTGAAACAATTTAGGGAAAGGGCTTTGGGAATTCAATACACCTCGCATTTCCTGACAACGATATTTCTGACAAGCTTTGGTAAAATGTTGATTGATGGGGAGCCATCCGATAAACGTACCAAACGGGATATCATCCAGTTTTTGGCTTATTTGCTGGAAATCGAGAAAAATGGTGAACTCAAACCTTTTGAGGAAGAGCTTGACGAGCTCAATTGTTTCATTCGGCTGCTACAGGATTACTATGGAGAAAGAGCTGTTCGCTATGAGCCTCTAACAGGAAAGGCTACTTATCCGGCAATACCAACAGGCATATTATTCTTCCCGCTGGAAAACTGTTTAAAACATGCGCTTATATCGGCAGATTATCCAATCGTATTTACGCTCCTTGGCAACGGGGTTGAAATGTCTTGGTGTTGCACAAACCATTGGGCGCCCAAAAGTGATAAAATCAGCACTGAAACTGGCTTTGGATTACTGCGCGCGAAACTGGAACAAGTAGATTATCAGACCACACTGGAGACACAGCAACAAAATGGGATCTTTTCTATACATATTAAACTAAAATTTTTTGAAAAGAAATGAATAAGCTAAATTATAGGGTATTGATCGTGGACGATGAACCCGGTTCGTTGGTATATGTGCTGATGTCCTTAAAAGAGCTTCCTTTTATCAATGAGGATATCGAGATTGTGAATAATCCCGTGCAAGCCATTGAATATTTGAAAGAAAATGAAGTGGATATTGTGATACTGGATATGGACCTTGGCGATGCCGATATTGATGGAATAAAACTGGCTAAATTGATCCCTAATCCGCCATTGATGGTAGCCTGTTCTGCGCATACAGATTACGTCTTTAAAGCCAATGAGGCAGGTATCTATACTTATTTCAGTAAAAAGATTAGTTTTAACGCTTTAAAGGCGAAAATGGAAGATGTAGTCGAGATGGTCGACAAAAGATTGGATATGAAAACGCGTGATGTAAAAAGCCTAAGGATGAAAAGTCTCGAAAACAAAATGATAGAAATAGAAGTTGATCAAATTTACTATGCTTTTGTCGACGATAACAAAATAGATATTTTCATGGCAGAAGAGGCCTATCGATTTGGTGGAAACCTTAGAGCATTACAATCCGAGCTTCCGGTCGCTAAGTTTGCGCGTCCACGACGTAATACCTTGGTTAATTTAGCGAAGGTCGATCTAGTACGCACGGATGAATTATACTTGATGAAACCAAGAAATACTTTTCCTATTTTGATGACGAGATCTTATAAAGCGAATTTTAAACACCAATATGAAGTATATAAACAAAATAATAAGTAAAGGGTAGGCTGCCCTCATTTCATGGTATCGACCAATGGAATATTTTATGTCACAATTGGATGAAATCGTACAATTGTTGCGAGAAATCAATGCAAAACTATCAGCACACCACCTCCTTTCAGAGTCTGGACAAATGACAAAGTGGAACATTGATGAATTGATGACCCGCATGGCTGTGGTGTCAAGATTAGGCATCTCCGAACGAACCTACAACCGCTGGGTGAAATCGGGTGTCCTTAAGCCCATTTATCTGGGTAACAAACATTACTACCGCGAAGAGGACCTACAGGATGCAATCAAGCGGAGTATCGCTAAGGGACTAATTTGAGTTCTGGTGTTTAGTAGGCTGATCTTTTATGAAAAGGTTGGCCTTTTTTATTCCCTGTTTTCATTGCCGATTTATGCCCAATTCTTTACTTGTTGTGGCGTATTGGTTTGGTATTGCTAGTATACTGGCTTGCCATTTCCTTACTGTTTGATTACCTACACTAGGCTACTTCATTGCTTATCCGTTGGTATTTCTTTGGTGTTTCTCTGCCTGTTCTTTGGTGTTTCTTTGGTGTTTCTCTGCTTAGACCTTGTCATATTGGCAATGTATCAGCCTTTGGACGGCCTAAAAATAGCCTCAAACTGACGAAGAATGACTAATCCAGAAGCGGGCGAGACTGTATCGAAACCGCTCGAAAATACGGTGTTTTCCAACCTATAGTTCGGTTTGTATGTCGCCAAAAATGGCATCTTCAGACAAATGGCGCAAGATGGCGCCATTAGGCCTACGGCGCTGACAAACCACTTTACCTTAGTGTCATGATATCGATATCGTGGCTGCCTGCAGCGCCACCTTATGGTTTAACATTTTAAAAATTAATAACATGGCAAGATTTATAAAAGGAATTCACGGGGCCTACCAAGGTAAAGTGGGTAACATCGTAGGTTCGTCGTGGCGGGGTATAGACTATGTACGCTCGCTTCCAAAGAAAAGTTCAAAAGCCGCATCGGAAGATCAGCTGGCACAGCGCATGAAGTTTGGGATAACAACCAGTTTTCTCAAATCCATTAAAGATATCCTGATGCTGGGTTTTTCGGACAGCAAACAAAGAAACAAAACGGGCTACAATGTAGCTTTCCAACAATTTATCAATAATGCGTTTCAGGGGACTTATCCCAATTTTACGGTCGACTATAGTGTCGTGAAAATTGCAAGCGGTGGTTTGGCCGCTCTGGTAGGGTTGCAGACAGTTGAATCTTTTCCGAAGGTATTGTCTTTGACCTGGGATCCGATCGGAAACCGCTTCAATGCGTTTGATGATGATCAGGTCCTTGTGATTCTGTACGACGTAATAGAAAACCTCTTTTTTGCATTTGAAGGTGCAACACGACTTGATGCCGCAATGGATATTACGCTGCCAGACAGCTATACCGGTAAGACAATAGTCGGCTGGACATTTAACATCCATCGGGACGGAGTAATTACATCAAGCAGCCAGTATTTGGGGGAATTTGTGCTCACCTAGCTGAGCGGATTTATGGAGACTGCTCTTTCGGGAGCAGCTCCTTTTTTTAAAATGAATTGATTCGATTAGGTAAAATTTAAAATCAAACAAATGAAAATAATACAACAACAATTGGTCGCGGATATCGAGGATATCTATTGGCCTTTGACAGGGAGATGGGTACTGGGCATCAGTCTGGCCTGTCTTATGGTATTTTTTATTGCTGCAGGCTTTCTGCTGCAAGCGATAGATCCCACGGCTGGGGTCGTGGATATCGGTATTCTTTCGGTATTGTTCTTTGCCGTATTGGCGGCCCTATTGATCATCTACTGCTGCTACTGGCTACAGGAGATCCTGTGGCAGCCTTTTAAGCTCTTTCGTCAGCAATTTAGTGTTCACTTTAATCAATTGACCTCATGGCAACAATGCATTATTTATTTTTCGGTTTTCTTTCTGTCGCTGTTCTCGTTCTTGGCCGTGCTGGCGATGCTACTGTAATCGACCAGAACAGCTTAGACAGTTATGCTGAGCTTCCAAGTACAAACCCTGGCCTGGGGCAGGTGGATGACCCATCAGAGAAACGCTACGCCAGTTCGGGTGTACGCGAACGCATTGTCGATATCGCTGTACAGGAGATTGGCGTGCAGGAAGCCACAGGTAATAACGATGGCAAGCGGGTCGAAGAATACCTCGCGTATACTGGTCTTGGAAAGGGCCATGCCTGGTGTGCCGCTTTTGTCTCCTGGTGTTATGGCCAGGCGGGCCTTGCAGCTCCGCGCAATGCCTGGAGTCCGGCACTGTTTCCGTTGGCGCGTCGGTATACGGCACAGCAGATTAGTCAGGGGACTGTCCGCCAGGCAGATCTCTTCGCCATCTATAGCTCCAATCTCCAGCGTATCAACCATGTAGGGATTGTGCGCAAAAAGGAGGGGAGATGGATACTGACCGTCGAAGGGAATGTGGACAATCGTGTGTTGTGCAAGCGGCGTCCTTTGGCTACTATTTATGCTTTTTCAAATTGGCTGGATTGAGGGGAGGGGATATGGTAAGGTATATGTACAAGCGGTCAGTTTTTTTAATAGTCTTCTTGTTATTTTGTTCCTGTAAACTTTATCAAAGCGAGCGGAAAGAAGCTCTGCGGGAAGAACAAACGCAGTCAAAATACAAGCAGCAACTCGATATTTGGTACAGCGGACAGAGAGACAGCCAATCGCGGCATTGGCTTTTTTTGACGGATAGCAGTTTTCGCTTTCACCCCGATAGTGGTTTGATCGGTCAAAAGGGGCAGTTTGCCATGCTGGAATCTCAGTTAAAGATCAGTAATAAACAGGAGGCTTCTACAAACAGCAGCGCTAGCCGCGTAAAAACGCTGCAGCAGCAAAGCACAGAAAAATGGAGTGCATGGGTAGTCCCCAATCTTTGGCTCATCGGATTGCTGTTAGTGGCATTTGCACTGGCTTGGAAATTTCGAAGCTTTTTTTAAAACATGATGTTGCTCGCAATCATAGATGGGCAACCATAAATTCCAGTGATAGACAATTTCCTTTTTCGGTCAATCAGGAGGTTTGGTCAGTAAACAAGAAAGCCGCAAAGAATATATTTCTTTACGGCTTTCTTGTGTTCAGTGCTTATGAAAATAATGCGATGTCAATAGCCCTTCTGTATTTATTTTTTTACTTCTGGAAGCTGCACGATCTTAATAACGTTTTGGTCACTGATATAGCGTTTAGCAACAGCTTTAACTAGCGCTGGGGTCAGCTGATCGCGTAACGATGCACGTTCAAAAATAAGGTACATATCATCGCCATTATACAGATTGCTGTACAGGTAGTTCGACCAAAAATCATTTGTTTTCAGCGCGGATTCGTAGTTTAGCTTGTCATTCGCTTTGAATTTGTCGAGATTGGCAACAGAAGGCCCTGCTGTTTTTAATTGCTCAATTTCTTCAAGTGAATACTTCGCGAGTTTGTCCGCATTGGCCACCGAACAGCTGAAAGCTACAGTAAGCGTATACCGTGCATCGGGCAGCTTACTATAGTCCATTTGTATAGATGGCGAATACACACCGCCCTCTTCCTCACGCAATCTTTCCAACAAGCGGATGTCCAATACTTCCCGAAAGGCCTGCAATGCCATGTTATTTGCCTCACTATAGTCATACGGGCCCGAGAGCACGAGATAGACCATCGCTTTGTCTTCTTTGCTCAGCGCCAGCTTTTTCTCGATCTTTCCTGCAGGAATGTGGATGTTTAAATTGCGGTAAGCAGGTGCCTTGGATGATATGTTGGGTAGTCCACCAATGTATTTAGCAAGTAATGGCTTTATTTTTTCAATGTCAAAGCTACCCACAAAAGTAAAATTGAACCCCGAAGCATTGGCAAAACGTTCTTTGTAGATGTCCAAAGCACGCTGAGGATTGATCTGATTGATCTTTTCCATCGTTAAACCCGTGCGACGAACATTATTGCCCGACAGGATGGCCATGACCGAGTCTTGGAATACAGCGTCGCCATTCTTGTCGCGGTCTTTAAGCCCGTCTTTGGCATTGGCCAAGATACCCGCAACAATAGCGGTGTCCAGGCGAGGTTGTGTAAAGTACCCGTACATCATTTGCAGGGCAAGTTCAAGGTCTTTGTTGTTGGCATAGCCGCTTACGCCCTGGGCAGTCTCACTGATAAAGGGTGATGCCGAGGCCGTTCGTCCGGCTAATGATTTTTCAAATTGGTCGGCAGTATAGTTGCCCAGCCCGCTGGCAGCAATAAGGCCAACGGCATTGGTCGCGCTCTGAAAATCTCGATCATCGTAAAGTGATGTTCCGCCATAGGAATATCCCTGAAAGGTGATCTGATTGTTTTGGTAGTTGGTTGGTTTTAAGATTACCCGGACGTCGTTGCTCAACGTCAAGGTCGTGGTTCCTAACCTGCTGTCTTTTTCTTCTTTAACAATCGTACCGGACTGAGCTTCCCGTTTGAGCAGTGGCAGATCGCTTGTTTCTTCTGTAAATGCCGTCTGTTTCTCTTTAGACAACGTAGCGATCCAACTGTTGATGTCGGCCTCTTTCGGCACATTTGCCTGATCGCCTTCAGGAGCTGAAATAATGATGTCGCGGTTGCTATCGGTTAGATACTGTTGCAAGAGCTGCTGGATGTCCGAAAGGCTGACCGCCGGAAGCATTTCGCGCGTCAGTTTCATCTCATGATCGATACCCGGAGAGGCTACCCCGTTCAGAAAATGCTGAATATATTCCTGTACATATTGTTCGGAGGCAATCTTGTCCTTTTCTTCGAGCATATTTTCCATTTGGTTCATATAGGTATCCTTGGCGCGTTGCAGTTCTGCGGCCGTAAAGCCATACTGTTTCGCCCGCAAAAGTTCACGCCATACAGCGTCAAAACCTTCTTTCAGACGACCTGGTTTGGCCGTGAGTTCGATCTGAAATACATCTAGTCCACCCATAAAGCCACCCAATGATGCGCCACCGCTCAAAAAGGGCGGATTCGCTATGCGAAATAATGGACTATATCGCCCTGCCATCATGGTGTTAAACAAGGTCTTGATCAGGTTGTGCTTATAGTCGGCGAGGTTCTCTAATTTACGCTCGGGGTGTTTGATGCTGATCGCAATGGAGGTTGCGGTAATTTCAGGATCCGTCACCACCATAAATTGATTTTTGCCCTGCAGTGGAATGTGGTATGTTTTTCGAGCTGTTGGCTGCAAAGGATTTTTGAGCGACGAAAACTGTTTTTTCAGCGTTCGCTCGGTCTGGTCGACATCGATATCACCGACGACAATAACGGCTTGGAGGTTGGGGCGGTACCAGCTTTTATAAAAATGCTCAATTTCCTCATAAGGGAAATGTTGAATGACTTCTTCGGTACCAATTGGAATGCGCTGTGCGTATAGGGAATGATTGAGCGCGACAGGTAAAGTCTTGTCCTGGATGCGCTCGCCCAGGCTCTTGCCGGCACGCTTTTCTTCCAATATCACGCCACGCTCTTTGTCGATTTCGCGATGGGTCAGACTGATACCCTGTGCCCAGTCTTGAAGAATCTGAAAGCCGTTGCCAACAAGTTTGCCATCATTGGACGGCAGCTGCAGTTGATAAACGGTTTCGTTGAAGCTGGTATACGCGTTGATATCGGCACCAAAGCTGATCCCATTTTTTTGCAGGTAGTCAACCAGGCTGTTGTCGGGATAGTGCGTCGTGCCATTGAAGGCCATATGCTCCAGAAAATGCGCCAGCCCACGCTGCTTTTCGTTCTCCAGGATAGATCCCACCTTGTTGACCAGATACATATAAACACGTTCTTGGGGTTCGGTATTCTTACGGATATAATAGGTGAGTCCATTGGCCAGTTTACCATAACGGACGCTTTTGTCAAAAGGTAAAGCGGTGGTATCGGCTTCGTATTTTGCCCATACGATTTCCGTCGCCCCGGGGGTGCTACTGCTATGGGCAAGCACCGGACTAAAACCTAACAGGGAAAGGTAGAGCAGTTTTTTTAAATGCATATAATTGTGATAAAATTGCGAATTAGAATATGTTTTTTAGTGTTTCATAAAGGGCGTCGCCGCGTAGGTTGATGCCGATGATTTTCCCTGTGGGATCCAAGAGGTAATTGGAGGGAATACTTTTGATATGATATGCTGCGCTCACCTGACCATCCGGATCAACCACATTGGTCCAGGTCATACCATCGTCCGAAACGGCTTTTTTCCAGCTGCTGAGCGCAAAATCTGTGGAGACACCCAATACTTCAAACCCGTTAACTTTAAAAGCATCGTAGGCTTTTGCTACGTGTTCATTTTCCACGCGGCAGGGTACACACCAACTGGCCCAGAAATCAACGAGTACATATTTGCCCCGAAAGTCGGTCAGCTTCACCTGACGTCCGGCAGTATCCGCTAATAAAAATTCTGGTGCGATATCACCGACCTTTAGATTTTTAAGATTGGCAAGCTGCTCTCGGACCTCCTGGCCCAACGGCGAATCTTGAAGGGATGGTGTAAGTTTGTCAAACAGCTCCGATACCAGTTGCTGATTGCTGGGATCTTTCAGGAGTGCCTGTAGTTTAAAAAGGCTGAGTAGATGATCCGTATGCTGCTGCACATAGTTGATCTGTGCTTTCTGTAGTGCCGCAGACCATTTGTTGAGGCTCGAGTCAATCGTGTTGATGGTAGCCCGTGCCGGCGAATCCATGCGAAAACTATCTTGGGAAAAAGCATTCTCTGCCTCGAAATAGGCAGCCATTAGTGTACTGATGCTGTCCAATATCGTCTGATGCGTTTTGTCAAAGCTTCTAGCTTCAGTATTCAATGTTGAGCCCGCTATCTCCGCTTGATTAAGTTGACCGAATTTGGCCCGAATCGTTATCTTGCCAGGGTGCAAATAGAAATCGAGTGTTTCCGATCGTTCCCCCGTAGCATCCATGTAAAATAGATTCGCGATTTCAGGTCCTTCGGAAGTACCTTTAAAGCGAAAATGGCCTTGTTCCAGCCGGGCAGAATCAAGCGGGAGATCGGAGCCAAAGCGTTGCAGAAATAGTTTTCCCTGGTGATTTTTTGGTGCGCCCGCAAGCGTTCCCTGAAGCTGGTAGGTTGCTTTTTCCTGCGCCTTGACGAAGCATAGGGAATAAAGAAAGGCAAAAGCTAATAGCGTAATTCTCATTGTATATCGTGTTTAGTTGTTATATCCCGGATTTTGCGTTAATTCTCTGTTATTTTGAAGCTCAACGGTCGGTAAAGGGTAGAGTTGGGCAAACGTCTTCCAGGTGGTCGGTTTTGCTTTTTTCATCACGTTATCGGCTAGCCCCAAGCGTTTGAGAGTAAACCAACGGTCGCCCCATTCGAAACAGAGTTCAACGCGACGCTCCTGCACGATGGCTGCTCTCGCCTGTGATTTAGATAATCCACTGGATAAATCCGTAAGTCCCGCACGCCTGCGTAGGATATTGATATCATCAACAGCCGTTGAGAGACCAAGTTCCAGGCGTGCCTCGGCACGGTTGAGGTATTGTTCGCCCAGGCGCAACACCGAGGTATACT
Source organism: Sphingobacterium sp. UBA3519 (assembly GCF_002377215.1). Lineage (NCBI taxonomy): Bacteria > Pseudomonadati > Bacteroidota > Sphingobacteriia > Sphingobacteriales > Sphingobacteriaceae > Sphingobacterium > Sphingobacterium sp. UBA3519. The sequence goes on from NZ_DFPI01000037.1 coordinate 146,875, forward strand.
CATTGTTTGCAGATCCGGCTTCGCCGTCCGAACGGTATTTGTTGATCTGATAGCCGTTTACTGTTTCTTCAAAACGGACGAAGTTTTCTTTTCGTTTATCGTTCTCCTCAAATGCTGGCAATAGACCCGTTGCATCTTCAGTTACGCCAAAGCTGGCAAACTCTCCTTTTATGCCGATACCAATGGAGGCGCCCATACTGTTCCATAGCTGCAATATCTGCTCGGGATTGTTTTTGGTAAAGATATCCATTGGCTCGCCCCCGTCTGCACGATCAAAATGGCCCAGTTGGAACAACTGCGACTGTGCGATCACCTGACTGGCGGCCTGCTCAGCTTTTGTCCAGTCTTTGGTAAATAGGTATACGCGCGACAACAGGGCCAATGCAGCCCACTTATTGGCCTTCACGCGCTCGCCCGGATAATCCGAGCCTAAAAGCTGGCTGGCATCTTCCAGATCCTGAATGATCTGCGTATACACTGCCGCTACCGCTGCGCGCGGTTTGAGCCGTTCTTCCGGATAATTAGTCGTCAGCACCAAAGGAACATCGCCATAGAGATTGACCAAAAAATAGTAATTGAGGGCCCGCATAAATTTAGCTTGGCCGATGGCTTCATCCTTGCCAGCTTGCGTCATGCCCTTGGATTGCCCAACGCCTTCAATGATTGCATTGCTAACCCCAATGATGGAATATAGATTTCCCCAAAAGTCATTCGTCTGCGCCGAAAAGGGATTGAGGTTGTAGCTGTACATAAAGCTATACCCGGGGTTAAAGCTATTGATACCGGGTATCAGCTCGTCGGAAGATAATCCCGTGTTCAGTGAAAGATCATTTTGATAAGCAGCAAATCGGCCATACATCCCGACGACAACACTGTCGGCCATGGTGTCATTCGCATAAATTTGATCCGTTGTGTAGATATATTTTGGCGTCACCTCCAGCAGTTTGTTGCAACTGCTCATACCTAAGGCAACAGGTAAAAGGAAGCTCAATAATTTGATATAGTTGGTTTTCATGTCCGTAGTCTAAATGGTTTAAAATGAAGTCCGTATCCCCAGTGTAAATGTCCTAAGCATGGGCATATCCACGCCGGTCTCTGGATCGGTACCCTTATAACTGGTGATGGTCAGTAGATTGGCTCCAGTGGCATAGGCGCGTAGGTTTTTAAGTTTTAGCTTCTCAAGCATTTTACCCGGTACCGAGTAGCTTAGGGTAATATTGCTTAAGCGGATGTACGACCCGTCCACAAAATTGGCACTCGATGAATTGTAGTCCGACATGGTACTAGAATTGGTGGTGTAGGCCGGAAATTTAGCTTCCGCACCCGGATGTTGCCATCTGTCCAAGACAATTGCGGGGGCATTGATGACACTTCCGGCACTCGTAAATGGATAATTGTAGATATGCTTGTTCTTTTTGAAACTAAAAAATACGTCGAGATCAAAGTTTTTATAATTGAACGAGTTGCCGAGACCACCAAAGAAGGTCGGAATATTGTTTGCCAACGGGACATAGTCATCTGGAAAACTGATAAAACCGTCGCCATTCACATCGCGGAATTGCGGTTGCCCATCTGCAGCGTTGATTCCTAGATATTCATACCCCCAGATCAGATTTAATGGTTTACCGATCTGATAGGTGAGGCTGTTGGAGGAGCTTGCAAGATTGGGATAAGACAGGAGTTTGTTGCGGTTGATGCTCATGGTAAAGTTGGTCTTCCAGGTGAAGGCCAAGGTGTTGATCGGTGTGGTCTGCAGGCTAAATTCCCAGCCGCTATTCTGTACATTGGCATCCAGGTTTTGGTTGACCGAACTAAAACCCACCTGTGTAGGTAATCCGTAGCCAACTAATTGATTGCCCGACCGATTGCGGTAATAGTTTGCTTCAAAGATGATGCGGTCTTTCAAGAAGCCCATTTCAGCAGCAAGGTCAAGCTTTTTGTTGACTTCCCACTGATAATTTGCATTGAATGGGTTCTTGGGAAGATAGCCCTGCCCTTGGTAATTGTCGAATATACGTTCGTAATTCACGAAATAGGAGTAGTCGCCAATATTATCATTACCCGTCAGACCGTAGCTGCCGCGCAATTTGGCAAAACTCAAGCCAAACTGATTATCCTTTAACCAGTTCTCTTCGCTGAGGATCCACGCTGTACCGACAGACCAAAAGTTACCATATTTTTTCCCTGGACCAAAACGGGAAGAGCCGTCACGTCTGACAGTTGCATTGATGACATATTTTTGGTCAAACGTCCATCCCACGCGGGCAAATCCCGAAAGGAAACGGTACTGAGTGTCCTTAGGTTCAATATTGATGATTGGTGCGGCATGGATGTCCCTAATCTGACTATCGTCTGTATAGCCGTTTCCACTTGTGGTAATTGCTGAGTTACCGCGATGGATATAAGTACCCCCGAGAAGGGCACGAAATGAACTGCGCCCCACGATCAGATCATAATTCAGCTGAGGCTCAAAATTAAAGGTAGCTGCGCTGGCCTTGGTAAAAGTGTTGTTGCCTAAGATGTTTTCGGACGGCCTGAATGATCTCCGTGGATTGATGGCGAGCTGGTCCATTTTCATGCGCGTATAACCGGTATTGATTTTGGCCACAAGATTAGGTAACAACTCATAGCTCAGCGCGATATTGCTGATTAAATTTTTAGTTCTATTTTCAACTGTACGCTCCAGCGCAGCAATAGGGTTATCTATCGTCCAATTTAAATCTCCATCAGCATCGTAAAGGGAGAAATTTGGAGGCAGGGTCTGAAAGTTGGTAAACGATAGTGGGATGACTTCGTTTTTATCCGTTGCATAGCTCGCCGAAAGGGAAGCTTTAAATTTGCCGTCTTTACTGTGGTAGTCGAGGTTGCTTCGGAAGTTGCCGACGGTAAGACCATTTTTCTTTTGATATACAGTGTTTTCACGCCTAAAGCCACCGCCAAGGAGGTAGTTGAATCCCGATGATCCACCCGATAAGGATAATTCAGCATTGGACGTATGGGCGACATTGCCAAAATATTCTTTTTGCCAGTCGTGATCTTCCGTTTGGCTCCATTTCAGCAGGTCAGGGTAATCATTGGGCGTAAGCTCAATACCATCGTTATTTGCAGCTTCACGACGCATCTCCAGATATTGGGCGGTATTGAGCATTTTTACATAGTTAGCGATAGAACCAAAACTATGGTAATAATCAGCACTAATGGTGGGGCGACCTGCCTTACCGCGTTTGGTGGTGATCAGGATCACACCATTGGCACCCCGGGCACCATAGATCGCAGTAGCATCAGCATCTTTAAGTACTTCAATGCTGGCAATCGTGCTGGGGTCGATACTTTTAAAAGGGCTTTCACCTAAATAGGAGGAGGTGAGGCCATTCGCACCGATATAGGCGAGTGAACTGCTATTAAAAGGAATACCATCAACAATGTACAAGGGTTGTCGCGCTTCACCATCCTGGTTGACGGTATTAATACCCCGTATTTGCACCTGAGTCTGTATGCCGGGAAGGCCGTTTAAGGTATTGATCATCATACCGGGAACCCGGTTTTGGAGTGCAATGAGCGGGTCTGCTGTTGGTGTTTTCTCAATGGTGGCTGCAGTGACGCTAGAAGTAGAGCCTGTATTGAGCCGTTTGGATACCTCTTGCCCATACGACAGTACGCTGACTTCATCAAGCAGGTTCTGCGTCTGCAACAGTTGCATGGCAACGGTGTTTTGGCTAGTTGACACAGCAAGCTGCCTTTCTTCGTAACCAACGGAACTGAATACTAAGGTATCCGTATGGCTGGTCCGCTCGATTTTAAAAGCGCCTTTATCATTGGTGAAAGTGACTTTGTCGTTGCTTTTGTTGTAAACGGTTACCAATTCTACGGGGCCGGATTTGTCCCTTACGGTGCCGTCCACAAAAAGCTGTTTGGCAGGTTGCTGTTGTTTTTGATGCTGTTGGCCGCTTTTCTCCCGTGGAAGAATGGTGATCTCTTTTCCAACGATTTTAAAAGTGAACGGTAAATCCTTAAAGGCTTCTTCAAGAACATCACGCAAAGCCTTATCCTTTGCCTGAACTTTAACGACGGTATTAAGGTTTATCTGATTGCCAGAGGCAATGATGTTATAGCCTGTCTGTTGTCGGATGGTTGAAAAAAGTTCTTTGAGTGTTGGTTTGCCCTGATAATTGAGCTGTTGACCAACGACTGTGCTACCAGCAAGAAGCGACGTGACCAAGAGCAAGTTTTTTAGACGATTCATCGGGTCTGTGATTTAGGTTAATATGTTTAGATTTCTGTATTAAAAAGGCTTCGTTATTTATTTTTTTGGACAACTATTTTGCCGTCACGATAGTTAAAGTTTAATTGACCGGTGCTTTCCAAAAAGGTAAGCGTTTTGGTCAATGATTGATTTTTGTCGATAGATCCCCAAAAGACAAGCTGTTTGGTAGCTGAGTCTTCGTATTCAAAGTCTACATTGTACCATCTTGAAAGTGTAGCCAAAATCGCATCGAGCCGTTCGTTGTCAAATAGGAAATATCCTTTCTTCCAGGCCGTCGCTGCTTCGATATTGGCCGGTAGAATCTGGATCGATGTCTTGGAGATGAGCGATCGCTGTCCAGGTACAAGCAGGCGTTGATTTACATCGACCGAACCTTCAAGCAGCGTAGTTTCCACAAACTCGCGGTTGTAATAACTGTTGATGTTGAATATGGTGCCCAATACCTTCACTTCCTGGTTTCTGGATTTCACGATAAAGGGTTTATGTGGGTTTTTGCTTACTTCAAAATAAGCTTCTCCTGTTAACAAGACTTCCCGTTTGTCGTCAGCAAATTGCATTGGATAGCTGATTGTCGAAGCAGCATTCAGCCATACTTTACTGCCATCGGGCAGGTTGACCTGATATTGCCCCCCTTTGGGAACTTCAACGGTTAATTTGCGCGATTGCAATTCCATAGCGCTGATAGGGGATCCATCTAAATAGACGGCTGTTCCGTTGACGATTTTAACACCCGATTTGCCTCCTTTGAGTGCGATGCTTGACCCGTCTTCCAATTTCAGGATGGCCTTTTCTTGTCCGGGTTTGAATTGATCTATCGCGGCTAGGGTATCGTGATGCGATTGTCCACGCGGGATAAAAAGTAAAGCAAAAGCAATCAGCAGGACGGCAGCTGCAGCGCTGATCCAAGCGGCCCTTTGGTACAATGGCCTGCGCGAGGCTGGCTTTGCATCAAGCTGCTGTTGGATTTGAAGGAGTATGGCATTTTTACGATCTTCCTTTGTGGCGCTATCCAGTTCCCATTCCACAGCTTGCTGCGCTTCGTACCACGATTCTATCAGCTGGTTTTCTTCCGCTGAACTGATACCGAGTTCGTACTTCAATAAGATTTTTGCAATGTTGTTCGGTTCCATGGGCGCCATTGTTTATAGTATAGTTGCACCAAAACGTATTTGGTGGTAGATAAACATTAAAAAATAATGAAATTTATTTTAAGTCGATGAGAAGGAGGAGCAGTAGCGAATAGAGCCCCTGTTTCTTGAGGTTGTTTCTCAGAATGTTCAGTGCGTTGCTGATCTGTTTTTTGACCGTTTGGTCAGAGATGTCCAGACGTTCTGCAATTTCCTTATAACTAAGTTGTTCCTGTCGGCTCAATAGAAATACCTCTTTCATTTTTGCTGGGAGCCGTTCAATTTCACGATCAATAATCTGCTGGAGCTCTTTACCTTGCTGCTGTTCGCTCAAAGAAAATCCGGTTACGTCGATATATTCCAAAATAGACGCAATCAGCTTTTTTTGGTTGCCTTGTGTCCGGTGATAGAAAAGAGCGCTCTTGCGGGCAGCCCCATATAACCAGCCGTGGATATCCTGTATTTCGGACGATTGAGTTTTGTTCCAGAGATTGACGAAAATATTCTGCAAGAGATCTTCTGCATCGGTCTGGTCTTTCACCAGTTTGGACAGGTAGATGAGTAGGGGATCCCAATAGGATTTAAAAACAAGGTCGAACACCTGCCTGTCACCCTGCTCTAGACGCTGAAGGATGTATTTAGATTCGATCTCATTTTTAAGATTCACGGCATTTGTAGTAGGTGCCGACAAACTTAGATAAATTTTTGATTATTTGCAATATGGATTTTGTCACCGGTCTTATTCCCAAGGAACTTCAGTATAGGTCTCTGCATGTAAGTCAGAGACCTATTTAACGTTGTACCTAACGTTAAGTTATAACGGATATCGATTAGATGTCGCGCAGGATTTTAATATTTTCGTGGGCTTCCCGCTGCTGGCTCAGCTGAATCTGGATCAGGTTTTTGGCTCCTATGGAGAGCTTATTTTCCTCTGCCAGCGCCTTGTTGTAAACCTCACGGAAAGCCGTCTCGCCCCGTTCACAATGCTCCAGTAAATCTTGCATATTACCGCCCGATAATTTTGATTTGATCACCATCCACAGCCGAAAAAGCTCACCGCTTAATTTGGTCCGGTCAGTCGCGTATTGGCCAGCAAGCTCAACCAGTGGACTGAGTTCGGCAATAAACTTTTCAGACTGCCCGATCATCTTTCTGAACACAGCTTCCCGGGCACCTTCGCCCTGCTCGTTGGCCAGATCAATAGCCAGCTCGTATCCTTCGATGCGGTCATTATTGATTTTAATAAGGTCATTTAAAATATTGGGGTCATTCTGATTACTTTTCATATGCTCTTAATAGTTGTTTTTAGGAGGAACAACTTAGATTAATCAATAGTTTAGCTTTATTTCTTTTATGATAATAATATTTGTCTTACAGCTTGATTTTTAGGGTGTTTAGGTTGGTTAATAGCGTCTGTGACCCGTTTAAGGGTAAGAGCAGATGAGTACAGATTAGGCCTAATTTTTTTTAAAAACAAACCTTATGGCTCTTTAAGGAGTTTCTTTTTTTAAAACGATAACAACTTTTAAAAAAATAATTCCTCAAAAAACAAGAACGAAATGGATGTAAAAAAGAAAAATACAAACAAGCTGCAAACGTATTGGACGATACTTAAAAATACCGTATCGGGATTTATAAATGAAGACTCCATGAAATATAGTGCTTCACTGTCGTACTATACCGTTTTTTCCATCGGCCCCATACTAGTTTTAATGATCGCACTGGCCGGCATATTTTATGGGGCCGATGCTATTCAGGGTAAGGTTTTTACCGAACTGAATGGCTTGGTAGGCAATAGTGCCGCCAAACAGATTGAAGAGGTCATTCAAAACCTCCAGTTATCCGGCAAATCCAATATGGCATTGGTGATCAGTTTGGTGACCTTGATCCTTGGGGCAACCACGGTTTTTGGCGATATGCAAAACTCCATCAACAAGATCTGGCATGTGCGCCCAAAACCAAAAAAGGGCTGGCTGAAGTTAATCCAGGACCGGTTGCTGTCGTCGTCGCTCGTTATTGGTCTGGGTTTTTTATTGGTGGTTACGTTAATTATAAATGGTGTGATCCTGGCCTTGACAGGTCAGCTGCAGCGCTACTTTCCCGATATTACTGTGGTGCTCATGAATCTCATCAATTTTGTCAGTTCCTTTGTGGTCATTGTGATCCTCTTTAGCGTGATCTTTAAGACTTTACCCGATGTCAACATTCAATGGAAGACTGTTCGCGCCGGAGCTCTATTTACAGCCATTCTTTTTGTGATTGGCCGTTACTTGATCGGAATCTATTTAGAACGTTCGGCAACACAGGATACTTATGGAGCAGCAGGTTCTTTTGTGCTTATTTTGCTCTGGGTGTATTACACCGCGGCAATTCTTTATTTTGGAGCTATTTTCACGCGGGAGTACGCGACAGAAATGGCTATTCCGATCGAACCTTCTGAATTTGCGGTCCATGTAGAGACACAGGAAATCGAACGCAATGTCGATAAAATCCCGCCGGCGCCGCTCGATGAAGAAGAAACGACCATTGATAAAACGGAGTAAAATCACCGTAAATATTTTTTAACATTTGATAACATTTTTTTTAAACGATTCCAGCTGCAGGCTGTTCTATTAATAAAAAACGAAAGGAAAATTATTATGAGCGAATTAACATGGAAAGGTCGTTGGAACGAAATTAAAGGTAAAGTAAAACAGCAATATGCGGATCTTACAGATGATGATTTACTATATGCAGAAGGCAAGGAAGATGAGTTAGTAGGTAAACTTCAAAAGAAAACAGGTAAAACACAAGATGAGGTGAATAGTTGGTTGAACGGTTTGTAGAATAGTGTTTTCGTGTTAAAGGCGGATAGCAGCAATGTTATCCGCCTTTTTTTTAGGTCTTTTTTCTATAAATCAAATAACTGATCAGCAGGCAAAGGTTCACGAGAACAGCAAAGCTATTTGAATAGATAATCGGTACTTCGCTTTTCATTATGCCGTACCATACCCATAGGGAAAGTCCTATGATTAATGTTAGTAGCATAACCGGAGAAAGGTCATCCACATTCTTTTCCTTTAGCACTTTGATGAGCTGCGGCAGCATAGAAATAGATGTGAGGATACCCGCAATAATACCCAGAAAGTTTTCATTGATCATAAGGACTTCGGTTTTATGTGATCATTACGTTGACATGACTAGATCAAAATGGATAACCGATCGCAAGATTAAACATCAGATTATCTTTTCGCCATCTTGAACTTCCAAAGTCGATATCCTTAAATACCCAACGCTCGCCCTTCGGTAAATAGGGGATACGGAACGGGATGGAAAAGTCGGTACGCAGGATCAGAAAGGTAAAATCAAACCGTAATCCCAAGCCGCCGCCGACGGCTAGTTCCTGCAGGAAATCCTTGCTGAATTTACCGCCTGGCTTGGTCTCATCGTCCCGCTGCAGCCATACATTCCCAGCATCGATAAAGGCGGCCCAATGGACAGGACCAGCAATTTTTGCCCGGTATTCGGTATTCAGCTCCAGCTTGATATCGCCTGTCTGATCGGCATAGAAAAGTCCATTGCCCAGCCTTTCCGGAGCTACTGTACCCGGTCCGATCGCACGTGCGCCAAAGGCACGGATACTATTTGGTCCGCCCACATAATATTGCTTAAGATAGGGCAGGGAACGCGAATTGCCATAGGAGTAGCTCATCCCTATACTCACCCGTGATGCGATCTGTGAATTTTCGCTGAGCTTGAAATAATGCCTGCCATCCACACTGGCTTTGATATACTGCGAGAAGTAGGCGTCAAAAAGTTTAAAAGTCTTGCCCTTATTAAAGTCTGCACCTTTGATCAGTCCCAGAATATTGCCCGAAAGGTCCAGGTTTCCCTTGAAATAAAACGTATTGCGCAGGTGCTTTTTCATGGTATTCTGAAAGGTGAAGTTATAATTGGGCCCAATTGTGAATTGGGGATCAATTACATGCCGCAGCGCCGGAATGGTATCCATCTGCATCTTGTAGCTTTCCGAAATACCTCTCGGCTGTACATAGGTGATTTCCATCAGCGCCAGATCATGCTGTTTCTCTTCGTTCTCTTGCCAGGTATAACCGTAGCTCAGCGCCATCGAATTGAGCGTATAGGCTTTGCGCCGGTTTAAAAATTCATAGCGTGCCTTGATATAGGTATTCGGAATATATTGACGGGAAGGATTAATGGTGCCAAATGGTGTCAGTATCCTCGGGAAGGTCAAGGTTGCCTCGGTACCGTAGCGGAAATAGCTGGAGTTCAGATCGGCATTACCACCCGTTTGTATTTCGTAACCACCAAATACGTTGATATTGAGCTTCTCGGCGCCCTTAAAGGCATTCCGAAGAGTCCAGTTGACATTCACTTCGGTCCCGTTGTAGACGGAAGCCATTTTTCCCAGCAGTTCTACACGGATGGATTTCTTCGGCAGGGGAGTGAGGTAATAGTATACATCCAGCGCATTGGGTACTTCCTTGCTGTCCACAAAGTTATTTTTGACAAATTTCCAGCTGTTGAGATTCACCAAGTGGCTGATGGTCCGGTTGTGGGCATCGCGGTTATACAGATCGCCCTCCTTGAAAAAGATATGATTGGCAATTACTGGTTTGCGGAAGGTATGATTTGGGTCAATAAAATAATAACTGCTGTCAAATAGTTCGGCATGCCGCGGTGACTGCTGGTAGCCAGCTCCGGTTTCGGTATAGTTTGGGAAAATATATATCTTATTGATTTTGGACGCAGTTCTTGCCTGTTCGGGCGTTTCCTTTTTTACGGTCACATAGAGGTTGACTTTATGATCCCCGATGGTGCTGTCTACCTGTACCAGGATATAGTCGGGGCTAAAATAATAGTAGCCCTTATTTTTAAGGACATTGTCTATCCGGTCCCGTTCATTGAGTACCACATCCAGGCTATAGTTGTTGTTTGGCCGTAGCAGGCTCTCGCCGGAAGTCCCCTGGATATCGCGGCCGAGTTGGGTCGTACTGTCCACATCAAAGGTGACTGATTTAATGCGGTAGATCAGATTGGGCTTAGCGGTATAGTCTACCGTTGCTTTTTTATTTTCAACTGTGGTATCGGAGGTGACTTCGGCATTGAAAAATCCGATATTCTCCAGCCGGTTGCGCAGCAGATTTTCATTGTACTCCCGGTTTACATCGCTCAGTAGTACAGGTTCCTCGCCAATTTTTTTGAGGAAACGTTTTATAAAGTTGCTGTTGGCGGTATCGCCCGCCATATTGTTAAAATAAAGCTTATAGGGCATGCCCAGCACCCGCTTATTGGGTTTGGGGCGCAGCGATTCGGCTAGGTAGGTCGCCAGTTTCTCCTTGTTTTTCTTCGAAATGGTATCGGATGCGATGTTCACGTTTCCTTTCACGTAAAGGCTCTCGCCTTCGGGCAGGTTTTTGGTCGACGAACAGGCCGCAATGATGCCGCTTATTATAAATAGGCCAATCAGCCCCTGTAGTTTAATTTGCATGGTAAGCCCTTTCCTCGTCTTCATTTTTAATTGCTGTGGTTTTGATCGTATCTAACTGCTTCGGCGTACTCTTTTTCCCTGCGCTGTTTGCCGTGCTGTCCACCTGCTGGCGGCGCTGCTGTTCTTTTTCCTGTTCTTCCATGCGTTTGCGGTATTCGGGGCTATGGAGCATCAGGCTGTCGCGGATGACGGTGCGGACGCTGTCCCGATAAGCCGAATCCTGTTCCATACGCTCGACATCAAAACGTTTCCTAAACTTCTTGCTGCCCGTATTGTAATATTCCTTGAGTTTTTTGGAGCGCATAAAGATCTCCTTAAATCGGTTGTAATCCATAGTAATGATAAAACCGATACCGGTTTCAACAAACTGTCCTTGCAAAGTGACCTGGTATTGGTTTTTGCGGTAGAATCGCGCAAAGTAGCGCCCATCTTGGGAAAGCTGATAATCCAGCTGTATATCACCGGCAATATTATTGGCAGTTTCTCCTGGTCGTGAATTTCCCTCTACTTCAAAATTGGATCCGATATTTACTTTCAGTCGGTCGTTGAGCAGCATTTTGGACACCCCGATGTTCAGGTCGGTACGCGTCTGGGCAGTTCCAGTGCTGTAATCGTCTGCTGAGGTCAGGTTGAAATCAAGTTCAACTCCCGTAATTAAATCGGAGGCCAGGCGGTTGAGCTGCGAACTCAAAAACGAACTGACGCTATTTCGTACCAGTGCCTCTGTACCTCCGCCACCGGAAAGGCTTTCAAATGGATTGGCCGACATAAAGCGCCCCAACACAATCAGTGAAAAGACTTGTTTATTGAGGTCGGAAGGATTATCACGTAAGGTGGTCAGTGCATTGTCTACCTTACTGATCACATCCTGCGATACGATGGCATTGTTGGCATTCAGGTCGATATCAAAATTGAGCTGTGGCTGAAACAGTTGGTCTGAAATTTTCAGCAGCACGTCGAAAGGTATCTTTTGCTTATACAAGTTTGCGTTCTGCGTGCCAAGCTGTGGCGCTACCAGTTCTAGCGTAGGGGCTTTTAAGGTATATACTGCCGTAATATTCAACTGCGCGTCCAATGGATCGCCATTCCAGGTAATTGTACTTCCTTTCTGAAATTTGAAGTCTCTGCTGACGGGACCAAAGCTGAACGAATAACTTCCCCGCTCCACGGTAAAAGTGCCCGACATGGTTATTTTACCGCTGGCATCTACGCCCGCATTTAATTCGGCCTCGCCCTGAATGTTTAGGGCATCCTGCGAGCCTGCATCAAGCAGAATCTTAAACTTGGCATCCTTATCGGTCTGCAGGTTCAGGTCGACATCTATGCCCGTCAGTTTGGTGACGGTCATGGAATCTAATCGGGCAAGGGCATTTGCGGTTGCCGTATCGCGTTTGTCTACAAATTCGACTACACCCTTCCGATCGGCCATACCGGGATCATTGTTGGGCATTACCATGGTAAAATCGGTACTGTCAAGTACTTTGATGGTACCGTCCACAACAGGTTTGTCTAGATTTCCACCGATCTGCAGATCGGTACCCAGAAACATTTTTCCATAAAATAGATCGTTGTCTGCTTGAGTGGAATTTAGGACTTCAAAATTGTCCATGGCGATGCCGAGGTCAAATTCAAAATCGGTGTAGGTCTGTGTCTTGATAGAACCGCTGACCTGGGCAAAATTGCCTTTGCTGTCTTCGAGTTCAAATTTGGGAAACGAAATACCATTTTGGTCAAAACGGATCTGTTCATCTTTTGCTTTAAACAGGGCATTGAGCATGGCAACATTGAATTCAGCGTCTCTGAAATTGAGATCACCCCGGATCTGTGGTTTGGAAGGAGAGCCTGCTATTTTTAGTTGCCCTTCGACGTTGCCCTTGGAATCTTTGAGATTCCCCATGCTGAAAGCCTGTACCGTCTTCATTGTCAGTGGCGCAATATCCAGGGTGAAGTCAAGCGCTGCATCGCCTTGCGGTGGATTGATAAAGTCTCCGCTCAGGACGAGGTTATTTCCGTTTTCGGTAATGCTTACGTTGGCATTGTAGGTGTTTTCGCGTTCATTATTGACTTTGATATTGATATTGCCCACGGTATCTTTTCCGAAGTAAAACTTGTCGACGACAAGATCGGCAACAAAAACAGGACTGCTTTCCAAGCGGGAGAGCGTGGTTTGTCCGTTGATGCCGCCGCCGACATCCAGGCTGTCACTCATGACCATCTTGCTCAGTGTCTCGATACGGAAATTTTTAAACGCCACATCAAGCGGTGAGTTCAGGATGCTGTCCTTGGAAGCGATGCGCAGTTCCTGTCCCTTGTTGCTGAGGACAAAATTGTTCGCCAGCAGTCCTGCGCTGCCAAATTTTAAGGTGTTGTTGGGCGCCACATCCCACTTATCGTAGTTGAGCATGAGGCCGTCCTGCAGCAGGCTGAATTCAAATAGGCCATTTTTGGCCTCCATGTTGGCCCCCAGGTGGTACTGTTCTTTATCCTGTTTATCCTTGATCCAAAGCCCCATGTTGACGATGTTCTGAGCAACCTTACCACTGAAAACCGTATTGGTCAGCTCAATGCTGCTCATTTTAACTTTGTTGATTAAGGCCGAATAATAGAGGGCGCTATCCAGACTGTTGATATCCAGGGTTACATTGTCAATCGCCGTACCCGCATACACAATGCGTGGGGCATCCAGTTTGGCCGAGAGGTTTTTGGATGTACTGTTAAAGAGACCGTCCAGGGTAATGGCTTTCATTTCTGTCAGCTGTGGCAGAAAATCTTGAATCAGTCTATTGCGGCTCAGCTGTGCCGAAAATTCGATGATCTGCGGTGAGTAGGCCGGAATCTTGACCGGCTTTTCGGGTTTGTAATAAACCTGAAGCAAATCTTGGACGGCACTTTGCAGCTCCAGAATTTTGTATTTGCCGACCAGGTGGGCATTCAGAAAATCAGAACGCAGCACCAGCTGATTGCGGCTGGTATCGGCCTTGGCCAAGAGTGAAACAGTATCCAGTGCGTAACGATCGGAGTTATATCGTATCAACGAATTGGTAATATGCGCTTCACCATTCAAAAAGTTCGGATCTGCCGTGCTGAAGTTACCGCTCAGTTTGCCCCGGTAGCTAAGCGCATCCTGCATCAGGTGTAACTTTTGCAAGTTGATGCTGTCGACCAGCAGTTCGAATGCTACCTTGGGATAAGTCGATTTCATATTGGCGCTGGCATTCAGCTTAAGTTTGATATTCGGATCGGGACTTAGAATGGATGCCTTCATCGCACCCTTATCGGCCGATATATCCATGTCGATATCATGGTAACGGTAGCCCATGGCATCCAGCCGGTTCACTTTACCGTCAAAATTGGCCACCAGTTTTTTAGGATCGGTACCCTTGCCTTTAATTTTTCCTTCGAACGAAAGGATGCCCAGGGTACTGTCCATTTTCATGATTTGACCAATATTGAGGTCACGAACGTTGACTGCCGCATCGTATAAGGTATCGCGCTTGGTCATTTGGACCGTTCCATCGACTTTGGCAGTGCCTTTTTCGGTTACCAATGCAAGTTTCGTATTGAAGGCAGTCATTCCACCTTTAAAAGTTCCGCTCAGACCGATGGTATTGGGTAATTCGATTCCGGCAGGCAGCATCGATTTGGAAACCAGTTTTTCGATATCCGAACGGCCTGTCGTCAGTTTTTTCAGGTTGAGGTCTACCGACAATTTATTCATATCGGGTAGTCCTTTCAGATGCAGGCTGGCAATCAATCGGGTATTGGAAAGTGTCCTGAAGTCGATATTCGGAATATACAGGTCATCGACACGGCCGGTCACGCGGGTGTCGATATAAAATTTCTTGTCCAATAGGGGCTTCATCACCTGCATGGTGTCCAGAAAGGGCGCGAGAAATCGGATATCGCGCATATCAATATGGCTTTTTGTGATGTTTGCATTGACCGTGATCAGTTCTGGTCTTTTAGCGATGATATCCAGGGAAGGATAACTTAGCTTAACGTAATCGCGAATCAGCGTGCGTGGTGTTTCCGCATAGAGATTTTTGATTTCGGCACCGGTATTGGTATAATTAAAATCGGCCTTTAGTTGCTTGATGACAAAGCCGGAGTGGTCGGCTGCCACGAGTTCTTTCAATGATCCGCTCATGGAGTCGGCGCTGTAGTACAGATCGGTTAACCTGGTTTTAAGACCGGGCATTTGGATATTAAAATAATCGAAACCTTTGATGCGCGGCTGATTGTCGTCTTTAAAACGGATACTGGTATTGTTGATGATGATGTCTTTGGCTGAGACGACCCAATTCATTTTTGTGGCCGAACTGGTATCTGTTTTTGCAATGTCGTTCTTTTCTGCCTGGGGGTTCGATTTCTCAGTTTTTGCTTCCTTGTTTTTTGCGTTGGTTGTTGCAGCGTCTGCTTGCGCTGTCACTGCATTGGTTTTT
This sequence comes from Sphingobacterium sp. UBA3519, assembly GCF_002377215.1. Lineage (NCBI taxonomy): Bacteria > Pseudomonadati > Bacteroidota > Sphingobacteriia > Sphingobacteriales > Sphingobacteriaceae > Sphingobacterium > Sphingobacterium sp. UBA3519. The sequence continues at coordinate 162,199 of NZ_DFPI01000037.1, forward strand.
GTCACCTTGGCAGCAGCCTGTTGAATTTTTCCCAGCAGGACATTGTTGTCCGAGCCGTCGAGATCGAGCTTATTGATGTCGACAACCTGTTTGTTCAGATCGATCTTATTGATGTCGGCATGGAATTTTTTTAGGATAAACTGCGACTTCAGTGCGCTTGACTGGTCCTCATAGCGCACCAAAATATTATTGAGGTCGGCCACCTGTATACCCACGTCAGGAAGGAGCGAAGTCGTTTGTGCCGTTTTATCGGTGATACCAAAATCTTCTACCGATGGTCCTGCGCCTTCTATGGCGGGCTTCCACTGCTTGACCGTGGCATTTAGTCCGTCGATATTGATTTTAGGTAGCTCAAAGGCCATGTTTTTGGTCAGGTCAAATTTCTTTATGTTGGTATTTAAACGACCGAGATAGACGTCGGCACTGGTACCAATCACAGCATCGGCATAAACCACATGTATTTTTTCAAACTGTATTTTATCGAGGTTAAACAGCAGGGCAGAAGTGGTGTCAGCAGTAGGTTCACTTTCTTTTTCAGAAGCAAAGGCCTTAACGATATAATCAAAGTTGAAGGCGCTGTCGGGAAGAGTACGTCGTATTTTGGCGGTAATTCCGCGGGCTTCCAGGCTTTGGATCTCTACCGTATTTTTCAAAAGCTTGAGCATATTGATATCGACGGCAATGCTTTTTCCCGCAACCAGGGTATCCTTACTTTGGTCTTCGAGGTAGATGTTTTCGAGGACCAATTTTTTGGGGAAATCAATATTAATGTAGCCAATGCTAACGGGTGTGCCGATCTTGCCTTCGACATAATGCGTTACTTTTCCGGCGATATAATTCTGTATACTGGGCAGGCGCAATAAAAAAAGGATCAGCATAAAAAGCGCAATGATGCCGCCAATAATCCACAGTATTGTTTTTAAAGCAATTCGTGTAAATCTGTTCAAGGTGTTGTTGATTTAAGTTTACAGATATAACAACACAGAACTGCAAATGGTTTGGATATCGTGAATTGATATCTCTGCCGATGTATGTTTAGCTTACCATAACAACCAAGTTAGAATCGCTAGAAAGCCGCCACGGATGAGTAATTCCTGTGTGAGCTCCTCGCGGTCCAGTTTATACCAGCTATATTTTTCATAATACTTCCGGATGGTCTGTCTGTTCTTTTCAATGACGATTTTATAGCTTGTTTTCATAACCGATTTATATTGATGTCATGGAAGAACATGCAATTTTAATGCAGTTTTAGGTGCAGGCAAGCGAATTTAGGTAGTTTATGTGGTACTATTGGTTATAAAATACAGGCTAAAGGGGTATTTTTAACACGATACTTTGCCAAATACGTTCGGGAAAGATACATGTCGATTACTGTTTGCTGTTTGCAGAAAGAAATTTGGCATTTTCCGGACAATAATCAGGCTTAGCTTGAATAGCTAAGCCTGATTGCTTCGTTCGGCATGCGTGTTATCTTCGATATCTTTCCTATAGGATTGTTTTCTACAGTTCGTTGTTGTCGATTGTGCCGGGTTCATGCCCCGTGTTTTGGTCATATCGCGCGGCTACTCTTCGTGTACGCTGCGTCTGATCCGAAGGAAGAGTTTCGGTCTGTTGTCCCCGGCTGTAGAACGTATCTTCACTAAAGTGATAATGTTTGTAAAATTCGGTAGGATCGTAATTGTTGGCGCTCACGATAAAGCCCACATCGCCGGTACCTTCAAACACATGGCGGACGCTAAGTTCTGTTTCGGGGTCGAGCTGATCAGTAAGGTAAGCAGGCAGTCGGATGGCCTGGTCTTCGCTAATGGAGATGACCACCACTTCGCCATCATCGGCAGGATTATACAGATAATCTGTAGCGGGCTCTTCCGTAGGAATTTCATCTACGGTAAAGATCACGCTATGATTGATGGGTTCGACCGGCGGGGTGGGATAGGCTTCATCATTGCTCGCCTGAATCTTTGTGCCATCGTAGAGCGAAGCAAGGCCAATTGGTACAAGTACTTTCTTATCGTCTTCCACTACAAATTCGGCATCATTGAGATCAACGATGATATAACGGACCTGTTGGCTTTCGGGATCAAAGAGCAGATCATCGACCTTGCCGATCAGCTGACCGGCCTCATTTTTTACTTTCCAGCCGCGGATATCAGGTTCGCCATCGACAATTTCAAAATCGCTTCCACCGAGTTCAATCAAATGATTATAGTTTTTTTCTTCTAATGCCATGTTTTCAAATGTTTTGCGTTATCAATTCGTAGGTGTGACAGTGATTTAAAGGGTATCCCGTTGCGGTGCTGTACTATTGATGCTTGTGTCGGGCGTAGATTCAGGTAGCCTGTCGTCGCTGTTGTTGCGGTTTACAAAATACACTACCAATCCCAATGCAATCAATGAAAGCAGGATCCACAGCCACTTGGGCGCTCCGTTTCTAGGTTTTACTTCTAAATGTGCCATAAATTCTTTTTTTAAAAAGAACAACCCCTGAATGGCTTCGTTTGAAAAATTTTTCAGACGTTTTCCTCGCAGTAGTTCTTGTTGTTCTGTTTTCAGGGGATTGCATGCCAACATTACAAGGAAATAGTTAAGGGCGGAAACGGCCATGACCACGGTGAGGGCTTCGGTAGAGCCTAACAAGCACGAGGAGCAGCGTTCATGCGGGATGAATGGGCGGTGGATGGCCGGACTCCTTTCACAGCTTTTGGTCGCCCTATATCAAAAAAGAAAAATAATTCAAACGATTTACCGCTGACATTGTTCTTTGGTCGGAAATGTATTAATTAGTTAAATAAACAGAGGTTAAAGGATTGTTTTTTGTAAAGGCTAGGTTCGTGGTTGACCTAGCCTTTTTCTGTTGTCGGCTATAGTCTAATCATCCAAGAGCTGTCTCGGTTAAATTTTCGATCAGCTGATGATTTTAGGTCCTCCAACGGTCATTGATTTCCGTCGACTGAATATCCCCGTATAAAATAATCCTATTTGATAATTTATAAAAATTATTTATTTTTAAAGATAAATAACCTAATGTACGTTATAAATACTGATTTATGCTCAAAAAAATTAATCTTGTCATCGTACTGTGCCTTGTATTGCTGAGTTATACTTTTGCACAGGGACAATCGCTATCAAGCGGCTTTGTATCTTTGGTTATTAAGCTAAAAGGTAATACGAATGTAAAAGAACTTGACTTGAGCATTCCTTTTATGAGTAATCCTTTCCAGCAGGATAAGCCACTGCCATTTACACAAGTAAATGATTCTACATGGATGGCATCGGCCTATTCCTTTGGCTCTTCGTCGGTTTATTTAAGGCTAAATGGCCAATACCTTGCTTTTTTGCTTGTACCAAAGCAAGTGGGCACATTAACTGTTGCGATGTCGAATGACGGAAACAGCAGCTTGCATTATCAGGGACCATTTAAGCAGGTTTTCGACAATTCGGCGAAGCAGGAAAAATTGCTGATGGGGCTGTTTAGCTATCCTGCGGATAAAAAAAATGAAAAAATACCCTTTAAATCGGCAAATGATTTTATAATATATCAGTTGGGTAAGGTAGAAGAAATGACTAAAAAGCTGATTCCAGACTCAACTTCAGGATTTCTGAGGGAATACTATACCAAAATTGTCGAAGGTTTTCGGATACCAAGTTTTCTTTTAAATTATGCGGATATTTACGAGCACAATAAAAAGGCAGGACTGGATTCCACGCAGTTTCCATTGGTGCCAAAGCGGGATATTTCGTTTTACAAGGAAATCCTTAGCCCCAGATATCAGGATACCCTGAGTCTTTTTTCTGCTGCTTATGCTGCCATTCAGGCGGCCATCCTGCAGGATTCTCTGTTGCATCTTCCGGATATTACCGAGGTTGGCCCCATGGCTTTCAGAGAGCAGCTGCAACATCGCCTGGGTCCAAAAAATGAATAAGGGCTATCAATTAAGCGTGCAAAATAAGTACGACATTACACATAGTTTTACCATAAAAGATCTGGTCGAATACCTTCTTTATCAGGATGAGCAAAATGCACTCCGAAAACAAAGGTCCACGGCAAAGGTCGTTATGTTTCCTTTTGCCACCGATAAGGAAGATGTCCTTGAAGAACTGATCAAGCCCTATCGGGGAAAAGTAGTTGTAATCGATCTTTGGGCGACCTGGTGTGGCCCCTGCATCGCATCTTTTTCGGAAATGGAAAAGGTCAAGAATCAATATAGCAATCGGGATGATGTCGTATTTGTATATGTGACGGATGAAAGCTCTGATCGCAAAAAATTTCAGGAATTTACAGATCTGCTCAAAGGCGATCACTATTACCTCTATAAAAAACAATTTGCAACAATCATCAAACAGTTTAATAACGCTATCCCCAGTTACCTCGTTTTCGATAAAACAGGTAACTTATCCGACCGTGCCACAGCTCCGGAGAATCAGGCTGTGGTCGCCAAATCCTGGATAGAAAAGGCCCTGAATAATTAGGGAAGAAGGTTATACAGTTGTAACTGAATGGACGATGGCTCAGGATAAAGTAGACAAAAGCCCGGCGATGGAAATCCATGCCGGGCTTTTCAATGCATTGCTCTTGATAGGAATTGTTTTAAGCTGTTATTTCTGCACTTTTTCATATTCCAGCGTACCGGTTTTGTCGCTGCTGATGACACGTTTCTTCTCGTCAAACGATTCTACCTTAAATTTGACGGAGATGATGCTTATTTTTACGGTAAGTGTTTTATTGTCTTCGGATAGTTTCCATTTTCCATTACGGGAATCACCATTGTGGATACCCTGAAATTTTCCGTCCTCCATAAACACCTGATAAGTGTCCTTAGGTGTAGACACAACGCCATCGACGTTTGTCTGTTTGACCAATTTCCATTTCCCAATAAGTTCTTTGGCGGTCTGGCTATATCCTGCAAAGGAACAAAGGACCAAAATAAGTGTTACGAGTGTTTTCATGTTGTGTTTGATTGCGGTGTAAAGGATATCTTAAATATAATGAGTATTAGCGCTTTTTTAGACAGTTTTTACATAAATATAATCAATCAAGTAGATCGGGTGGGTGGCTGGAGGAAGTAGGAAACGCTTTTTATTGTTTCGGAAAATAACTGTAGAAAATTAATGCTTGCTAGCTCCGAGGTTGTTTTTTTCTAAAACTTCCTGGTGTCTCCCCAGTCCATTTTTTAAAGAATTTCGAAAAGTTTGAAGCGTCGTATGTCAAGTGAAGTGCAATTTTTGCGATGGACAGGGGTGAATTAATCAGTAGTTCTTTGGCGCTACTGATAATTTTGAGATTGTAGAAATAACCGGGATGGTAACCTTTCTCTTTTTGAATGGTATAACAAAGATGTTTTGGAGAAACCGCAATTTCTCGGGCGATCTTGTTAAGCTCCATAAACTCCATGGTACGTCCAGTTATAACATCGTCAATATGTGTGTCCAGATAAGACAGTGTAATGCCTATCCATCAAAACAATGCCGTGGGTATACGCTGTATGCGAAGCAAATAATTTCCGTTAACTATTTTTGGAGAATATATGTAGTGGGATAGTTATCAGCGAAAGCTGATAACTATCTTTTATTTGCAGACACACACGGCGCAAAATGATCGGAATATTGTTCGCTATTCTTTGTTAATCAGAAGCTTGTTTTTATAATCGGAAGGTGTAACCCCTTTAATCGATTTAAAGAACTTGTTGAAGTTGGGCAAAGAGTTGAAACCACAAGCGTAAGCGATATGGGTTATTGGGTTTTCTTCCTGAACCAAAAGCCTGCAGGCTTCATTGATTCGAACTTCATTGACGAATTTTGAAAATGTTTTCCTTGTACGTGCTTTAAAAAAACGACAGAAAGACGGCTTGGTCAAGTTGGCCAATTTGGCTGCCTCGTCCAGGGAAATGTCATCACTGAAATTTTCAAAAACATACGTGTAAATACTGAAGATAATTTCTCCATCCTTACCCGCCAGGCCATCAATATAGGGCTTATTGGATAGTTTACTGTATTCCTGAGTATGCAACAGAATCCCTAAAGACTCGAAGAGATAGGCTGTTTTTTGTACTTCAGGCACAGCGAACATCTTGTACAGTATTTTTTTGAGTTTATTTTTTGTTTCTCCATAAAACAGCATTCCCTGTCGCGATCGCTCAAGAAAATCTTTTAGCTGGCTTGTTTCAAATAATAAGGAGCAAAAAGACAGCAGAGCTTCCGGGTCGAAATACAAGGTGATGAATTGTACATTTTGCTCCTGATCGGTTTCTGTAGGCGAGTTGTACCAGACGTGTGGCAAACTGGGACCAATAAAAGTTAGCTCATCGCTTTCAAAGTCTTCCAGCTGATCGCCAGTGCAGCGTTGGCCTTTACCCTTCATGATGTATGTAAGCTGGCATTCACGATGAAAATGATACTCGGAAAGAAGTTTAGGGCAATTTTCATGTCGGATTTCAAAAATCCTTTTTCCTGAATTTGAACGTGCTTTCGCGTAAATTGGCCGCATAGATTCTTAACATTTTTAATGAAATAAATGGGAACGTACACCAATCTCCATAATCGATTGAAAGTGATCACTCAAAAAACGTTTTTTAACGGTTAAAAGGCATGTATTAAACGCTTAAAATCATGTAAAATATTACTTTTTTCCAGTTCGTCGGACGGCAATCAAACTATATTAATCAAAGTTTAGCAACCCGTTGCCTATATTTTTTGCCAAAAAGCAAAAAATATAGCATGCTTATCGTGTATATTTAGGATATTGTTGGCACGCCATTAGTGCGATAGATTCATTGTATGCAAAAAAAGACCAATAGATATAGCCAATCGGCCACAGATCTTATTGTAAAGCTGTTTGAAAGCATTCATCCGCTGTCGGACGATTTAAAACAGCTGATCGAAACGCATAGCTATGTGATCGATGTGAAAGCCGGGGTTCGCCTGACTGATATCGGACAGGTGCAAAAGCAGATCTACTTCATTCTCCAGGGCGGTGTACATACTTATTATATTGATCCGGCGGGTAACGAGATCAGCTCCTGGCTGCTGTATGAAGGGGAGCTCGCTATTGCGGTCTATAGCTTTTTTAGTCAAAAACCGAGCTTCGAAGCAATTGAAACACTGGAGCCCTGCCGTCTATTGGTTCTGAGCTCCGAGAAACTGAATGAGCTGTACCATAAATTCCCCGAACTTAATTTTATCGGTAGGGTATTGACCGAACGTTATTATATCAAAAGTGAAGAGAAAGCCAATGAACTGCGAATGTTGCCCGCGGTGGACCGATATAGAAATCTCGTTGAACGTTATCCTGAAATTTTAAAACGCACACCGTTGGGTATCGTTGCCTCGTATTTGGGGATAACGCAATCTACATTGAGCCGCATAAGAGCAAAAGTTTAACATGCCCACAGAATCCTGAACTTTTTTATAAGGAAGCAACACAATGTGTTAATAGGGCATCTAAAAAGAGCAATAAAGTGTATGTGTTTGCCAATAGCTATCCTTATTTTTGATGATATGGCGAGGATTCATTGCTTTTCTATTGCGAACAGTTGGCATTGCATCCCTAAATCGAATCGTAAACCTCAATGAAATTGAACACATCAATGCTAAACCGTATATGTACTGGTCTTGCACTCTGTTTTCTCCTGTCGGTGAAAATTGCTGTTGCGCAGACTGGAGCCAAGAAAGAAAACTGTATCTGGTTTGAACAACCTGCGAATGCCTTAGCCGTAGATTCCAAAAACGGCTGGGAGAGTGACCCCGAGTGGCTGAAAGCCCTACCCATTGGTAATGGAAACCTTGGGGCTATGGTTTTTGGCGATGTCAACCACGAGCGGATTCAGCTGAACGAAATGACCTTATGGAGTGGAAGCTTCGACGCAGGCGACAATTCTGCGGCTTCACAGTCCCTGCAAAAGATTCGTGAATTGCTGTTTCAGGGCAACTATAAAGAAGCAACCGAACTGACCAATAAAACGCAGATTACAAAGGGAAAAGGATCGGGGAGTGGTAATGGTGCCAATGTTCCCTTTGGTTGCTTCCAGACCTTGGGCGATTTACGGCTTGACTTTGGTACGGATGCCACTTATCAGAATTATCGCCGTGAATTGGATCTGATGAAAGGAATTGCTTCCAGTTCTTTTGTCCAAAATGGCGTCAAGTTTACACGGGAAGTTTTCGCTAGTCACCCCGATCAGGCGATCATTATCCGGCTCACTGCAGACAAAGCCGGGGCGATCAATGTGCTCTTCAGTTTGGATCGGCCGGAAAGGTTTGCGACAGCGGTTACGGCAAAGCACGGACTGCGCATGTTTGGCGTGCTCGATAATGGGCGGGGTGGAAATGGTATGCTGTATGAAGCTGAGGTGACACCGGTCCTGGAAGGCGGCAAAATCAGCAGCCAGACCAAAACCGGTATTCAGGTTACAGGTGCCAATGCGTTGACGCTTATTGTAACTGCAAAAACAAATTATAAACAGCGTTATCCAGACTATATTAATGCCAATTATCAAAAAGAACATCTCGAAATACGGAAAGCGGCTACGGGCAAATCGTACCAGACGCTTCGGGATCGTCATATCAAAGACTTTTCTTCGTTTATGGGACGGGTGAGTTTTCAGCTGGGAAATAGTACCAATAATATGCCTACCAATGTGTTGATGGCCAATAATCTGCGTAGCGGAAATGAACAGGCCTTATATCCCCTGTATTTTCAGTACGGCAGATACCTATTGCTTTCTTCCTCGAGAGCGGGCGGTCTTCCTGCCAATCTGCAGGGAATCTGGGCCAATAAGATACAAACACCATGGAATGGCGATTACCATACCGATATCAATGTACAGATGAACTACTGGCCTGCGGAGGTAGCCAATCTATCCGAATCGCATCGTCCCCTGATGGATCTAATCGCATCGCTTGTGGCACCAGGTAGCAAAACAGCCCAGATACAATATGGGATGCGGGGATGGGCGCTGCATCCGATAACGAATGTTTGGGGCTACACTTCTCCGGGGGAAAGTGCAAGCTGGGGGATGCATATTGGGGCCGGAGCCTGGATTGCCCAACATATCTGGGAACATTATGCCTTTACACAGGATAAAGACTTTTTAAGAAAAGCTTATCCGATTCTAAAAGAGGCTTCGACTTTTTACCAAGATTGGCTGACAACGGATCCTAAAACAGGGCTGCTGGTTTCGGGGCCTTCACCTTCGCCGGAAAATTCCTTTAAAGCGCCCGATGGCTCTGTTGCACAGATCAGTATGGGGCCATCGCATGACCAGCAGGTTATTTTCAATCTATTTGAGCACACCCTGGCTGCGTCGGAAATACTAGGTGTAAAAGAAGACGATTTCTTAAAGGGCTTGCAGGCCGCAAAAAACAAGCTGGCCCGTCCAAAAATTGGTCATGACGGGCGCCTGATGGAATAGGCCGAAGAGTTTGAAGAGGTAGAACCTGCTCATCGTCATCTGTCCCATCTGTTTGCGCTATACCCGGGTAATGAAATCACGTTGGATCGTACGCCCGCATTGGCAAAAGCTGTGCAGCAGTCGTTGGAAAGACGTGGCGATGATGGGGTAGGCTGGACCTACGCCTGGAAAATTGCGCTTTGGGCACGATTGCAGCAGGGCGATCGGCCATTGAAGTTGCTCAATAAACAACTGCGCCCTACATCGGATATGGATACCAAATATGACGGTGGGGGCGGGACTTATTACAATATGTTTGATGCTTGTCCCCCATTTCAGATCGATGGCAACTTTGGCGTGATTGCCGGAATGGCCGAAATGCTCCTGCAAAGCCATGAAGATTTTATCGAGCTGCTTCCGGCGCTTCCCGCCAATTGGAAAGATGGTGAGATAAAGGGACTGGTGGCTAGGGGAGCGATCGAAATTGATCTGAAATGGACAAATGGTCAATTGGTCAGCGCTGCAGCAAAAGCCAAAAAGAAACAGAAATGTCGGGTGAAGTATGCGGGGAAATTGCTCGAGCTTGAACTACCGGCGGGTGAAAAAGTCAATCTGAAAATATAATTTCAAAAAAATACCGAAGGATAAATTCCTTCGGTATTTTTCGTGAAAAAGAAAAATTACTATTTCAATCTTAGAGGGTTTTGCTATCGCGCAGCATTTTAATGATATTATGCGCTTCAAGCTGTTTGCTGAGCTGTGTATTGATTAAGCTATGAACATTTTGCGAAAGTTCTTCCGATCCTTCAGCCAAAGCTGTTTGATAAGTTGATTTGAAGGCATCTTCTCCCTGCTCACAGGTTTCGAGCAGGCTTCTTTCGTCATCTCCCGTAATATTCACTTTTATCCCCATCCAGGCGCGGAAAAGCTTGCCGCTCAGCATGGTGCTATCCGTCGCCTCTTTGCCTTCAAGCTCAACATAAGGTGTCAACTCGGCAATAAATTCTTCCGATTGTCCGATAAATTTTTGAAATGTTGGTATAAGTTTATCTAAACCATGACTTGTCGCCAGATCAATAGCTTTTTTATAACCCTCGATGCGGTCGTTGTTGATCTTAATAATGTCATTGATGATCTCCGGATTGTTGATGTTGTTTTCCATAATATTGTTATTTGTTATCATTTTGTTTATTCGAAAAACAGCAGGCATTGCATGATCGTTTGCAGAATTCGAGATTCAGGTATTTAAATCGTAGCCCGTATTTATCCCATTTTTTATTGCACGGGAATAAATCTGTCTAAAACTTTCTGCAATTTGCCCTTGTTCTTAAAACCGAATACTGTCCATTAGGCAGCGCAACGAAAACTATGCAACAAAACATTCATGTAGCCATTATCGGGGGTGGACCCAGTGGCCTGTTTATGTACAAAAGATTGATCGAAAAGAATATCGCCGGTCTCAAGGTATCTATTTTCGAATCCCGAAAACAATTGGGGGCAGGAATGCCTTACAGCTACGAAGGTGCCACACCGGAGCACTTGACGAATGTATCGGATCATGAAATCCCCACATTGGTCACGACGATTGAGGATTATGTTCAATCCCTATCGGAGGCCACGCTCCGTACTTATGGAATCGATGTGGACGATTTTAATCGCTACAAAGTGGTTCCACGGCTGCTCCTCGGCCGCTACCTTTCGGAGCAGTTTATGTTATTGAAGCGGATGGCGGATGAACAGGGCATTGAAACACAGGTTCACCTCGCTAGCCAGGTTACGGATATTATTGACCTCGAAGGCCAGGCGCAGGTTAAAATTACGGTGGGCAGCACCGATACCTATATCGTAGACAAGGTAGTCATCTGTACCGGACATAAGTGGCCAACCAAGTATGAGGGCAATGTCGAACATTATTTCGAATCGCCCTATCCACCGTCCAAGTTGGCCTTAAAAACCAATCACGCCGTCGGCATACGCGGTGCTTCGCTCACAGCAATCGACGCTATCCGTACGCTGGCTCGCCACAATGGTTCTTTTGAAACCCTGGAGACAGGAGAGCTAAGGTATCAGATCGACCCGGGAAGCGAAAATTTTAAGATATTGATGCATACCCGCAGTGGGCTGCTTCCTGCGATCCGCTTCCATCAGGAAGAACCTTTCTTGGCCAATAACCTGGTGATCTCCGAAGAGGAGCTGATACTTAACAGGCTAGAGAATGAGGGTTTCGTCTCGCTGGATTTTCTGTTTGAGCGCAATTTTAAAGCGCAGTTCAAGGAAAGAGATCCCGACTTTTATGCGATCGTGGAAAAGCTCAGCCTGGAAGACTTTGTAGAGGCAGTACTCCATTTAAGGGAACAGAAAGATGCCTTCGAGGGATTTCGCCAGGAGCACGAACAAGCGCTGAAATCTATTAAAAGGCGCCAATCCATCTATTGGAAGGAAGTGCTTTCTGCCTTGAGTTTCACCTTAAATTATCCCGCCAAGTACATGTCTGCCGAAGATATGCTGCGTTTAAAAAAAGTACTCATGCCGCTGATTTCTATTGTCATCGCTTTTGTGCCGCAGAGTTCCAGTCGTGAGCTACTCGCGCTGTACGATGCCGGCCGCCTGGAAGTGGTCAATGTAGGCAACGAAAGCCGGGTTGAACCAGCGAGCGATCGCGGCGCCAATTATTTTTATACCGATGAATCAGGAATCGAAATAAAATCGCATTATAAGACATTTGTGGATTGTGTGGGACAGCGACCGTTGAACTTTGAAGAATTTCCATTCAAGAGTTTGGTCGACAATGGCCATGTCAGCCCAGCCTACTTACGGTTTCGCTCCGTGGAACAGGCCAAGGAACAAATGCTGGCAGGCAATGACCACATGTTTGTGGCACCGGATGGCGCTATTTTTTTGCAGGTACCCGGTGTAAAGATAGATGACAGCTTCCGCTTGGTGGATCACAGTGGTATCGCTAGCCAACGTCTTTTTATGATGGCCGTACCTTATATGGGGGGGTACAATCCGGATTATTCAGGCCTTGATTTTTGTGCTGCGACATCGGCTATCATTGCTGGGAAGATTGCGGAGAGCGGATAAATACGCAACTTTTTGTTAAAATACGGTAAGATGGTTGAGGGCAGGCGGCGCACGATTTAATTTAGACGTCCTATTGCTATATTTGGCCGCCATCTAGACCATCGGTTGGCATAGTCTTAACTCAATTGATGAAAAAGCATGCCTAAAACTATTTTAAGAAATCTGCAGATAGGTTTCGGAATATCCTTGTTGATCCTGTTAGCGAGCTCAACGGCTTCTTATATTAGTATTCGTAAGCAGAGCCATAATAGTGCGATGGTCGACCACAGCCGGCGGGTCATGAGCCGCGTCAACAAAATTCTGCAGGATCTGCAGAATGCCGAAACTGGCCAGCGCGGCTTCCTGCTTACAGGTATAGACAAGTTTCTGGATCCTTACAAAACCGGCCTCCAGTCGCTGCCCCAATCGTTGAGTCGTGCGCACGATCTTACGTCCGACAATCCTGAACAGCAGCAGATAATCGATACGCTATCCACACTCGTGCAATCCCGACTGGCAAAGCTTGAAAACCTGGTCAATATCAAAAAGCGTGGTGGAATGGTCACCGTTTCGCAGCTTGAGGAGGGCAAGACTTATATGGACAGCTGCCGTTTGCTCATCAGCAAAATTATCGATCGTGAAGAACTTTTGCTCAATAAGCGTTCGGAAGAACTGAGCCGCTCTTCGGGCTATACCTCCATCTTTGTTTTGTTGGCCGCTGCTGTATCCTTATTGATTACCCTCTTCTTTTACTTCCGCCTGCGAGCGGATTTCTTTCAACGGGAGCAGCTGCAGAATGACCTGAAACGTAAAGATGAAGAGATCCAGCGGCGGCTGAGCATCACCCAGCGCATCGCAAGGGAGATAGCGGCCGGACATTATGATATGCAGATTCAGGATGGCGAACAGGACGATCTGGGCAGCCTGACGGGATCCCTCAATGAAATGGCGCGTTCGCTCAAAACATCTTTTGAAGAACTCAATAATAACAACTGGCATCAAGCTGGTCTAACCCAGTTGGGTAACCTGTTGATGGGTAATAAACAGCAGGAAGAGCTTACGGCTGTCACGCTGGGCCATCTGACAAAATATGGCAACTGTGTCAACGGCGCCATATACCTGATGGAACAAGATGAGCTTGTCTTAAGGGGATCCTATGGACTTGAAGATCCCGAACGTAAACGCTTCGCCCCAGGTGAGGGCATGGTCGGCCAGGTCTTTAAAGACAAGAAAGAAAAGTTATTCGAAAACCTCGAAGATACCGATTATGTCATCAGCTTTGCTGCTGGGAAGGTACTGGTGAACAACCTTTTTATACTGCCTGTTTTCGATGGTAACGAATGTATCGGTGTAATGGAGCTGGGCTCACTACAACCTTTTTCGAGCATTCAGCTGGCATTTTTTAGGGATGCGGTGCAAAAGGTGGGTACGACACTTGCGGCGGCCCAAGCCAGACTGGTGGTACAGAATTTATTGGAAGAAACCCAGGCACAGACCGAAGAATTGCAGGCACAGCATACCGAACTGGAATCGCTCAATTCGAGCCTCGAGATGCATACCCATAAGCTGCAGGCTTCGGAAGAGGAACTCCGCGTACAGCAGGAAGAATTGGTGCAGTCTAACCGTGAATTGGAAGAGCGCTCCAAATTGCTGGAGGATAAAAATGTGGAGATTGCCGAACGCAATCAGGAAATACAGAAAAAGGCGGCGGAGCTTGAACAGAGTACACGCTATAAGTCTGAATTTTTGGCCAATATGTCGCATGAACTGCGTACACCGCTCAATTCAATTCTGTTACTTTCACGCTTGATGGCCGAAAATTCGGATGGTAACCTGAATGATGAACAGATGGAATCGGCAGCTGTGATTCAAAGTTCGGGAAAGAGCCTGCTGACCTTGATAGACGAGATTCTGGATCTTTCCAAAATAGAATCCGGAAAAATGGATCTGGATGTACAGCCTGTATTTTTTGCCGATATAGTGAACGGGCTGACGGCTATGTTCGCACCAATCGCCGCCGACAAGCAACTCGGATTAGAAATGAGCGTTGCGGAAGGAATGCCGCTGCAGCTCGAAACAGACAAGCAGCGCCTGGATCAGATTTTACGTAACCTATTGTCGAATGCCATCAAATTTACAGCTTCGGGTAAGGTTACCTTGCATATTGACCGCGAACAATCGCAGAGAAACGGTATCGTATTTGAAGTGCGCGATACCGGAATCGGGATACCGAAAGACAAGCAGCATCTGATATTTGAAGCATTTCAACAAGCAGACGGTTCTACACGCCGCAAATTTGGCGGTACTGGGCTGGGGCTCTCCATCAGTCGGGAACTGGCGCGTCTGCTCGGAGGCGAAATCTTGCTGGATAGCGAAGAAAACAAAGGCAGTGTATTCCGGCTGATCCTTCCAGCGAAGACTTCGGATGCCGCGCCAGCTGCTTTCGGCACGGTGCAATTGTTGCCGATAGAGCTAGACTTCGCTGAAGAAGCATCTACAGCTGGAGTGCAGACTTCGCAAACAGTGAACCTGCCTGCCGATAAGACACTGGAGATACCTATTCCAGCCGATATTCCTGATGATCGCGATAGTATCGTCGCCGGCGACCGCTTTATTTTGATTGTTGAGGATGATATTGAATTTGCAAAGATTCTGCTGAAATATACGCGCCAGCAAAACTACAAGGGTATCGTGGTCGTCCGTGGTGATATCGCGGCTGAGATGGTGGCACGTTATATGCCGTTAGCCGTTCTGCTGGATATTCAGCTTCCGCTCAAAGATGGCTGGCAGGTAATGGCTGAGATCAAGGAAAACCCCAAGACTCGACACATACCGGTGCATATTATGTCTTCTTTACAGGTTAAGAGGGAAAGTCTGCTGCAGGGCGCCATAGACTTTATCAATAAACCGATGGCATTGGAGCAGATGGGGGATATGTTCCGTAAAATAGAAGATGCCCTTACGCGGCATCCAAAAAAAGTACTTATTGTTGAAGAAAATCCTAAACATGCGGCAGCGCTATCGCTCTTCCTCGGAAGTTTTGACATCGCCTCGGAGATCAAGAGCAATGTAGAAGATAGCATTGTGGCGCTGAGCTCAGACACTGCCGACTGTGTGATACTTGATATGGGGGTTCCAGACCGTGTTGGCTATGAGACATTGGAAGCTGTAAAACGGAATCAGGGTCTTGAAAATCTGCCGATTATTGTTTTTACCGGTAAGAACCTTTCGCAGGTAGAGGAAATGAAATTAAAACGGTATGCCGATTCTATCATTGTAAAAACGGCTAATTCCTATCAGCGTATTTTGGACGAAGTGGGTTTATTTCTGCATCTCGTAGAGGAAAATAATGGTTCCACTACCAAATCTCCGGGTAGACTTGGCTTTTTGCGGGACGTTCTGCAGGGTAAAAAGGTACTTGTAGCGGATGACGACATCCGAAATATCTTCTCGCTTACTAAGGCGCTCGAAAAATATCAGATGACCGTGGTCCCGGCAACGGACGGAAAAGATGCCCTGAAACAGCTGGAAGATAATCCGGATGTAGCGGTGATCCTGATGGATATGATGATGCCCGAAATGGATGGTTACGAAACGATAGCTTCGATCCGACAAGATCAGCGATACGAAAACATGCCCATTATTGCTGTTACAGCCAAATCAATGATGGGGGATAGGGAAAAATGTATTGCCGCAGGAGCGTCTGATTATATATCCAAACCGGTGGATATTGATCAGCTTTTGTCCCTACTTCGCGTATGGATGTATGGATAATAGGTATATAAGGATGATGGATTGATTATTAGTAAGGTATTAAATATAGACAATAGGGGGATACTAAAACTGCATGGATAAGAACAAAATCATATTGATTATCGACGATGATCAGAACAATATATTTGCATTGAAATTGGCCCTGAAGTCAAGAGGTTTTCAAGCGATAGGCTGCCTGTCTGCTGAAGAGGGACTTGCTCAGTTACGGGATCATGCCGGCATAGGCCTTGTCCTCATGGATATGATGATGCCCGAGATTGACGGTTATGAAGCCACTCAGCTGATTCGGAAAACAAAGAATGCCTGTGAATTGCCTATCATCGCTGTGACGGCACAAGCCATGACCGGCGACCGTGAAAAATGTCTGGCTGCAGGAGCAAATGGCTACATTTCGAAACCGATAGACATTGAACTTCTGGTGCAGCTAATAGGGGAAATAAAAGGATGATTACGGGAAAAAAAATTGTCAGCCAAGAGCAGGTGATGATGCTGATGGAGGATGTGGAGCGTCTTTATGGTTACGATTTTACCCATTATACGAAAGCCTCCTTATCGCGGCGAATCAACCAACTTTGCCTGCTGGATAATTTTGCGAGCTTTGCCGAACTGCGTTACCGTGTTGTCCACGATCCGGAATACCTGCAGCGATTTGTCGAAAAGATGACGGTCAATGTGACCGAAATGTTTCGTGACCCTAGCTTTTTTGCACATCTTCGCCAGGAAATCCTACCCAAATTGCGCACCTACGCCTTTATCCGTATATGGATAGCTGGCTGTGCAACAGGTGAAGAAGCGTATTCACTGGCCATTCTATTGCAGGAACATAATCTGCTGCACAAATCGCTGATCTACGGCACCGATATCAATCCCTCGGTGCTCGAGCAGGCAAAGAAGGCTGTCATCCCGATGGCAAATCTAAAATCCTATGTTGAAAATTATCAGCTTTCAGGCGGTAAAGCTGATTTTTCATCGTACTATACCGCGAATTATAACTGGGTGAAATTCAATCCAACCTTGCGGGAACGAATTGTATTCGCTTCGCATAATCTGGTGAATGATGCTTCTTTTAATGCTTTTCAGCTCATTCTATGTCGCAATGTGCTGATCTATTTTGACACAGAGCTGCAGGCCAGGGTATTATCGCTCTTTGATGAAAGCCTTGAGGCATTTGGTTACCTTGCCTTAGGCAGTCAAGAGACGCTGCGCTTCTCTGCGCTGGCACCCAACTATGATCAGGTGGGACACGAAAAAATATGGCGTAAGGTCAAGTAGAATCGAATACTATTTTTAACTGGATAGTATTAAAAAATTAACTTATTTAAAAAAATAAAGTATCTTAGTAGGATTGGAGGAAAAATGACTAAAATTCTTTTAGTTGATGACCACCGGCTTGTACGCAATGGGATACGCTTGATAATTGATACCCACGACAAGCTTACGGTGGTAGATGAAGTAGATAGTGCGGAGGATGCACTGATCTACCTCGAACAAAATACATTGCCGGATCTGGTTTTAACTGATGTGAATATGCTGGGGATGGATGGCATAAGTTTTATCCGTATGGCCAAAAAAATCTATCCGGATGTTAAGTTTGCCATATTATCCATGATTGAAGAGCCCGCTCAGGTAGCCGAAGCTTTTCGGAGCGGAGCGGACGGCTATCTGTCCAAGGGTGGCGATTATGATGAGATCTTGTTTGGCTTATTGCGCTTGGCGCAAGGTCACAAGTATCTGATGACTAATTTCGGTTTGCGCTTTATGGAAGATTATAATGTTGAGAGCAGTGCTACGGTCGATGTAGGTTCGCGCCTGGCACAGTATGAGATTTCCGATCGGGAGTTTGCTGTGCTGGAACTGATTGCCCAGGGTTTCACGGCAATGGAGATTGCGGATAAAATTTTTCTAAGCAAACGAACCGTTGAAGGACATCGCCAGAACTTGATGGATAAGACAAAAAGTAAGAATACGGCGGATTTGATCCGTTTCGCTTTTCAGCAGAAGCTTTTGAGTTAGCGCAGGATTTTTCGAATGGCGAAGACCTTAGGAAAGGTATCAGGAAATATTTTGCTAAAGTGAGTTATTAAGAATCGGGCTTCCATCTAAATGGAAGCCCGATTTTTGGGCGTCTTACGATCTCTTTTGTTTCTAGCGTGAATGCTAGCGTAGATATAGCCCATGTTTAAGTCGAACGTTGCCTGGATTTTTTGCTACTTCAGCTTTTTCAATTTTACCGTTTTTGTTGATAGGGGTATTACATAGCGATTCATCGCATCTTTGTTTATTCCTTCCACTTCATAATGGCTTTCTGGATTTACATTGAGCAGCATATTCGTGCTATATTGGTTCGCCTCCGTATTGAAGATCAGGGTGACGCTTCGGTCTTTTTGATCGTACTGTAATTCGGCAATTTCTCCGGCGTCGGTGGTCAGCCAAAGATTTTCTTTTGCCAGAAAGACACTCCCTTTGGAAGCTGTAGTCAGGGCAACCTTAACCAGCTGTTTTTCGGTTTTTAGATTACCACTGAAAGCCAGCCAGCCAAATTCGGGATGGTCGACAATATAGGTTCCCGAATTGACGGCATAGCCATAAAAACCGGTTCCATAATCGCCCGAGATACCATCATTGGCCAGTGTGGACGGGTAAGAGTGGAATGCTCCCGGGCCAAAGCCGTCTTGGGTGACATTGGCCAATGCACCCATCATGCCGGCATGTCCGATACGGAGTAGGTAGAAGTCGTCCGGATGATCGCGGTAGGCAGTCAGGACGGGAATGGCATTGAGGGCCGAACCATAATGATGCAGCTGCCGCTCGATACGGGAGAGCTTGCCGCCATAGACAAAATCCCAGTAACGGCGCGCACTGCCATTGTAACCCCAGTGCGGAACGGTTGGCATGTAGGCGATGATGGCATTTAGGGTGACTTGAGCCTTTTCATCGAAACCAAAAAAGCGTGACCAGAGGTATACCTCTTCCTGACCGGTAGAGTCCCAGGGCATCTCGCTTCCGAATGGATAATTGAGGGTTTTCCAATGCTCTGCTCGCTTGCGCATGGCAGCTTCAAGCTTATCGGCCATGGTGGTTAATCCTTCCTTTCGGAGGTCATTGAGGACGATAAGGAAAATACTGCCTTCCATTTGACCGAACTGTGCGTAATAAGGCGCTTTTTCGACCATGGCGATACTGGTCTGGTACGCCCGTTCGAGGTACTTGTCCCAGGTTTCCTCGTTGACCAGATTGTTGTAGTTGCGAGCAAGCCTGTACATCACCCAGTGTGCTGCCGCCACGTGTGGGTAATTGTAGGACCGCCCAATGTCGTCGGCTTCTTTTTTAGGCCAAGCAGCCCAGGTCTTCCAGTTGATGTCCGAGCGGTAGGTTCCTGCGGGCATCGAGTCGGGTTCATAATAAAAGAGGCTTTTGACAACGCCATATTTCTTGTCGCCTTCTTTATGCTGGATATGGCCATATAGCGTCTCATTGACAAAACGTTTCAATTTGGCTATTTCCTGCTGATTGGGCTGTAGTACCTGTTTCATCAGGGCGGCAAGCCAGCTTGCGGCACCGGCTTCATCGCTTAGACCCGCAAACCAGGCACTCTTATTTTGGGTGATGGGCTGCTGTTCTTCATAGTCGTAGGATATAACAGATGGTGATCGGCCAAAAATATCTTTATCATTTTCATACCACTGCTTGGTAGTGAGGAAATGGCCCAGATCTTGGACGACTTCTTTTTCAGATTTGATCACTTTATAGTGTATCGTCTGTGTAATGCCATCCCGGTAGTTGATGGTAAGCCGCGCACGTCCCCAACGATTGCCCTTCACTTCGTATTCGGTCCAGTGCTGTGCTGTACTTCCTTTTTTTGTCAGGGTCAAAGCACCTTCAGGATAGACACTGACATTTTTGACCGCTTTGCTATGCTTAACAAAAAGTTTGGCGGGATTGTCCATGGGGACAACATATCCGGGAAGCCCAACAGCAACAGGCCTATTATTTTTCAGTAACTCCGATTCAATTTGTCGGATACTTGGTGCGAGAACGAATTTTAAGGCAAAGGTCTTTGATTCCTGTGGCTTCAAGAGGGTAGAAGTCGGTGTATTCCATTGTTCTACGCCTTTCCAGTCAGTCTCAGCATGGGCCTTACTGTGGATCAGCCATTCATGAAATCCCTCAAAGGTAATACTTCGGGGGGTCGGGTCGGTATTGAGCGGATTGTAGGCTTCAAAGCCTGCATTTTTATAGGGCAATACCAATAGACTAGGTCCATTGCCATGTAGACGGTTGACCTGTAGATAACCCGCATCTTGGCCGATATAGGGATCGAAAAACACATTCTGTGCATGCGCCTGATCGAGATTTTTCCAGTCCATGTTGTTATTGAATGGAAGGGGGATGCCCAGCGCGCCAATTTCGATGGTATAATCAGTTGGATTTGAAATCTCAAAGCTAAGGATCAGGTCGCCATGGTCATCTTGCCAGTTGCGGATGACCTTTAAGGGGATGTTGTTGAGCGTAGGACTAATATCCGCGCTGGCCAGGTTGTTTTTTGTAGGACTTAGCGCCTTTACGTGCTTACGCGCTGTAGCCGATGAATAGGCGCTCCAGGAGCTATCGCCCTGACGACGCAAACTGATCGTGATATCACCGATATGAAAAAATTGATTACGGTCTCTTTTGCGCAGGAGTTCAACAGGTGTATAGTCAAAGTCTTTTTCGCTTCCGTTGGGACGAAAAGAAGATAGCGTCTGCGACGCATTGAGAATGGCTACATTGAGGTTTTTGAGGGTAAAGCTTTTGGCGCCCTCTTCTACGCCTAAGGTGGCTTGCTGCGCTTTGACTGCTTTCCATACGGGGTGTTCGTCCTGCTGGCTATATACGCTGCTTGGCAACTGTGTGCATACGAGCGTAAATAGGATCCAATAGCATTTTTTAAGATTCATTTTAGATATTTTAATACTCATTATAAGACAGCTAAGGTCAATGCTCTTACAAAGATGAAGGATTGTACCCTGTATTTATGGGTAGATTTTAACCTTCAATAGCCCATTTTTAACCAGTTAGCCCTCAAAATTTGTAATGTGATGACTGAAGTTATAAATTTAATGTTAAATAGACATTTATCGTAGATTTTATTTGTTGTAAAATCTGTTAAATGGCAATATCGTTTCTTATGTACCTGTAAACTCTTATGTACTTGTAAACCTTGTGTTATCATGAAACATCATTTTTCTTTCCCTATTTTGGCAGCAATGGTTATGTCGCTAACAGGGCTGGTGGCTCAGCCATTGAAACCGTACCAACAGCCTAATGTATTGAATCCACTGCTGCCCGGATATTTTGCGGACCCGAGCATCAAGAAAATTGCCGATACGTATTATATCTATGCGACTACGGATGGGAACGGTTGGGGCGCAGGCCCTTCGCAGGTGTGGAGTTCCAGGGATCTGAAAAACTGGACCATTCAACCCATGAACTGGCCCAATACACATTGGTACTGGGCGCCTGATATGACGCAGGGATACGACGGACGATATTACCTCTATTATAGTCAGCCTGTAGAAATTTTTGGGGCAGTGGCCGACAGCCCAACGGGACCTTGGGAACCTTTGGTAGCCGAAGGCAAATCGATGATCCCTAATTATATGATTCCAGGTGTAATCACCCTGGACGGGCAAACCTTTCGGGATGATGATGGCCGCATTTATCTATTTTGGGGGACCTGGGGAATCTACCCCGATCATGGATGTGGGGTGGGGATACTCAACAGGGATATGAAAACCTTCGACAAGACAGCATTGATCCCCAATACGGTGGCAAAGGACTTTTTTGAGGCTCCTTATATGTTTAAGCGTAAGGGCATCTATTACCTGATGTACTCCTCGGGGCATTGCGAAGATGGTACGTATCGTGTTCAGTACGTTAAAAGTAAAACCGGTCCCATGGGGCCTTTTGAATACCCATCGACCAATCCCATATTGATTACAAACGAGGATGGCAGTATAGACGGTCCAGGACATCATAGTATTCTTGAACAGGATAATCGTTATTTCATTGTCTATCACAGGCACAACAATCCACACGCTGGGGGTGGCTTCCATCGTCAGGTTGCCATGGACGAGCTATTCTTTACGGCTGACGGCGATATTGAGCCGGTGCGTGCCACACATGCTGGTGTACCGGATTTGTTTCCAGCAGTAGTAGAGCCAGTCGATTTGGCTTTTGGTAAAACCGTGACGGCCTCTTCCTGGTACAATACCGACTTTAGGCCTTCTTTTTTAGTAGACAACAACAATGGAACGCTATGGCGGGCCAAAAATAATCAGGGACCCGCCTGGGTAGCTATCGACTTAGGTAAAACAATGGATATACAGACCATATCTATTCAGTTTGAATACCCGACGTATGCCTATCGATACCGACTCGAAACCTCTATGGATGGTATCGTCTGGGAAAATTTTGTGGATCGCTCGGATAACGACCGCTGGGCGAGTCCTATTGTAGAACATGGCAAAGCTAGGACGAGATATGTTAGGCTAAATGTATTGAACAGCCAATTGAATGGACTTCCTCGTGGCGTTTGGAACATGAAGGTGTATGCACAAAAGCTTCCACAACAGACGCTATGGTCTGCAGCACAAAAGATGCCTGTGCAGGAAGTCGCAGTGGGTAATTTGATCCATATCGATGCGGCCAATTACCAGGAAGGACAATACGTAAAAAGTATTCAGAATAAAGGGCTACTCGGGGGCATGTTCAGCACGGAACAGGCCCTGGCTGTTAAAAATTATCAGGGTAAAAAGGCATTCTTCTTTGATGGTGGAACTGCGCTGCGATCGACATTCGCCGTGCCACAGTCGTTGGCTGCAAATGGCTCCTATAGTATAGGACTATGGGTCAATAATCCGGACATAGCGCGGTTTGAACAGCTGGTTGCCTGGTCGTCGGGCCAGCAGGATCTCAGTAAAGCGATTTTTGGTTATGGTACTGATGCCGGGCGTGGGGCCATCACGCATGGCTCTTGGCCTGATTTGGGATATGCATCGGTTCCGGACTCAAATGTGTGGCATCATATTGTATTTTCTTTTGACGGCTATCAGGAGTCTGTCTATGTGGACGGAAAGCTGCAGCGCAGGGAAAATAGGATGCTGTTTGTCAAGCCCGGGGATGTTTTTGTCCTGGGAGCTTCGGATGTACTGGACCAGCATTTTTCGGGCTATGTATCCAGTTTGCAGGTATATAATACAAGCTTGGATGAGGAGGAAGTGGTTAGGTTGGCCAATGAAGTGCCTAAATCGAATTTCTTTGCGCTGCAAACTGACGATTTAAACCTCGGAAAGCTCAGTACCTTGCGGAACCATGGAACAGCAAAGGATACTTTAGTGACGGTTGACGATGCGGTGGTCACGGTAGCGGGAAATAGATTGGCACTGAAAGGTAAAGCTTTTGAAAGTGCGGCGCTAAAGGAGATTCTTCAGCAGCAGCGGTATACGCTTTATTTTGATTGGTATGACGATGGTACCTGGCAGCATGCTGTGCTTGTCAATGATAAAGGAAAGAAGAGCTTTTATCGCAATGGGAAGATTGAAAAGCGCGTGTTTTCTGACAAACTGCTGCAGGTAAGTAAAAATACCCTCGAACTGGCTTATCCATTTCATTTCTTTCGCGCCTATGCTGGTACCTTAACATCGGATGAAATAGACGCAAAGTTCAGTCAGTGGAAAGAGGGCCTGGCAAAGGGACTGGACGGGTATGTTCCGCAGGTGCTTTCTCCGCCGCACCTGATCAATGCCGATCAGGTATTTGCACAGGTAGAGAAAAAGCCAGGAATGTGGTATTTATTCCGTTCTGATGGTGAGAGCTCAGGCTGGAAGCAGCAGTCTTACCACCTTTTTAAATCATCCGGACCCGGAAAATCTATCGAAGTTCTTGCGAAGGATGCCTTTGGCCATGCCAGTGAGCCGGTAGTGGAAGCGATTTCGGCGCAAAAGCCGCAATTGGTGCAGCCAGCACAGGATGAAAGCTATTCAGCCAAGGATCAGAAAATTCCTTTCTGGGATGGTTATCACTACAGTGAAAAAACCGATAGTACGCAGACAGCGCTTTCCTACCTAGCTGGAACCTGGAAAATCCAGTCCAAAAATACCAAATGGGGCGATGCAGATCTTCTAGCCCCGTTTGTTTTTAAAGAGCTGGAGGGCGATTTCACGCTAGAGGTTAAGGTAAGTGATGTGGTAGGCCTGGGCCGTAAAGTACGTACATCAAGTGAAGCTGGTGTCATGATTCAAAGCATGGATCGTAAGGATGCCTACATCAGCAATTGTATTTTGACGGGATGGAACCTGGGCAATCTTTCGCGGAGCATCGGTCCACAGATTTTTCAGGAAGAGAATACAGGAACGGGCCTTGATTTTTTGCCTTACCTTCAGGTCCAAAAGGTCGGTAGTTATTTCTTTTTGCGTTGTTCGATAGATGGTGTGGATTGGAAAGATCTGCCTGGAACACCGTTTCTACGTCCCGATCTGAACGGCAAAAGACTGCGCGTCGGCCTTTACCAGATTGCCGGTAACAACCAGTTGGGCTATGGCGAATTTGAAAGACTTTGTATCTGGAAATAAATATGATATGTCCATAAAAAAACAGCATTGAACAATGTGCAATGCCGTTTTTTTATGGAAAGTTTACTGATGAAGGATCACTTGGAGTCATTTAGCGTTAAAGTGCTGATTAATGAGTCAGCTTCAATTTTCGTTATTTGTTTGCTGTATGACCCGGTTTGCAATTTATAGCGGAGATCCACCACTTTCGCTTGTATATTATAGCGAGTCATCACTTTCAGCACTTTGGTATATTGCCTCTTTTCGGCATCGTACCCGAAAGCGAAAAGATCCAGTTCTTCCTTGATGTTGCAGCCTTTAAAATAAACATTTTTCCAACGATGTCCTAAATTGCCGATGGGATTATACCAGATGATGGAAGAATCGAGATTTCTTCTGCCCCAGCTATCGGGAATGGGATACAGGCCCAGTTTCTTACGCTGTTCATTGTAATGAACGCCATATTTTTCGGTGATACAGGTTTTGCTGAAATACGACCGGATGGAAGGATAAATGGGCAATAGAATAGCAATAAAAGATAGTACGACAAATAGATTCCGAAAAGTGGTCTTCTTCATAAGTGGTCTTTTGATGTTGCTAGGCTCGTATATTGTGCACCTTCATTGTATCTGTCTACAATGGATTTCCTGTTTTCATTTTAAATATATTAAAAAATATGGAGTGAGGCGCTTCTAAAGTAAAATTAGGGCGATCAAAAACATTATGAAAAGGTTATTGTTGTAAAAAATAAGGTATAACCTCAGGTAATGAAAATAATTCTTCTAACGCTTAGATCCTTTCTCTTTTTGTCCGTATTGCTGTTGACAGCCTGTTCGACCTTGATCAACAATGTTCAGGTACATACGTTGACAACAAATTACTGCGCGCCAAATGTGGCCTATAGATCAATTCCAATACAGGAAATCACTGCCTCGGACAGTATTCAGTTAAGGAAAATCTTTTCTTACCATGATTTTGTGCTGATCAGATATCTCAATCTGGCAGAACCTATCATCCAGTTTTTGGGGACTGCGAATAATGCTACGCTGAAATTGGCGGCCAAGCAAAAGATGATTGAAAGGTACATGCTGTTTGAGACAGAGCTGAATGCCATCGCAGCAGAGTTGGATTGTAACGGTGAGCGTATCGATAAGCTCGCAGGTTATATAGACGAACTGAATGCGAAAACGCAGACCCGTCTGACTGTGGCTTCTATACTACTGGGAGCCGTTACAGCCGTGACTGCAACCACGGTCAAAAATGATGGTCTCAACAATGGGTTGAGTATCGCTGGCGGGGGCGGCACCGCCGTATTGGGGTTTATGACACTAAACCCCAAAGGTAAAAGGATCAAGATGCAGCTGCAGCGAAATATGCTTGAAAGTATTTGGTATCAAAATAATAAGCAGCAGATCTACCCAAGCTCAGTTTGGGGAATTCTGTCCGAGAAAAAATTTAGCAACGCTGAAAATTTTTCTTTGATTGAAACAATGCGGCAGCGCTGGTTGCAATACGGTTTGGATGATGAACCGGATAGTCCCCGGCAGCAGCTTTATTTTAAGGATGGTGGAACTTTTTCAGCCGAGGAACTACATGATCTAGCCAATATGCACAATGAATTGCAGGCGACCATTCGTTCCATCCAGCAAGATATGCGAAGTTTAATACTGGCTATTCATACACTGGAATGAGGTTAAGTCCTTTCATTACTGAAATGACTAGTCACATATCTAATTTTGGTTCTAGTGGGCATTGATCTTTAGATATTTTTCAATTGCTTGCCCGATACTGTTGGCCTCGATAAATTCAACTAATTCCTGTACCAGGTTAGAAAATTCAGGATAGTCCGCGAATGATAGCTCCCAGATATCCTTATCGGACAGTAAGTCGTGAGTGGACTTTAAACCATTGATATACTGGCTCAGCTTGGGTTGGAGGTCGTCCTGAAAAACAAGCCTTCCACTGGCGGCTTCACGAATGACCAACAGATAAGCCGCAACACCAATGGCTAGACCCACTGGTGGTTTGCCCTGAAAAGAATACCATGGGGCGATCAGCGGAAACACACGCATTTTCATCTTGGTGGTATACTGTAAAACAATAGCATGCCAGCGGTGGGCAAGAAAGGGATTTTTAAAACGGTCGATCACCGCCCTGCCAAACTCTTCCCATGCTGCTTGCTCAATATGGGCATAATGCTGTAGTGTGGGGCCGATTTCGTTGAAAAGAATATGGCGGATATACCGTTCAAACGCAGGAACCTGAAAAAAGTCCTTCACATATTCTACAGAAGACAAAAGCGCGATGCCGCAGCATAGGGTATGGGTTGCGTTTAATAAACGTAGTTTGATCTCTTTGTACTGCTCGATGTTGGCTACAAGTTTAACTGCAGAATCAATTGCTGCAAATGAAAGTTGTTTCTTTACGGTTTCACTGTCTGTTTCTATTGCCCAGAGACAATATGGTTCGGCCATAATAGCGAGTAGGTCTTCATAGGGGAACTTGCTGCTCGAGATACTCCCTGGGACGATACGGTCGACGAGTGAATTGCAAAAGTGATTGGCCTCTTTAATCCAGCTGACAAATTCGGAATTAAGATTTTGCCGTTCAGCTATCTTAAGGATGACTCTTTTAAGTACCTGTGCATTGTCGGGAACGAGTTCCGTCGGAATAATAATAAGTCCTTTGCTTGGATCGCCGTTAAAATGACGGAATCTGGTATAGAGATATGCAGTTACTTTAGCGGCAAAGCTTGCCGGAGGATTACCTCCGATGTCACCTTTATCTTCGACCAGACCTGCTTCTGTGGTATTGGATAGCAAGATTTCCATCTGCGGATTTGTAGCAGTTTCCAAAATTTCTGACCAGCTTTGCTGTGCCGACAATACCCTGGAAATGGAGGCATTTACTTGCTGACGATCGACAATCTTTCCATTTGAATAACCCTGCACGCAGAGGGTATATAGCGCATCCTGTGTATTGAAAGCTGAACTGTCACCTTGGGTAGTTGATTTTACAACCAAAATTCGTCCATTAAATAGCCCTGCCTGATTCGCCCGATGGATAAAATCATCGGGTAGTCCTCTCAAAAGGGAACCTGTCCCAAACTGAATCACTTTTTCGGGTAAATCGAAAATGGAGGAGTGGGGTAGATCTATATTGTGAACAGCTATATTAATCAAATTTTCTTTAGACAGCTTCATGTGGCGTAAGATTAGATTCTAAAAATCAAAAATGATGACGCAACTATTTATGACGCGCGCATATTTATCTAAGTACAAGTCTAACGGATCTTTATCTTATTTACAAATGAAAATAATCTAGCAGCCTTTATTGGTCGATATTGTACTATTTTTGGTCGATAAGCATCCTGTCTTCGAAAGGAATAGTATGCTACTTGACCTGGATGGGACTTACCGCAAACTTTTTCTTAAATGCAGTACTGAAATGCTGCAGCGAACAATAGCCCATTTCAAATGCGATTTCAGTAACCGGTTTTTTACCCTCGAGGAGCTGGTTTTTAGCAAGCTCTAGACGCAGGTCGGAAAGATAAGAAAATGCAGTTTGATGGAATACTTCTTTAAATCCCCGTTTGAGTTTATATTCATTTAGACCGGCTATCTTTGCCAGTTCGATCAGCGAAGGTGGTGATTCCATATTTTTGACTAGATAATCGCGTGCGAATATAATCCGTTCTTTATCGTGGTCATATTTGAGGTAGGCGGAGTTTGAATGTTGGATAGTATTGAAGGACTCTGCTTGCAGGACAAGTAATTCAATGGTCTTCGAAAGAAAAAATAACTTTTTGAGATCGGCAGTGTAATTACAGTTCAAAATCGAATGAATGCAGTTCAGTTGGGATAGATCGATGTTCAAATTGGCTTTGGAAAATAGGATGGGCTTCCCTGCTACAATGCTATCGGCAAATCGTTTAAGAGATTCGTTTCCATTTTTTGATATATCCAAAAAAGCATCCTTCTGTAATTGGATCATAAAGGATTTCATTTTTAGTTCATCAAACCTCATTTTACCGGAAGCCTGTGTGCCGTAAAACAAGTTGTGCTGATTTTTTTTCAGTTCAAAAGCACCATTCATCCCATCCTGTTGGATCGATGTGCTCCCTTGTAGGTTAAAATGCATGCTTACCAGTTCGGTATCGCCTGTCCAGTCAAGTTCAACGGGCCTGTCGAGGTCGGCTTCAGTATACAGGATTTTGATCCCATCAAAAATCCACTGTTTTGACGAGAGCTCACCATTAGATAGCTTGATTTTAAAGACCTCATCTTTAAAATCACTGCCCTTAAAGCTTTCTTCGTCAAAGGCCATTTTAAATGGCTTTCCTTCGTTGGTGAATTCAAATCCCATGGTTCCCTAATTTACTAGTTTTACTCCTTTTTTTGCAAGTTGATGCGATGGAAGCGAGGTAGTTTTGTATAGAAAATTAACGATAATTCCTCAACATGCAAAATACTTTTACATTCTCCAAAGCTACCCATTGGCTATTTTATTCAATTTGTGCATACTTTCTGATGAATGGCGCCCAGCTTTGGGAGACAGCGCTCATGGTGCCTGCGTGGACAGTAGCGCCGCCTTCTTCTCTGATTGTTTTTCAGAAGCCATATGCCCTGGATTTTAAGGTTTTCTGGATTGTCATGCACAGCCTACATGAAATTATCTTTATCGTCGCTTTATGTTATAATTGGAAAATAAAAAAGCGCCGGAATTTGATGGTCGCCGTGTTTTTGGCCCATCTGAGCGTTCGGATTTGGACCTTGATCTACTTTGCGCCCACCCTGATGGAATTTCAGCGATTGCCCTACAGCGATACCGTGGACCTGATCCTGAAAGAGAAAGCCATGCAGTGGCGCAATCTCAATATTGTGCGTGTGGTCCTATTTTTTATGCTCAACTTTTTATTGATCTGCGTATTGAAAATAAAAGAAAAAGACGATGAATAAAAATACAAATATTATCCGTGTCGGAGCGATACCGCTGAAAAATATCAGACAGCAGCCTCCTCTTCCTGTAACCGATTAGTTTGTTGTCTTTTAATATCTTTGATGCCTTTACTCCCCAGCCATTCCATAAAATGATCGGGATTGTCCGGTATAAAATGGATTACCTGACCATTTTTAAGAAGTAAAGAAAATATACCGCAATTAGCGATGAATTTAATGATTTCATCAGAACGATGTTTCAATAGTGAAAAATATTCCATTAAGTTTGGTTCGTTTTTTTCTTTAAAAAATAGGTTGGGTAAGATTACCCAAAATATGCGTTAAATGGTTAATTTAAACGATTGCATAAATCAACTCAAAGATGTGAAATATTGTTGATATTTCTTCAAAAGATGAAAAATTATAAGAAATTATTTTTTTCCGTTAAATTGTTTTTCGTAGCGTGCTGATCGCTGCATTGTATAGGCCTTCCCGAAAGGCTTTTCCCATAGACTTGCTGTTTTCGTTCGAAAGGTTGGCTTTGAATCTTTAGCTAAAATCAATTAGAGATGTCCTTGATAACAGGTTTTAAACATTTTTACCCTTCTTTTAATTATTCGTTGCAAAGCCTTTTTGCGGAAAGCCATAGTTTTGCTTTGTAACCAATTGGCGAATAGCCGGTCCATTTTTTAATCAAGGATCGGTAAAATCAAAAATAAAATTCTAATGATGCATCGTATGGATGCAAAGTTATTAAGTATGGACCTGCTTAAATAGGCGGGCACCAAAAAAAAATAACCAAGTACTTGCCTCTCGGGGCAAAAAAACGTCTCTGCATTCGGCTTGAGGTAAAATATGGGGTAGATCTTGAAAGGGTAACTCAGTTGCTCAAAAAAATAATGGATGAGGACGAGCAGATTCTCTCTTCTGGGGGTACTGCTGTGCAGTTTGCACAGGTAACCTCACAGGCAGTGGTGGTCGAACTCTATTTTTGGGTCAGAATATCTAAAGACGGTGGTAGTGTCAAGAGCGGACTATTAACCAAGATTTATAACGCGTTTGCTGATGAAGGTATCGATATGGCTTTGCCGATTCAACAGGTAATGCTCAATCAAACCAATAGCGAAACAAAAGTGAAACCCAATCATTAAAGTTGCTCTGCCTGATCAAATAGAGAAGATTATTTTACCATGTTATTGACTGATGGTCGCATCAGCACATTAGTTTACGAGAGTCAACTTTTGAAGAAATGGGGTAGAATGTCCTCCTTTGGGAAGACAGAAATCACTTAAGGAAATAATAAAGTCGGGTTGTTCGTGGTTCATTGCATCGATAAAGCTTTGAGCACGGCGGTCCCCATCCTGCATCAGATCGTAATGTAGATCGGTGATAACACCGAATTTTAAGTTCTGATGTCTAACATCAACTTCTCGGTTGGAGCTGTGTCAAAGTCGGTACGCATTTTTGCAAGTTTTTAAGAATTTTTTTCGGTTTATCATGGCTTTTTATTTGATATTGATTTTGGACTTCGGACAAAACCAATGATTGTTGCACATATCGCACATATCAATGCAACAAAAAGAAATATATTGGCCGTGTTGCCTGTGTAATCTATCAGCTTACCAAACAAAGGTTCACCAACGGCCGCAAATACATACGCAAACATGTTCATCACGCCGATACCTGTTCCAACAAGTTTGGTTCCAAGCAGATCTGGGCTCAGGGTCCAGAAATTGGCTTGCGGACCATACACAAAGAATCCTGAGGTAAACATGAGTATGCCCATCAGGAGGTGATTGTGAATAGGTACCAAATAAATGAGAAGGGCAATAATGCAGCTGATCATCATACCCGCAGCGATCGATTTACTTCTGTTTTTGTTAAAGACGAGGTCTGAAATGTATCCGAAAGAAACAGCACCAAGGGCCATCCCAATGGGGATGAGTAAGGTTAACCACATATTGCCTGAAGATTCTTTGTAGTTGTTGCCTAAAAAGTGGATCGGTACCCAAAAGATTAAACCATACCGTGCCATACTTTGAAAACCGATGGCGAGCGAAGCGATCATAAAGTTGCGATGCTGAAATACATGCAGATAGGACTGCTTCCAGTTTTCTTGTTTTTCTGATGCTGCAACTTGTTCTGATGTGTCTTCCTGATCCGTGATTCCTTCTTTTTTGTCAGCAGGAGTATAGCCTTTTTTTTAGGGTCGCTGTATGCGACAAAAAGAAAGACCAATAATGCGCCGGCGAGAAATAGGATAGGATAGCGAAATAGGGTACGCCAGCTTTGTTCCTGTTGGACGAGTACCAAAGCCATCAGAAAGGTCAAAACGGAGGAGCTTCCGGCAGCCATGGTATAAAAGCCAAAAGCCTTGCCACGTTCGGAGCTGCTCCACCAATTGGAAATAAGCTTACCTCCTGAGCCCCATGCCATGGATTGGAAATAACCGTTCAGCGTCCAAAGAACCAAAATAGCTGTATAAGAACCAGCGAAACTGATGGCGAGATTACAGAGAATGGACAAGCCTCCTCCAGCGACAATCATCATTTTGGGACTCCATCGATCGGCTAGATTTCCATTGATGAGCTGGCCGATCGCATAGCCCATTAACATTGCAAAACTGATCCAGCCTACTTGCTGAAAACTGATGTCTAGCTCTTTGGCAATACCTCTTGCTGCCCATCCAAAATTGTGTCGACCTGTGTAAAAGAATAAGTAACAAAACATGGTTACAAACAACATTTTCCACTGATCTTTTCTAAATTTTCTTTCCATTAAAGCTGCTCCGTTGAGGGGTGGACGAATAAACCTGCTCGTATTGGTTTGTGCGTTAACGCATAGCTTATTGCATCATTGACTTCAGCAAGTGGGAATTCACGTTCGATCAATGATTCAAAGGGATACTTTTGCCAGTTTTCAATGATAAAGTCTACAGCGACAGAGAAATCGGTATAGTTGTAATTATGCAGTCCTTTGATCGTGAGCATCTTTCGAATTACTTTTTCGGCGTCTATCCCAGTAGAGCGCTGCTTAAACACGGCACCTACGAGAACATCATTCCCATGGAGCACCAATGTATCGATGCCAAGCTCCATCGCCTCTGGCGAGCCGCTCATGTCGATAAATCGGTCTATAACTGTAGCTTCTAATGCTGTGCTGGATGTGGTTTCACGTAGATCTATTGTAGCTGTCGCGCCAAATTTTTTAGCGAGTTCTAAACGTGCAGGATTAGTGTCAGAAGCGATGATACTTTTAGCACCCATTTCCTTGCACATGGCAATGCTAACCAGTCCCAATAATCCAATGCCTGCAACATGAATGTTTTTTTTCGTAATGGTCTCTGCCAGGCGAAGGGCTCCTGCCGAAGTAGCAACAGCACAATTGATGGTGGCAGCTACTGCAGGAGAGATATCTTTTGGAAGTACTCGTATGCAGGTATTTGGCCGTAAGATGATATGGGTTGCCAATCCACCATGAAGGTCATCCATTTCGGTTATCTGACGGTGACCATATTTGTAGATCTTATCGTTTTCCTGCGGAATCTCCGGCTGATAATTGGCACTATTGGGATCACTGGAAAAAACAGTCCAGGTAATTAGGTCGCCAATCTGTAGCTGATTGCCTCGTGCATCAAGTCCGCTATGATCAGAAGAAATCGCTGCGATAACGCCCACAATCTCATGACCTAAAATCGTAGGACATGGTTCGTTTCGCAACCCACAATAGGTATGAAGATCACTACCACAAAGAGTGGTATAGCGTATGTTGACCAAAATTTCGCCATCTTTCAAAGGTGGAATAGGTTTGCTCACTTTAGCGAGCGTCGTATTAGCTTGATCAAAAACGTAATATGTTGCTAGTTGTTTCATTTTGCATAAAAATACATAAGTTATGCGATACTAAACAAAGTTTATTTATACTATATTTTCAAATGATTAAGTTTTTGTGAATAAGGTCAACGATTGATCAAAATTAATGAGATTCGTTTTAAGGTAAATTTTTTAATTAGCACGTGATTGTTTAGCTTTGATATTCCATTAGTCATTATTATTAATTTATTACCTAAAAATTGTGCAAAGCCAAACTATTATTACTTTACTTATTGTTGGAATAGTCATCAGTAAAACGCTGATAGGTGTACTGATCTACTTTTTAATCCGAAAGAACCAGTTGCTAAAGGTCGAACAGCTCAAATTAACGACTGCCAACAGTATCCTCAGTGAACAGGCAATTTGTATTCATCATTATAATGAGGAGTTAAAAATTGCTGAGAGTTTCAAGACTAAAGTCCTATCCATTGCATCGCATGATCTCAGGGCACCATTTGCATCGGTCGAAATTTTGCTGGCGATTGATGATATTTCTCTCGTTGATAAGGAGGATCTTAAACTCATTTTTTTAAATCTAAAAGGTCAGGTGGCCAGATCGCGGACGATGTTGGAAGAGGTTTTACTTTGGACAGAATCACAACTTCGAGATAAGCTTGAAAATACAGAGAACTGTAATATTCGCGATCAAATTGATGCGGTATTGGGAATCTATGCGCTAGAAATCCAACGTTTCAATATACAGATCATAAATTCGGTGAATCCAGATTTTTGCGCGCATACACATAAAGGAACTCTCGCTTTTGTGCTAAGAAATGTGATTAGCAACGCCATTAAATATGGACGAGTCGGCGGTAGCATCGTGCTGCAATTGATCGATGACCAAAGCGATCGATGGGAGCTTACCGTTAGCAATGATGGGGAAGAACTTTCATCAGAAGTCCTCCACAATTTAAATTTTGTTAATAGCTGGGACCGTAAAAGATCTGAAAACAAAAATGGTGCAGGGTTGGGTATCTCCCTCTGTAAGGATTTGATCAAACGGATTGATGGAAAAATGCAGTTCGAGAATCAGCATGGTATAGGCGTTTCTGTTCGGATCTCGTTTCCGCGGAAGGCTTATCAGGCTGTCTCTTGATAACAATCAATCTACTATAAAAGCCCGATCTATATCGGGCTTTTTTTATGAAGAATTAAATGACAAACTTAGTTTTTTATGAATGATCAGTTGGTATGAAAGATCCGTAAACCAATCATTTTGAGTCTTTTCCAGACGAAAAACACCTCAAAGGTCTTAAAAAAGTTTTACTTCTTTAGAGCTTCTAGCATAAAAAGTCCTTCAGTTTCGAAAGGGAGTTCAAGAATACGATTTTGGGCATCCATATCGACTTTAATAGAACCAAATCCAACTGCTTCCAATAGTTCGATGTCTTTGGCAGGACGTTGATGTGCACTGATGTCTAATGCCGATTTGATGTCATTGATCTGATCTATAGCGCCCGATGGACATTCATCGTGCCTTTCGGTACTAAAGACCGTTTTCCCAAAATCGGCATCTAGGTTGATCATTTTTCCGCCCGGCTTGAGCACACGTTCCATCTCGCGGTAGCATTTTTCGAGATCGGGGATGGTCCACGTCATCAACCTGGTGAAGACGAAGTCAAAGGTGTTGGCTTCAAACTGTAGTACTTGCGCATCCATGACCCGATAGTCTACGCGAAGTTCTAGTTCTTGGCTGACGAGTTTTGCATATTCAATCATCTGCGGGGAGAGGTCAACGGCAGTAACCTCAAAACCCGCAAGGGTCATAATGTTGGCGAAATATCCCGTAGCAGTACCGACTTCAAGTACCTTATTGCCCGAAGCCTGGCTACGGACGGACTTGAAAAACGCTAGCCAGCGTTCGGTCTCCGGCCTGGACCAAGCTTCATCCCTTTCCTTGCGCCAGGAGCTACTACGGTCATTCCAATATGCTGTTATTCTTTTAATCATCGCAATAGTGTTAACAGGTACAAATTTATCCATTTTATCAGCAACAATTGCTGGAATTTATGTCATATCTCCGATCAGTTTGTTTTGGATTTTTATTCTGCTTGCCTCAGCTGCGGACATAAATATCACCCAGCCAATCCACAAACGTAATATTAAATAATAAGCAATACCTGTTGAATGTTGCACGACGACGTGGGTGAATTTGCCCAGGAAAACAAATTTTAGCTGTTTTTTGATTGTTTTAGTTCATCAATCGTCCGGTTGTATCGATCATAAATAACTTTTTCAGGTTCAAAATTTGGATTAGGTTTCCAATATTCTTCGATCTGAATCGTATTTTCCCTTAAGGTGGTCTTTGATCTCAGTAATGTACCTTTTCCATGGACTTCGTTTATGTCAACAGGGTTGATGGAGGAAAAATTTTTTTCTAGCATTTTCGGGATTTCGCGAAAATTGATGCAATTTTCGTAAATAACGACCTTTTTACTTCTTTTTATCAAGGGTAAGAGA
Source organism: Sphingobacterium sp. UBA3519 (assembly GCF_002377215.1). Lineage (NCBI taxonomy): Bacteria > Pseudomonadati > Bacteroidota > Sphingobacteriia > Sphingobacteriales > Sphingobacteriaceae > Sphingobacterium > Sphingobacterium sp. UBA3519. The sequence goes on from NZ_DFPI01000037.1 coordinate 198,282, forward strand.
ACTTTCGCTATCCATCCTGGCTTTTCTGACGCGATTTGAATTGCCGGTTGTGTCAGATAAAAGCTGAACTCCGCCTGATCGTCGCTGTGGTAGTTGCAGTAGATAATGGTCTCGATAATTTCCCAGGAGATAAATTGGGTTGTTTTTAGCAAGGGGATTTGATAGGATATGCCTTTATGATCGGATGTTACACTTTCCTGTTGGGCAATCTGTCGTGTTATGGTTTTCTCGGATACTCGAAATCCAAGGGTCATACCGTACAGGATAATACCGGGGAATAGTATGAAAAGTACAGAAACGACATAAGCCCCCACAATTTTGCTGCCATGAACCATCATGAATATTGTCAAAGCTATTCCGATACAGATAAACAGCCCAAGTAATAATTTAATGACTAAAAGAGGATTAAACTTCATTTGTTCAAAGCGCGTGATTTTTAGCTAAATGTACTAAAACTTCTTGATGTTTTAGAAAACATTTGAGCGTTTTGAAAAGAGGCAGTTCGTTGCTGGTATGTCAATAATTAGTATATTTGCTGCACTAGCGATACATGAAAGCGAAACAATTGATATGGATTCTACTGCCGCTGATGCTCCTGCAGAGCTTCTCGTCGGTATGGCTATGGACTGTTTTTGAATTTAACAGAGATTATATTGCTAAGAATGAGTGTATCAATCGATTCAACGAAAAGGCACTTTCCTGTAGAGGACAATGTATCTTGATGAAGAAAATGCGTGAACATGAGGAGAAGGAACAAAAGAACCTGGAATCTCGTATAATCGACGTTGTATTTATCAATAATCAGCAACGTTTTAACCTTGATATCGCTTTTTTTGAAGAAGCGGCTGCGGAAACCTTACTTCCAGCATATCAGGCAAACTATAGCTATAGACCAATCTTTACTATTTTTCATCCACCTTTGGTTTAAGTCATTTTGCTTTTCGTACGGGCTGTCGGCATATTGACTGATGGCAGGTACTGTCTATTTTCAAAAGATTTAAATTAATACATATGAATTTATATTCCCGTGTCGGGACTGTCGGGGGCGTAATCTTACTGCTACTCGCATTTTCAGTTGCTTTTTCAACTTCACCCTGTACTGCCGATCATTCAAAAAAGAACGGTAAGAAAGCTACGGATTTTATCTTGCCTAAGGAATCCGATCTGGTCCGTATAGCGGATACTGTTTGGGATGTTACCAATTATACCATATATGCGGATGCCAAACTCAACAATAAATACCATACCATTTATCTGCGTTTAAGAGATACCTCGGGAATTCCGATCAATGACAAATCCCTTGATTTCTATCCAGAAATGAGTATGGGACGTATGAAGCATGGAGGCCCCTTTGAGCATCCCGTCGCGCTCGGCGAAGGCTGGTATAGCAGCCCAATGGTTTTTATTATGGCGGATATCCCGCAGATGGGGAAGGGCTGGCAATTACATACGATACGTAGTCACAATCGCATAAAAGATACACTTGCCATCAAGATTCCGGTTACTGCAGCAGCAACCATGCGAACAATGAGCTCTGGAACCAGAGACGATAGCCGCGTATTTATTTCCTGCCTATTGCCTGATAGCGTAAAGCAGGGAAGGCATCCCATCCGATTTTTAATGAATAAAATGGATGGTCATCATTTTCCGGTATTAGATCATTATGTCATTAAACTAAAGACCAATAGGCCTACTACGGAAACGGGGTCTTCGGAAAATTTTGCTGCTGAAAGTACAGGTAATGGTTACTATGAAGGCACTGTTAATTTTTCTATGCCTGGTCGTTGGGAAGTCATTGTCGAACTATGGAAAGCGGGCAAAAAATCAAATCAGGATGATATAAAATATCTAGTGCAGGTCACTTAATACAAACAGAATTTATTTTACCAATATACTTAAAAAATAAAAATGAAAAAGAGAATCAACGTAATCCTAGGCTGTTTCGGTTTTGTAGCTATACTGGCGTGTAGCGGAAATGAGGCGACAAAAGTCAAGAAGGAAAATAGTGCCCAGCAACCTTCCGCAGTTGAGTCTGGGACCATGCTCGATTATAAAACCGAGGGGCCCAAAGGGGTGGGAACTATTTCTTCCTTCGAACACAAACCTTTTGATGCGCAGCTTGCAAATAGGGGCGTAGAACTATTTGTGTCGAAATGTGCAATGTGCCATAGTTTTGATCGTACATTGGTAGGTCCATCGTTGGACGCTGTCATCAAACGTCGTACCCCGGAGTGGATTATGAACATGATGCTAGATCCGGCATCCATGCTGGAGAAAGATGCTGACGCGAAAGCACTGAGTAAGGAGTATGGGTCGCCAATGATTAGTTTGGGCTTGAAGCAAGAAGAGGCACGTGCTATTTTAGAATATTTGCGCGAACGTAATAGCACTACAAAATAGATCGGATCAATGAAGTCTCAACACTGTAGATGGTGGTTTTGAATGACAATGGCTTGGGCAATATGTGTGCAGGCAACCAATCTGTTGTGGGCATTTATTGAATTTGAGTGCAATCGTACCTATATCGAGCAAAACCTCTGTGTCAATCGTTTTGAACCGGCAGTGAGCTGTAAAGGCTTCTGTTTCCTTAGCGAAAAGACGGTTGAACAAAAGGATGTGAACAATGTGCTCGCCAAAATGAAGGGGATTGAAATATTGGTCTTTGTGCAGTATGTGAAGGAAGTCTTGCTGTACTCTCCAATAGTACCTGCTGTGAAAACTGTCTATCCGAAAGACTTTGTCTCCGATACCTTCGGAGGTATACTGCCTGAAGTTTTTAGACCGCCAATCATTTGATTATTCCACAAATATTTTTTCACAGAATAATCATAAAGAAATGGTAATACGAAAAGAGAAACTAGATTTTCTAAAATTAGAAGATATTGATTCCACTTCGCAGGGAATCGTTATTATGCCTATAGCAGCTTTTTTACAAGCTAAAGCAAATCAAAATACGCTCCACCTAAGGTCTTTTTATACCCTTTTGTTTGTCAATAGTGGTGAACTGTCTATGGTAGCGGATCAGAGCGTACAGATTATTGCTGCCCATGATATAATCAGCATAAATTCAAATTGTGTGTGTAGTTTTCATGCAGGTTCGTCTGTAGAAGGATACAGTGTCTTATTTACAGCATCCTTTCTCATGGAAAGTAAGAACACTGCTGTAAGAAACTTCTTTCATTTTTTAAGGAGTAGATGTAAACACGCTTTTGTGCTATCGAAAGAAGATATCATCAGTTGTCTACATATAGTAAGTTTGATGGAAACAGCTTATAATTCAGTTAAATTGAGTGCTCACGGTGTATTGAGCCGCTACTTAACCATGCTGCTCCAGATTTTGGGAAGGCAAATCGTGGTCGATCATGTGGCTGCAAAGCAGGAGGAAGATGACGATAAAATCCGGAGTTTCGAATCTTTGGTTGATAGTCATTATGCGCAGCAGCGTTATCCGTCATTTTACGCAGAGCAATTGAATATATCGATCAACTATCTTAATCGGATTTGTCGAAAAAACAGATCGACGAGCTGCGGTACTATTATCCGCGGACGGATACTATTGGAGGCCGAGCGATTGCTTTATCATACCTTTAAAACGGTAAAAGAAATTGCCTTTGAACTCGGTTTTGAAAATGTACCATATTTCAGTACTTTTTTTAAAGCAAATAAAGGAATGAGTCCTGAGGAGTTTAGGAAAAATTGTTGATGTAAATATGATTAAAAGCCTTTTTCATGTAGTTGAAAAAGGCTTTACTTTTCAAAAAAAATGTCCTGTAGCCTACGCAACCTTATTTTTTCTTTTCCGATTTTTCCTTACCATCAACAGGTAAATCCAATATAGCCATTAGTAATAGATAATAACCTTTTTCCAATCCCATTTTTTGTGCTTTTTGGTGTATCGTATCCATATCTTTAGTCAATTGTTGTTTAAATTTTATTTTGCTATTTGTGTAAACAGAATCAAATGCTGTACCCAAAACTTTCCCTAGGCTCGCTAACCGTATTTTTAGGGCATAAATAACGTAGAGCGTTCATTATTTGACAAAAAAATACGGACTGCTCAGGTATTTAATACAGTGAAAATATCAGATGAATCGACAATGAGAAGTAAAAAGTACATGAACGTCTTTGCTGTAAAACATTTTCTATGCCAGCATTGTCATACTTACGATTAATAATAAAAACAGGTATTTATGAAAAAGATAATTCCATTTGCGCTCATGTCGAGTTTATTGATGCTCGTGTCGAGTTGTGCAGCAATTGAAGGTATATTTAAAGCAGGCGTATGGTCGGGTATCCTATTGGTTGTTGTCGTAGTCGCAATTGTCATTTGGTTGATCAGCAAGTTGTTTGGTGGATCAAAATGATTTTATGAACGGGATTTTCGCTATTTTGGGACTTATAGTATTTAGGTACTTATTGTTTTTCGACGAGATATTTCCAGTAACGTTTGGGAACATGTCTTAAATGAAGCTTCAGGTTTTTGCGTGATTCAATAGAGGTACTTTTAAAATAAGTCTTCCAGAGATGCTGATAATCTTTTTCTTGAGGATCGAGATCCACTTCTAGTTGATATGGATCTTGAACCTCGTCTTTATTGTTGTTGTATACCTCCAAGATATTTTTGCCATCATAATGGAAGCCATAGTTTCGCCGTATATCATAAATTAACCAGCACTGGTCGGCGAATCGGTTTTTAAAGAAGTCTACAACCAGGGGAATCACATTGAAATCGGGTTCAACGATGGCTGTGTAGAGATTATCGTTAGACTTGACAAATCGGATAAAAGCTTTCATGCGGTGTCGTTCGCGGCTGATCTTTTTGACTGTCTGATGGATACGGAGTATGGGTGGGTATCCATAATTGCGTATATCTAATTTTCCCCTTCGAAAAAGTTCAACAATCAATTGAAATCCATTGAGCCATTCAGATTGATTATCGGACAAAAAATTATGATAAAAGATTTTTGTTTCTTGTGCTCCAAGTATTTTTTCCATTCCCACTAAAATGCGCATGGCTTTTTTAACCTCAGTATGAACCTTTCGCTTTTCCGAAAAAATACTAATTGCCATAGACTTTTCTGCTGTGGGAATGCTATCAAATTCTTTCCGTTCAAAAGCTTCAAATACACAACAGAGGTAACCGGAATAACTTCCGTCAAAAATATAGTCCATTAGAAAAGTGTTAGCTGTGTATTGGAAGCCTTGGCTTGTGTACGAGGATTACTTTCAAGAATAGACTTTCTGATGTTTTCGGGATAGTGGAAGCCTCCAGCGATGAGTGTATCCTGGCAAACCATAAAATATTTGGCGCGATTATAGGCAATTCCCATTTTTCGAAGTTGATATTCCTTTAATTTTCCATATTTGCGCGACTGTACAATTTTGTTGGCAGATTGCCTGCCAATACCCGGGATTCGGATAATCCACTCATAAGTAGCGCTGTTGATGTCGATAGGAAAGAATTGCGGGTTGCGTAGCGCCCAAGCAAGCTTAGGGTCTATTTCTAGATCGAGATGTTGATGCGTGCTGTTGAGTATTTCATGAAGCGAAAAACCATAAAATCGAAGTAGCCAATCTGTCTGATAAAGTCTGTTTTCACGTACAAGAGGCGGTGTTGTTCCAATTTGGGGAAGGTTGGAATCGGTCGCGTTGATGGGAATATAACCCGAATAATACACCCGTTTGAGATTGTAATCTTTATAGAATGTATTGGCCGCCTGCATAATCTGTAGGTCGCTCTCTGGAGTTGCTCCAATAACCAGCTGCGTACTTTGGCCTGCTGGTACAAATAAGGGTGCTTTCTTGTCTTTTTTTCGATCCTGACGAAGATTGAGAATTTCATTTTTAATAATCCCCAGAGGCTCGCGAACGGACTGATGATCCTTTTCCGGAGCAACAAGTTTGAGTCCCTCCTCAGTAGGAATTTCGAGGTTTACACTCATTCGGTCAACATATAAACCTGCTTCTTTTAATAATGATTCACTTGCTCCGGGGATGGCTTTGAGGTGGATATAACCATTAAAACGTTCTTCCGTCCGAAGTTTCTTGACAACTAACATTAAGCGTTCCATGGTGTAGTCTGCAGATTTGAAAATACCCGAACTTAAAAAAAGACCTTCGATGTAATTTCGACGGTAGAAATTCATGGTCAATTCGACAACTTCCTTCACCGAAAATGCTGCGCGTTGCACGTCGTTGCTACGTCGGCTAACACAAAAGGAACAGTTGTAGATGCAGTAATTGGTCATTAAAATTTTTAGTAGAGAGACGCAACGGCCATCTTCGGTGTAGGTATGACAAATGCCACTAGCCGATGAATCGCCTATTCCACCACTATTTTTTCGTTTACTTCCACTTGAACTGCAACTTACGTCGTATTTAGCGGCATCAGCTAATATTTGCAATTTATCATCAAAACCAAACATGATATGTTCTCCAATAATTTGCTGTAAAATTACTAATATTATTAGTAATAAATACCCGTAAAATTACTTGATTTGCTTTTTTAGGTTCGTACTATTCATCTTCAACTGCGAGAGGATGCCCAAATTTGCTAAAAAAATAAACGATTTGTGACGGGATTTTGTTCATGAATAAACTACATATTATGGCAGAGAATAATTTGAATAATAAAGAAGCGCTAGAAAAGCTAAAAGGGATCGTCGATCAAATTGATGTGGGAACAGTCTGTTCATTTCCATCGGATTCTGACTATCCCCATGGTGTTCCGATGAGCAGACAGGAAGTGGATGCAAATGGTGACATTTGGTACATCTGTTCGGCAGAAAGTGAGACGTTTAAAAATATCTCACAGGATCCCAAAGTTTCCCTATTTTATGCCGATCCCAAAACCTACACCTTTTTGAGTATAAACGGTAAAGCAAGTCTTTCGCGGGATCAGGAAAGGATAGACCGTTATTGGAACAAAATGATGGAAGGCTGGTTTAAGAAAGGAAAAGAAGATCCCAATATCCAATTGCTACAGATCACACCTGAAGAAGCGCATTATTGGGATTCAAACTCAAATATGGTCATCAACTTGTTTAAACTGTTGAAAGCGGCTGTTACAGGCAATACACAAGATATAGGTAAAGAAGGAGATCTTAATATTTAATATAAACGGAATCTATAATATCAACACAGTAATTAGCACCCTAAAAAGGTCCTCTTTTCCAAAATGAGGACCTTTTTTCTAACCAAACTTTTATCGAAAAAATCTGTTACGCGTTTCCTTTGATCACACGTAAAAGTACTGCGATGATTGCAATTACCAAAAGAATATGAATTAGCCCTCCGCCAACAAAGCCTCCAAAAAAACTGATTGCCCATATCAGGACCAAAATAACAGCGATAGTATATAATAGATTTCCCATAGTAATGAATATATATGTGTTTATTGAATAACAATACTTATCCAGCGATGGTTTAGTATTTTTTCTCTTTTTTCCACTTACGGATCCTCCCGACTGCATTTTGATAAGGTGAAGCGGTGTTAAATTGAATCATTCTGCCTAAGGTCCATTTTTCATACCACGATACACCATAAAGCTGCATGTCTGTCTTTTGCTCAATGAGTTCCACAATTTTTAAAACAGTTTGGTCTAGTTTTGCGCACAAAGTATTAAAATCTAGATTGTTATAATCCTGATAAAATTTTTGAGCCAGTTTGCCTAGCTCATTCCATTTAAAACCAGTCTCCGGAAAATCAACCTCTTTGCCATCTTCACTTTTCTTATTCCATTTGAGAACCAGCTCACCCCAGCCAATTAAATAGGAAATTAGGTTATTTATACTCATTACTGTTCCTTTAGCATGACCCTGGAGTATAAGAAGATTAGTTTGATCGTTCGGAATATCGGAAAGTTCACAGACAAGCTTGCTGTAATTTATACGGATAGCTTGAAGTAGTTCGTCTTTTGTGGTTGGTATAGCCATGGCATAAATGTGAATTATACATAAGATACAAATAATTATGTATAATTGATTAGCTTGGGATGGAGTTGTAGAGCAGAACGTGTTCACAAGCCCACAGCAGACAATGTTTGACAATGCCTTTTGTTTTAGTCTGATAAGGTTTTTGAATATATTATTGTAATTGAAAAAACAATCAACTTTAAATTGTAAAAAATATGGTTTTATGTGTGTTTTTTGGTAAAATTTATTGTTTTATTAAAGTGGTGTTGTATTTTATTCTGTTTATAACGAATATTGTTGTAAGTATTTAGACAGGATCTTTCATACGGGAAATACTGTCTAAGATGTACTGCCAATGAAATAATAAACTGAAAAATTGATACAAAGATGAAAAAGATTTTATTGTTACTAACCGTGGTTATGTTCGTCGTTTCGGGCGCATTCGCTCAGATTCATAAGCCTGTTAAATGGACTGTGGCCAGCAAAAAATTGAACAACAAAGAAGCTATGGTCTATGTGAAGGCTACTATTCAAAATGGTTGGCACATTTACTCCCAAAATGTAAAAGACGGTGGCCCAATTCCAACATCTTTCAATTTCGGTAAAGCTGCTGACTACGTTTTGGTCGGTAAGACAGCTGAACCAAAACCGAAGATCAAACACGAAGAGGTTTTCAAAATGGATGTGGGATACTTCACCAATGAAGTGATCTTTCAGCAAAAGGTTTCGCTCAAGAAAGGAACAGCAACAGTAAAAGGTACCGTAGAATGGCAAGCTTGTGACGCTTCACAATGTCTTCCTCCAGATGAATATGCTTTTGCTGTAACGATCAAATAGTCTAATAAATAAAAGCAATTAACGATCTAAAGCGATTTGGTGCTTAGGATAATTGATAGAAAAAGGAAAATTAAGGATAAAGGCTAGGTAATCACACCTAGCCTTTTTTGTTTAAAGGGGGCTTTTGGTATAAAAAATAAGCCCTTTGGTATAATATGTTAAATCTATTTTTTACGAAATTTTAGCTTTGTTTAAATGGATTACACAAACTTACTTGAGCAGGCAGATCTTTTTTTAGTGCATAGTTACCGCAAGAACCACAACCCACAGTTATATTTTCACACCATTGAAAGGGTTCGAGATATTGTAAACGCAGTAATGACCCTAAGTGAAAAATATGCCTTGACGGCCGAGGATAGAATTGCAGGAAAACAGTCATCGGTCTAATGTAATGGTGTGTTTTATGATAAAAATGATAAAGATAGATCGATTAAAGTTGAAGCATTGTACACTAGTTAGTTTTTTGATCATGGGATTGTTATGTTTCGAGACCGCATGTTACGGACAAATGGGGTTTGGACTTCGGGTGGGTGGTAATATTTCGCGTGCAAGTGGCAATGCATTTGGCGCCAATAGAATGGGATATCAATTGGGAAGGGATTTGATTTTTGGACTTAATAGCAAGATGGATATTCAAGTTGAGCCTAGTTACAACTTAACCAGAATTCGTGTCAATGGTAACACGGCATCTCTTGCTGGAGGCTTATCCAAGGGGACCCGTTCGCTGAAATATCTCAATACACCCCTATACCTAAAAATTAATTTTACGAGAAAATTTTCAATCTTGGGTGGCCTAGACTTGAATATGTTGCTCAACGACGACAGGTATAAACTTAATGATGGAAAACCAGCGTTCAACAGTCGTACACGGATAGGTTACGCATTAGGGATAGATCTTGGCGCGCTGTATTTTAGATACCGACAATTCAAAAAGAATAATAAAATTGTAGACAATTGGGATGCACATATTGACCAGTATCAACTGGGATTTAAAGTGCGTTTGTTTTAAGCTAATAGTTTCACTGGTAGGTAACCTTTGCAGACTTTCCTGTGCTGTAAGCTGAGCCGCTCTGATTTTGCTACATCAGGCGGCTTTAATTTTATTAATGATTTACGATTTGTTGTGGAGATGTTTATTGCTGGATATCATGGATATTTGCAGGACTAGCTCGACACACCAATCGATGTACTTGTAACGGGCTGATGGAGGATGGAGCTCCTATAGGGCTGAAGGATTTTCCCCGTTTATCAAACTAGACTGCAAATACCGGGATGCTGATCGTGAACGTACGTTACGACAAGGGGATGCTGATCATGTTAAACGAGGTTTGTACTTCATCATGCGAAAGTTTTTAAGGAAGTTCACCTGTTATTGTTTTAGCGTATATCTTTATATAGCAACAATGTTGCATTTGTGTTGTTTTGTTTTTACATTTGTTTAAACGAAATTACTATGAGCAGCATTTCCAAAAAAGTTAAATTACCTGTCACTGTTTTAAGTGGATTTTTAGGTGCGGGAAAAACCACACTATTGAATCATATTCTACACAATAAGGAAGGCAAGAAAGTTGCTGTTATTGTTAATGATATGAGTGAAGTGAACATTGATGCACAAGCTGTTGAACGTGAAAATGTGCTTTCGCGAACAGAAGAAAAGTTAGTGGAGATGAGCAACGGATGTATTTGTTGTACCTTAAGGGAGGATTTGATGGTGGAGGTGGAGCGACTAGCGAAAGAAAATCGCTTTGATTATCTTCTTATCGAGAGTACTGGTATTTCGGAGCCTATTCCAGTAGCGCAGACATTCAGTTATAGTAGTGCTGACAATGGGATTGATCTGTCTACGTTCAGTTACATTGATACTATGGTAACTGTGGTGGACTGTTTCAATTTTGCTAAAGATTTTGGAAGCGCCGATACCCTATTAGATCGGAAACTGACGGATGACGACTATGACAATAGGGCAATTGTAAATCTGTTGACTGATCAGATCGAATTTGCCAATGTTATCCTTTTGAATAAGGCCGATCTGGTATCTGAGGAAACTTTGGGCACTCTCGAGTCTGCTATTGGGCGGCTCAATCCTGGAGCCAAATTAATCCGTACACAATTTGGACGTGTTGATCCAAAGGAAATTATGGGTACGAGCTCGTTTGACTTTGATGAAGCTTCCTCTTCGGCTGGATGGATCAGAGAACTTGAAAATGAACATAGCCCTGAAACAGAGGAGTATGGTATTTCATCTTTTGTCTTTCGATCGCAACGGCCTTTCCATCCCCAGCGACTGCACAGTTATCTCAATGAGCGGTACCCACATAATATCATACGCGCTAAAGGTCTCCTCTGGTTGGCATCCCGGCCGAATCTTGCGATTAGTTTTAGTCAGGCAGGTGGCAGCGTAAGATTGGAAAGTGCAGGCTCATGGTGGAGTAGCATGCCCGAAGAGCAGCGTTATCAGTATCCCAGTTATGCCGAAATCAGCGCTGAACTTCTTAAACGTTGGCACCCGGAGTGGGAAGATCGAAAAAATGAATTGGTATTTATAGGTCAGCATCTAGATAAAGAAAAATATCTGTCGGAGCTTGAAGAATGCCTATTGACCGAAGAAGAAGGCGATGACTGGCGTTTTACTTGGTGGAAAGACGAATTTCCTAAAAATATTTAAAACCATTTGTGATCGGCATCGGTTAAAAAAGTAAGTAATGTAGGTTAGATATTGTATTTTTCGAAGGCCAGAATTAATTTTCTGGCCTTTTTTATACTGATTTGCCAGATGTTATCAAGATACGGTTATCAGCCTTCATCAATCGCGCTATTAAAAATATAGAAATCTATCCCTAAAACGCTTAATCATGATGGTCGAAGATCATCTTTATGATTCCGAAAATTTCAAAGAGTCATAGCAAAGATGTCATGGTAAAAGAACAGTATAGTTGAGGAACAATCATAGTCACTATGCATGATATAATTAACAATGAGCCAGACTGCTTGATTTTAATAATACCTAAAAGGTTTAATTTTATACCGAAATCAATACTGAAAAAGCATCAAAAAAGAGTAGGCTTAACTTGAATGCAATTGAACGCATGCATACGCTGGGTAATATCTTTAAACCTGGGGTGGTGAAAGGAATTGATCTGAAAAAGTAATTGATAGACTTTCAAAAAACAGCACTGATAGTCTAAAGATAAAACTCGCTCACGCATCAAAGAGGTGAAATTAGTAACGGGATTGTCAGAATATCAGTATGTTATTTATGTTTTAAATTACTGGTTTTCCATGTATATTTGAAATACAGAAGGGCACCCTTTCAATTGAATGCAAATTTTATATTGAATGATTATTGTTATATAAATGAATAAAGTAGAACTGTTTGAAAATGAGCGTGCAAGTGGCTATGATCAATTTGTTGAGAGCTGGATTCCCAATTACCATTATTTTTTAGATCAGTTGCCAAAGCTCCTCCGAGAAACTGAAAACAAGGATTTACTGGTGGTAGGATGTGGTACTGGAAATGAAATAGAACGTTTTGTCGACACAGCAGAATCTTGGACAATAACCGGGGTAGATCCGTCGCCTGAGATGATTAGCCAGGCCCTGGAAAAATTTGAAGCGGATGAGAATGTTCATCTTGTCGAAGGTGTGGTAGGTGATTTGGACGAAGAGAAACAATTTGGTGCTGCGACGCTTTTGCTTGTATTACACTTTTTAGAAGACAATGGCGAAAAATTGGTTATGCTCCAAGATATTTCCAAGAGAATGATGTCGCAAGCACCCTTGTTATTATTAGATATTACGGGCAATAAGGAGCAGATTCAACAAAACTTGCAGTTGTTGCGGCTTCTTCTGCCCAAGGGGATAGATGAAACACAGGTCGCTCAAAGATTGCGAAGAATCGAGCACGAATTGTTGCATGTCTCGGAAGAACGATTAGTCGAGCTCTGTGAAGAAGCCGGATTTGAACCTCCTGTTCGATTCTTTCAATCATCGATTTATATGGGGTGGATAACCCGAAAAAAAGATATTATTTCCTTTTCTTAGCAAAGGGATTGAAGGAAAGCCCCGCATTAATATAAAACGAAGGATCGGGATTTGCTTCCCATACATAATCGCGCTGGGTTTTGTTTTTTTCAAATACGCGTGCACGGGGTATGGTTTTTAGTCCTGATTTAAGGGTGGCAATAAAAGATCGGCCCAGGTTATGTTCATAAGTCAGACCCGAATTGATCTCCATCTGACTGAAGGTATATACTTTTTCAGCGCCCTGAAAGTTATAGAGGTAAAAGATCGTACTATTTAAATCGGAACCTATTGAAACGCGGCCATTCTGCAAGACCTCTTTTCGAAGGTAGGCTCCTTTAGGTAAGATGACATCAAGTATCATCCCATTGGCAAATTGTTGCTTGTAGGCAAAGGTTGGTAAAACCGGAATAATTGCTGCCGGATCTATAAAGCCGATGAGGCCCACCGCCATTTGAATCTCCCGCGTAGCTTTTAGTACCACAGTAGCAGATAATATCCCATTAATGCGTTCTATTGCTTTTTCACTCCCATTGGCAGCAACCGTTGCGGTATAAAATGCTACCTTGCCCCACAAACGTGAATAACGGGTAAGATTAAGTGATTCGTAATGATAATGATATTGATGGGTTGACTGTATGGTGGATTGTGCGATGGGGTCTAAACGATTGGAGTTTACAGAAGTGAACTGATAGCCAATATTGGTACCCAAGTTCCAGGTTCTGCTCTTTAAAAAATTAATGTTGATACTACCTCCGGCTTGGTACATCAATTCTACTTTTGTTTTAGGTAAAACCTGACCTTGGAGCTTTGATGAATAACGGTATCCTGTATTGGATTCATAGGTCAAATTGAGGACCCGTGTTATGGGAAATTTGTCGGTAACCACAGCCCTAACTTTTTGCTGCACGCTATCTTTAGTCTGTGCGATGGACGTGGATAGGCTAAGTAACAGCACAAACATTGAAAGTATTTTTTGCATAAATATATGATTAAAATCATTGTAAGAATAGCCGAAATTTGTAGGTGGGATTCTTTTTTTAGACCAACAGGTCTTCTTTTTATACAAAAGTCCATTTTGGGGGAACAGCGGAAAGAAAAGTTAAAAATCATCCATTAGTTTTGGTATAAAAAAAACAGGCCTTCGTATAAGAGATCGGGTACTTGCCAAGAAAAGCGCTATTTTTGTTATTCAGGTTAAAAATTGTTCTAAAGCATGCAGGACTTCAATAATAGCGTTGTTTTAAGGTATTTTACAGAAAATAAATTCAGGCCACTGCGACATGTGTTTTTTCTGATCGGTTTACTTTTACTTTTTGCAAATGCAAATTCGAGTTCTCATTTTCAGGGTAGTTATCGGTTTTATTTTTCTATTATCCTATGGTTTGTATTCGTATGCATGTTTTACGCCAATATGTATGTACTGATACCCAAGTTTTTCTTTAAGGCTAAATATGAGTTATATGTCTTAGCATTGATACTGCTGGTAACGGCCAGTTTGCTGGTGGTCATGTACATTGCAAATTACATCTATTCCATTCATATTCCCGCTATAAAAAAACCGGAGTCGGACTCTATGGGGCTAATCGCCGCATTATTTATCTGTATTCCGATTATTCTGACGACGACGACTTTTAAGCTTTTTAAGCGTTGGTTGGAAGACAATAAGCGCATTTCTGAACTGAAAAATTTGGCGCTGACCACAGAGCTTATATCCTTGAAGAACCAGATTCAGCCACATTTTTTATTCAATATGCTGAACAATGTTAAGGCTTTAATTCGAAAAGATCCGAATATGGCTACGGAGGTCATCATGAAACTATCAGACTTTCTAAGATATCAGCTCTATGAAAATAATGATGATAGGACGCTTTTGAGGTCTGAAATCAACTTTATCTCCAATTTTCTAAAATTGGAGGAAATACGCCGTGATAACCTCACAACGGGTATATCCTGCCCAGCAGAATTGGAAAAGAAAGGTATATTCCTACCACCACATCTTTTTACAGCCTTTGTTGAAAACGCAATTAAACATAGTCTCAGCGCCGGTGATACCTTTATTACAATTCATTTTTCTGAAGCTAATCAGCAGCTTTGTTTTGAATGTGAAAATTCGAAAGATCCCGACAGCTTATTTGTCCGAAGCAAATACAGCGGACTGGGATTGGCTAATGCCAAAAGACGACTGGATCTCCTATATAGAAATGATTATGAACTGTCGGTGTCAACGACTGAAACATTGTATAGCGTTAAACTTACCATTCCATTATGAATTGCATTATTGTAGACGATGAACCCCTGGCTAGGGAAGAAATGAAAAATTTAATCGAAGAAATTTCGTCCATTCAGATAGTCGGTACATTTTCCAACGCGATATCGGCATTAGAATGTATTAAAACAAATTCGGTGGATTTACTTTTTCTGGATATTGAGATGCCAACGGTTAATGGACTCGATTTTGCACAGTCTCTTCCCAATGACAAGCTGGTTATCCTGACGACTGCCTATGCGCAATATGCACTGAAAAGTTACGAATTGGATGCAATAGATTATCTGTTGAAGCCGATCAATAAAGACCGCTTAGCCAAAGCGATCGATAAAGCAATAGCCTATAAAAAATTACTAGCGTTAAAAGAAAATCAAAGTACGGTTGAGAAGGCCAGTGAGGATGCACTTTTTATTAAATCGGATAGGAAATACTATAAAATTGCATTTACTGATATTCGCTTTATAGAAGCACTCAAAGATTACGTGGTCATCTATACGCGGAACAATAAACTGATTACTGAGATGAATTTGAAGACAATTCACCAGAAACTTCCGGTGAGCCTCTTTGCACGCACCAGTAAATCCTATCTGATTAATTTGTCCTTTATTGATTCATTTGACAACCATACTGTTTACATCGACAAATTTGAAATTCCGATCGGTGAAATCTATCGAGAAGCTTTCTTTAAACAATACACGGGAGGACTGCTGTAATCTACTGGCGGCTTAGGCAACTACAAAGCGATCCAGGAAATCAACTTGGATACCATAACCATGTAGGAACTTCGTCAGGTAGTCGATGGAGCACTCTTCTGTTTCGAACCTGAATATGGCATCCTCATCATCTAGATCGACAGTAGCATCTTGTACTTGTGGAAGATGAGTTTTGACCAATTGCATCAAAAACTCTTTCTTGCTTTTGGTCTTTACAGAACTTTTAAAAATCAACACTTGCCTAACTTTCATCCCGACTAATTTATATGTGTTCAAAATTATTTGATACCCTTAACGTATGGGATATCGTTACAAATCTATATTCTTCATTGCTTCACGCAACCTATATTATACGAAAGCATTTAGTTTTTATACAAAAACAAGGTTGAGCATTGGGCAGATGAATGGTGTAGATTATATGGAGAGGCTAGGGATATCAATTCTAAATTTCTACAGAAAGTCGGTGCATTTTTGTCAGAGGCTACAGTGAAGTAGTTTTTTTGTTGAAATCCTATGATAAATTTAGTTGTCCTGTTTTTAAGTACCATAGTCGCTTTTTGGATCAGCGCCATATGTGGAGGGGGAGCAAGCCTTATTCTTATTCCTTTATTGAATTTTATGTTGCCTTCATCGTTAATTCCATTTTCGTTGACGATTGGTACGTTTACCAGCTCAGTATCGAGAATAATTGTTTTTAAGCGGCATATCAACTGGAAGATCTTTCTGTGGTTTGTACCGTTTTCAATTCCGGCTGTACTATTAGGTGGATATCTGATTAAATATATAGAACCTTCCTATTTGCAGTTGATTGTTGCTTTTTTCCTCATGGGAAATATCCCTCAATTGTTTAAATCAAAAAATGCAGCGTTATCTTCGGAAAGTAAGTGCTCGAAATCTTTTTTGGCAATTATAGGTTTTCTTTCGGGCTTTATTTCAGGAATTACAGGTGCAATCGGCTTGTTGTTCAATCGGTTTTATTTGAAAATGGGGCTTTCCAAAGAGGAGATTATTGCCACCCGTGCTGCAAATGAAGTGTTTTTACATCTCGTAAAACTTATTATTTATATTATTTTAGGTCTGTATTCTAAGGCAGCGCTGGGACTGGGCCTGGCAATTGCCGTTGCAACAATAGTCTCATCATTTACTGTTCAGTTTATATTACCCTACCTCAGCGACCAGGTATTTAAAAAAATAGGTTATGGTGCTATGGTGGTTTCAGGGGCGATATTGCTGACAGGTAGTTCGCGTAAGATTGTCGATCAGAATGACGTGCTGATAGCCTTAGATCGCTCGAAGAATAAAACTGAAATTGCATTGAGCTGGCGAGACACAAATTTTGTCTTGGAATTTAGTCAGACGCATGGCTTAGAACTCGAACGATCTATTCACTGGACTGGTTTACCACTCAAACTTCAGCAAAAGTATTTTGCCCTTAGCAAAAAACATAATAGTATCTATATCGAAAAGGTTATACGTTTTAGAAGGAAGGCTAGTTATGAATTTTACTGTCATAAAGAAGGTGTGTTAACACGATTGGATTAAATTGTCTCTTGCCTTTTTATTTTTAAATGCTTATTTCTACTGGTTTTAAAGTGTATTGATATATAATCTATCTATTTAGTAGATTATTGAAAAATATTCCTATATTTGAACCGAAGAATTATTTAGCAGGAAGGATATGGCAATGGAATTTTTAGCACAACAGGCACAAACGCAGCATTTAAATCAAGCTTTTTCAGGTAAAAAACAAATGATGATGCGCGGGCTATCTATGCTTAAAATTTCGGATCGTGTTTTATATACCGGTGCCCATCCAGACGATGAAAACAATAAATTATTGACATTTCTAGCGCAGGATCAGGTGGTCGATACTGCCTACCTTTCTGTTACGCGAGGTGAGGGAGGACAGAATTTTATAGGTAGAGAAAAGGGATTGGATCTGGGGGTACTTCGGGTGCAGGAGTCACTTGCGGCACGTGAAATTGAGGGAACAAAACAGTTCTTTACACGGGCAAAGGATTTCGGCTTTGCAAAATCAGTCGATGAGACGTTGGCGCGATGGGATGAAAATGGTGTACTGGCAGATATGGTATGGACTATCCGTTATTTTCGTCCCACTGTAATTGCAACGCGATTTTCGCCGAATGTCCCTGACTCGCATGGGCACCATCAGGCCTCAGCAATCCTAATGGCGAAAGCTTTTGATCTGGCCGCTGATCCAACAGCTTACAGCGAACAGTTAGCAGAACTAGCACCTTGGCAAGCTCAGCAATTGCTGTGGAATGTATATCAGGAGAGTGGTGTTAAAGATATTGGCGGAGAAGTAACACCTTTGCCAGCATATATTTCTTTGGATATTCCTATAAGACATGGCTCTTTTGACTTACATTATGGTGAAATTGCAGCAGAAAGTCGTAATCGACATCGTTCTCAGGCCATGGGAAGTTTGGCGCAGCATCACTCTAGTATCGAGTATTTTGAAGTATTAAAAAGTGCATCGATCAATTCAGAGGCTGTGAATACTATTTTTACGCATTGTTCAGTGCAAGATTCTTATGCAAATGTATTCAATCGGTTGGTGGATGACCTTATCGCAAAATGTGAGTCTGATACGGCAGAGCTTACATTGGAGCTTGCTTCGATTTTATTTTGGATGAAGATCGTTCCCGAAGATAATATTATTCATAAAAAACGAGCTGAGGTAGAACGTCTGCTACTTGATTTTGCTGGTGTCTCCTTAGAAGTACAGGCTTCTAACGCCCTATGGGTGCCGGGAACCGAGGTTAATATGATCTTGCATGCGCATATTCCAGTGGAGTCTAATTTGCAGTTGACAGCGGTAAATGTTCCTTTTATAAGGGGGGCAAGGCAAATAGATCTTCCCTCGTCTCCATCGAAAATGATCCATTTGAATGGTCAGCTTCTTGATACAATTTTACCTTCTTTTCCAACTTGGCTTAATGCTAATGGTGACGCACATAATTATACACCAGAATCGTCTGCTGATGTTGTATTGACACAATATGGGACCGAATTGTTGGTTCATCTGGAACTGCAATTTGCCGGCTTACCGATCGCGATTAAGCTTCCTGTAAGACATGCAGGTAGTCTCGTTGTCGTAGCTCCCCCGGTAACAGCAGCATTTGATTCGGATATCGTTGTGCTGTCTAAAGCGACCCAACGTTTAGTTGCTTTGGAGCTGCAATCCAATATAGCCGAATCCTTACCTATTAAAGTGAGGTTAACGCTTCCGGACGGATTGAGCGCATTTCCGACAGAAATTGATCTCAACATCGCAGGTAATGCAGCGGAAAAACTTTATTTTGATTTGAGTTCATCAGCATCACAGGAAGAGATTCAAGAGATTGGATTTGAGATTGAGACCAGTTCAGGTATATATCCGTTCACAGCTAAAAGTATTGTTTATCCGCATATTAACAAAGTAACTTACTTTCCCAAGGGAATACTACGGGTGCTGAACTTGCCAGTGGATATTACGGCCCGGAAAGTTGCTTATATTTCGGGGATGAATGATGAACTTGGAGGGAGCTTGTGCCAACTTGTTGAGCAATTGGATATTATTCCGTTTGAGTCCATTGGTGAAATAAATCTCTTCGATTTTGATGCAGTGGTCTTGGGAGTACGGATTTACAATACCCATCCCTTAATTGCGGAATTTCATCAGCTTTTCCGTGACTATGTGGAGCAGGGCGGTGTATTGATAGGGCAGTATAATACGCCATATGATTTGCATTTGACTGAGGTTGGGACTTATCCTCTAGCTGTTTCTCAGGAAAGAATTACAAATACAGAAACCCGCATTTCATTTTTGGACCCATCCCATCGTATATTGAACTACCCCAATGTAATTGGGCAGCATGATTTTCAAAATTGGGTGCAGGACAGGGCACTTTTTTTACCGCAAAAATGGAGTGCAGACTTTGAACCAATACTACGGGGGCAAAACGCAAATAATCAGCATGAAGATGGTTTGTTGCTGCTTCGCAAAACAGGAAAAGGTTATTATATCTACAATAGTTTGTCTCTATTT
Organism: Sphingobacterium sp. UBA3519; assembly: GCF_002377215.1. Lineage (NCBI taxonomy): Bacteria > Pseudomonadati > Bacteroidota > Sphingobacteriia > Sphingobacteriales > Sphingobacteriaceae > Sphingobacterium > Sphingobacterium sp. UBA3519. The sequence continues at coordinate 218,086 of NZ_DFPI01000037.1, forward strand.
AGACAACTGCCTGCAGGAGTAGCGGGAGCATATCGTCTTTTTGCCAATATGCTTTCACTTTCATCAGTCTCAGATACTTATTGATCAATAAGTGTTGTAGGCGAGATGATCTAAAAATTGAATCAACACATTTTCGTGGATGGATTAGAAGACCGCTACAATTAAAATGCCCCAAATAGTGGCAACTATTTGGGGCATGTCCAATTTTACAATAGGTTTCTTATCAGATACTTTAATCCGATCGTACGTTATTGTACAGAAATAATTCCTAAATCTTTCACACTTGCTTTGGCTACTTGCACGCCTTCAATGTTTTTGTTCATGTAACCAGCTACCGAAGGTTCGACAACAATCTTGTAAGTGCCTTCAGGCATCCCAGGAAAGTAAAACTTTCCGGCTGAGTTTGCCAACGTACCTACAGTATCTACACCGGTAATAGCAAATACATTGGCTTGTGATTCCGCAGGACTAATTGTGCCAGTGATTGCTCCAGATGTGGCCACTGGGATGGCGCGAATAACGGGTTTAAGAAGATATTGATCGTTGCCCGTCTTTACAATCGATTTTGACGCATCAAAATCCAAAAGAAGTGTGTACGCTACATCCGGAATTAATTCATCTTGTACTTTGAGTTTAACGCCAGAGGACTGTCCGCTAGGTGTTTTTAGCGGATGTACAACGCCATTGACCCAAATTTCATTTCCTGAGTCATTAAGTTTGAGCCGAATTTCTTGGATCATACCAGAAGGAACATCCTGTCCGGCTATGACGGTATCTTTTCCCATTGTATAATTCAAAATATTAAATGGATCGGCGGCGACATCTATCGTTGTGCTACCCGAAGTAGTTCGGATCTCGATCGCATCGATGTGAAGATTGATCGCGTCATAGTAACCTGGAGCATCCGTAATTTTTACTGTGACAGGTGTTTTTTGTGAGGAGGGACCATCATTTTTGCTGCAGCTGCTTAAGAACACTAGGGTCGCTAGAGCAAGGATAATAAAGTTCTTTTTCATAGTTAGTAACATTATGGTTACAGCTGGGCAAAACTTATGCCATTCTATAAATAAAACAAAGTCCCTAGGCCCGAAAAAATAACCCCAGATGGAATTGACCATACTGGGGTTGTTTCTATACTTCATAATGATTATTAATCCTTTTTATGGAAAAAGGACTCTTTGGGAATATCAATTACCTTTGAATCATTGAGACTGTATTGAAGTTTTAGGGTAAATCCGCCTCCAGCTTCAAGGAAATCTACAGCAATTGGATGGTAGCCTGGTTCTAAAGCAATCTGTCCACTTTTCATAATCGGTGCATGCTGTCCGTCATTATTGACGACGAGCTGATCATGGATTCGCAAGACACCACCATCATCGCAGGTGAAGTAGAAATTATAGATTCCCTTTTCTCTCACATAGAGATAGCCTCTAATTTTTGCGCCAAAAGAAGGCATTTTGATGGTATCGCTCAGCGCCACATTGCTGATTACTTCCCGGCGTACTTCAGGCCCTGTAATGGCCGAAGTGTTGGCAAAAGTTCCATTGAAAAGTGTTGCCATAAGCCCTGGGGCTATGCTATTTTCATTGGGTTTTACGCTCTTTTTCCAGGTATCATTTTTAAAATCAACCTGATAAAGTTCACTTTTTGCACCGGAAGAGGAGATTGTTGCAAAACGAATTGGCCCTTCTTTTTTAACCACGAGCGAACCGTTCAATACTGGGCTCTGCTGTGTTGGAAGGCTACCATCCGTTGTATAGTGTATTTGATTCTGTGGAAGTTCATTTACAACCTTTAGAACAGATTGTCCGTCAACAATAACCTGTGTTTCGGCGAATCCTGTGAGGTCTGGCATACGATAGCGTAAACCCATTTTGTTCCAAAGTCCAAAGTGCGCAATTACTCGATTTCTATAGCTATCATACAGCGGTTTGTTGGTCCATACACGTTCTGATAAAGCGCTTAACCGCGGGAGAATCATAAACTCCAACCGGGCGGTGGAAGGAATCATTTCTGTCCAGATATTGGCCTGTGCACCTTGGATCAGCGGTGCTTTTTGGCTGGAAATATCCGTAGGTACGACATTCATATTGTACACGGCATCCAGGCTGATGCTATTGGGTAAATAATCAAAATAAAGCGGGTTGGTAGGGGTCATAACGACCCGGTGACCACGGTTTACAGCTTCTATCGGTGCATTTTTTACCCAACCACGCCAGTACATCACCATCATGCTCGTGTCCGAACTACCGTCTAATATTTCATCCCAACCAATGCTCTGTTTATTTTTTGAACGAATAAAACTGTTTACTCGTTTGACGAAATAACTTTGAAGATCATGTAAGTTCGCTATTTGCTTTTCTTTCATAAAAGCTTGAGCCGCTGCTGATTTTGACCAGGAGTCTTTTTCGACCTCATCCGCTCCGATGTGAATATAATGCGAAGGGAATAAGTCAATAATTTCGCCTAGTACGTTCTCAACAAAGGTATAGCTGCTCTCTTTCCAGGGGCTGATGGGGACAGAAAATTGCTTTCCCCAGCCCGCGGATTGGCTGTCCAATAGGAGTTCAGGATAGGCCTTGGTAGCCACCATCATATGTCCGGGCATGTCTATTTCAGGAATAATTTCTATCTGGCGACTGGCCGCATAAGCAACAATGTCCTTGATATCTTGTTGTGTATAGAAACCACCATATTCTTCCTTTCCGTTTGTTGTGCGGATCAATTCCTTCGGTAGATTAAAGTCGGGATTCTCTTTGGCTTTCACAAAGCAGGCCGAATCTTGGTTGTTATAAGTACGCCAAGCCCCCTGTTCGGTTAGTTTAGGGTATTTCTTGATTTCTATGCGCCAGCCTTGATCGTCCGTTAAGTGCAGGTGAAATTTGTTAAATTTGTAGGTTGCAAGCAGATCAATGAATTTATAGATATAATCTTTTGGAAAGAAGTGGCGGGCTACATCGAGCTCGACACCGCGCCATTTGAAAGCAGGCTGATCTTTTACGGTCACATAGGGAAGGGCAAGCTTGCCTGTTGTTCCCGAAAGTAGATACAATTGCTGGACTGTCTGTAAACCATAAAATGCGCCCTTTTCTGAAGAAGCGATGATTTGTATACCTTTTTGATCTATCTTCAATTCATACGCTTCATTTGAGAGGCCCTGGACTTTGATCAATTGCAGCGTGGCGTTTGTCTTCTTCACGCTTTTTTTGTTCAGTTGACCGAATAGCGATTGGTTGATCCATGCCGGCAGTGACGTAGAAGAAAATGCTGGATCAATAGCGTAGCCCAATTCTTGACCATTTAGCTGAAAAAGGCCCGGCCCGGCTTCCAGCTGTTGAGGAAACGGAATAAGTTGAGGAAGTATGTTTTTTTGTTGCGCAAAACTTAATGTCGGCAGGTACAGGGCACAGGATACAAGTAAGGTTGAGAAGATTTTATTCATAAATGTGTTTTTTGTGATTCACAAGTAGTTTTAGATTTTGCTGCAATATACCAATATTTCAGGTATCGGCCGGCAATTTTGGTTGATCTGTACTTCTTAGCATTTTAAGCAAAGCATTTCTCCTAATATTGTTATAAATGTTTGTTTGACATTTATATATTTATTCTTATCTTTAACTTGAAAATAACCTGTATTTGAATAGGCCTATAGTATGTTTATATCTTGAATATTTTCATTGCATAATTATTTTACTGCTGTTTTAAACAAGATCGTAAAAAGTTGCCTGTGGATTGACTGCTTTGATATTTTGCAGAGAAGCCTTTCAATAAAGTAGGTTGGTGTTGTTAATTTATTGGTGGTGGTAGAGCTATGAAAAATTTTCTTATTAGCATTGTTTTCTTTTGGCAGTTGGCCTACGTTTATGGACAGCCTAATCGCGTCCATTTTTTCTCCCTTCAAGATGGTCTGACCAATCAGCAGGTGCTGGATATTGTGCACGATGATGACGGATTTATGTGGATAGCCAGCGAGCTGGGATTGAACCGGTATGCAGGGAAGTCTTTTAAATCATTTTATGCAACAGACAAGCCGGATGGGCGATCGGTCAATAGTAATGAAATCAATACCTTGCTTTATACCGACAAGAAAGTGTATATCGGAACGCGGTCCAATGGCCTGAATGTACTTGACTTACGTACAAATAAATTTAGCTATTACACACATGACGGTACTAATCCGAAATCCATCGCGACAAATGATATAACCGATATGATTGAAGGGAAAGATGGAAAACTGTGGCTGGCCACCTATCATCAAGGTGTACAGCATTTCGATCCAATAACCAAAGAGTTTAATCATTTCAATAAGAAAAATTGTCCCGGACTTCCCGAGAATAGTGTTTGGTCCTTAGCTGAAGATCGCAGTAACATGCTTTACATTGGGCATGTAAATGAAGGCCTGACAATTTTGGATCCCGCCCGTCGGTCACTGAAACGATTGACTAATCAGAATACATTGGGTAAACTTCCTGATAATGAAATTAAAGTGTTGTTTTGCGATCAGGGGGGGAATGTGTGGATTGGAACCCGTAAAGGGTTGGCTGTATATCATCCGGCTTCAGGTCAATTACAGCAAGTCCCTTTGGCAGGATTAGCAAAAAATGGGAATGAACCTTTTGTCTACGCAATCAAGGAAATTGGCAATACCTTATGGATAGGAGGCGAGTCGTCGCAACTATTTTTGTTGCAGCCGAAATATACGTTTGATAAACGTTTTGAAGGCGTCCAGCACATACAGCTTTTTGATCTTGGCAAAGGTAATAATACCATGGTCCAGCATATCACTCTGGATCGGTTCGGAAATATTTGGCTGGCGTTATATGGTGGAGGTGTAGGGGTTGTTTCGCATATGGCTCCTTTTTTTAGTGTTTTTCCTTCAGACAATATGTTACCTGACCGATTGGCAACAGTGAGTAATGTATTAACTGGTGAAAATCGGACTCGACTGGTAACTGAGGGCTCGGGTATAGTAGAAATGAATGCTGGAGGCCGTTTGTTGGGACAAATTACCCAAAAAAACGGATTGCCCGACGATTTTATACTTACGGCATTTAAGGATCGGCATCAGCATGTATGGATGGGATTGCGGAAGGGCGGGATTGCTGTCCAATATGCTGGATCTTCCGATTGGCATATGATCGATTTAGGGGAGTCGGTGACCGAAGTTCGTGCGATATATGAGGATCATTTGGGGCACATTTGGATTGCTGCCAATCAAGGTCTTTTTATATACGATGGAGTGGCACACCATGTTCAAAAGCTTCTGATCAATAAGCCTATGCTTGGTGATTATGCACCGCGAACGCTAGTGGAAGATGGTCAGCACAATATGTGGGTAGGAACTTATGGGCAAGGACTCTATGTATATAATTCCGACCGTAAACTGCTTCGTAAGATGGACAATAAGAGTGGATTACGTAATAATACAATCAATCATTTGCTACGCGATAGGGATAATAATATTTGGATCGCTACAAACCACGGATTGGCTATGCAGGATGCAGGTAAGAAGATCGGTGATCTCGCTTTATTGTTGCCGCCGGGAGGTAATGCTTGGTTGTTTGTCAATGGACTTGCGGAGGATCATACCGGAAATATTTGGTGCGCAACCAAATCGGGGATGTTACGCTATGTCTCGCAAGAGAGGCATTTTCTCCACTACGACCAATCCTTTGGTTTACCCTTGGGCGGATTTATCAATGCTAGTGTAGGAAAAGACCGCGAAGGGCGACTGTATTTTGGCATGCAGGAAGGAATGTGTTATTTCAATCCTGCTAATATTCCGTCCGATTTACCTACTTCGCCTGTAAGCCTGAGCCGATTTATTGTTTTTCAATCGAGCGAATCCAATGCGCAGGTTGATAAATATCCGTCGGATACAAAGACGATTAAGCTCAATTATGATGAAAATAGTTTTCGCATCGAACTTGCTGTCATGGATTTTGCTTTGGATGGATTGGTCGAATTTGGGTATCAATTGGAAGGACTCAATAATGACTGGATTTTTTTGGGCAATGAGACAAACCTCGATTTTCGTAATATTCCCTATGGTGAGCACGAGCTGCTCATTCGTACGCGAATGAAAAACGGTCAGTGGTCGCAAGAGTATCAACGGCTGCTGATTAGCATCGCGCCACCTTTTTATTTGAGCTTACCTGCTAAGGCATTTTATATGCTACTCGTGCTTCTGATTGGATATGTGATTATATCCTTTTATTTCAAAAGGATGAAAGCCGAATCGGAACTCAAACTTAAAGAACGGCAACATCTACAAGACGAACAGCTGCATGCCGAGCGGATGAACTTCTATACGCATATTACCCATGAATTACGTACACCCCTGACGTTGATCCTGGGGCCCCTTGAGGATCTGTCGCAAGAAAAGCAGCTTGCTGAGAAACACCGTGCGTTGGTTCAGACGGTTCAGAAAAGTGCCAATAGACTTTTCACATTGGTCAACCAGCTTTTGGAGTTTCGGAAGGTAGAATCGCAATTTAAACCCTTTGTTCCCGAAGCAGGATCCTTGGGCGAAATGCTCGCCGATCTGACACATAAATATAAAACATTGAATCACAAGCCTGGTCTTCGCGTGTTGTGCGAACTCCCTACAGCGGATATACGTACGTTGTTTGATGCAGAAATTGTGCAATTGATTGTCGATAATTTATTGTCGAATGCGTATAAATACACAGCTTCGGGCTATATTAAACTAAGTCTGCGCTACGAAGGTGCAGATCTAAATCATTGGGCCATATTGTCTGTAGAAGACACGGGGGTTGGTATTGCCGAAGAAGATATTGAGCGGATTTTCAAAAAGTATTATCAGATTCCAGGCACAGGTACGCAAGGTACAGGAATTGGCCTTGCTTTGGTCAAGGAACTAGTTGCAATACATCATGGAAAGGTAGAGGTAAGTAGTACGTTTGGGCTAGGCACTACATTTACGGTCAAGCTAAAAGTAGATCAAGTTGTCGCACAAGAAAGCGAACCGCCCACGGCTTCGCAGCGCCCCCTGATTCTACTGGTCGAGGACGATTCGGAGCTCAGGGAGTATCTGGGAACTACCCTGCAAAGGCATTATGATGTGGTACTTGCTGAAAATGGAGCTGCGGGCTATAAAACGGCGATGGCACGAATACCTGATCTGGTGATCAGTGATATTATGATGCCCGATATGGATGGCTTTGAGCTGGTACAGCAGCTCAAACAGGAACGCAGTACAAGTCATATTCCACTGCTACTATTGACGGCGAAAAACACCGATGCAGACCGGCAACGGGGCTATGATCTGGGGATAGACTCCTATCTGATCAAACCTGTTACGGCAGCTTTACTCTTCAAACGTATCGACAACCTATTGAGCCGACAGAAACAGATCAATGAACTGATTTTGGAAAGTTTAAACAGCAAATCACCCTATTCAGATGATTATACCGAGCAAAAACCTCCTGAGGAGCTGTGGCGGGAAAATGAATTTGTTCAGGATTTTATGCAGATTGTCGAGCAGCATATGCAGGATGAAGTATTGGACGCTGCTGCCCTTGCTGACCGAATGAATATGAGTCAGTCTACCTTATACCGCAAGTTGAAGGGGATCACAGGTAAAAATATCAATCAGCTGGTTCGCAAGATACGTATCCATAAGGCTGCGGATCTACTTCGGACGGGGAAATATAATGTGACTGAAGTGTCGTTTATGGTCGGAATCAATAGTGCAATTTATTTTCGGCAGTGTTTTAAGGAAGAGTTTGGCCAGCTACCTTCCGAATACCAACGAGCCGACAATAAGATCCGGGTAACGTATTAAAAGAATACACAAACGCTCGTAATGCCCCTGCTACTCCTCCGTGGCGAGGGGCATTTTTTTTCGCATAAAACAGCCTCCTCATGGCAGACCGATAAAGCAGGCTCAGGTTTCATCAAACAGGAAATATGCCTTAAATATATTATAAAAGCTGTTTTTGACTGAAAATTATATGATTTTTGACGGATTTGTATATGATGTAATGCTGCAAAATGGGCTAAGTTTGAGGTATTATCCAATTATAAAATCTAGGTAGGGGTGGCAACGATGCAAAAGAAATAACCAAAGTAGACCATAGTTTACCATCATATTGTCTTGTCCGGCTAGATTGTATTATTTACTGTTTAATTCGTATTTAAATTTATGAAAAACTTAAAGATTGCTTCTTTTTACACCATGTTGAGTGTGATGCCAACATTGCTGTATGCGCAGGAGAAGGTTACGGGACAAGTTTTCAACAAAGCAAACGAGCCTATCGTTGGTGCGAGTGTACTCCTTCTAGAAGGGGGAAAGGGAACCTCAACAGACAAATCGGGGAAATTTGAGCTGAATGCCAACAAAGGAACGCTCGTTGTGTCATTTGTTGGATATAAGACTCGCCGAGTTCCATTGGATGGAACAACAAATTTAAAAATCCAGCTCGAGGCAGATGAAAATGTTTTGGAGGATGTCGTCGTTGTTGGTTATGGTAAACAGTCCAAACGTAATATTACGGGGGCAGTAAGCAATATTAAATCAGAGGATATTGTACGGTCATCATCGACGACAACTGCTGGGGCTTTGGCAGGAAAGGTGCAGGGGATCTCCGTGCGTGCCAAAGACGCGCGTCCCGGTCGTGGTGCAGCGATTGAAATCCGGAATATGGGCTCGCCATTATATGTAATTGATGGGGTTGCCTACGGAGGTCAGGAAGGTACGGACTGGGTCGGTACACAGAATGGCTCCGGAGCAGATATCTTCAACTCGCTAAATCTCGAAGATATTGAGAGTATCTCTATTTTGAAAGATGCCGCAGCGGCAGTATATGGATTCCGTGCTTCTAGAGGTGTTGTACTTATTACCACCAAAAAAGGAGCAAAAGGAGAAAGTGCAAAAATCAATATTAATGGCTACCAAGGCTGGCAGAATTTGACACGTTTTCCGACCATGGCAAACGCGAAACAATACACGCGTGGATTGGTTGAGGCTGCGCAGAATGAAAACCGCGATCCGAAGACGGTTTATACGCCCGAGGAGTTGGCTAAATGGCAGGCTGGAACAGAGCCTGGCTACCAAGGCTATGATTATTATGATATGGTGATCCGTAAGAATATCCCACAGCGATACATCAATGCCAATGTCACCGGTGGAAGTGAAAAATCAAATTATTTCCTGTCATTGGGCCACCTCAATCAGGATGCAATGATCAAGGATTTCAATTATAAGCGAACCAATTTTCAGGCCAATATGGAAGCTGAGGTACTCAAAGGACTTACAGTGGGTACACAGATTTCAGGAAGACATGAGGGAACCCAGGATGTTGGCTTACCAGGTGGAGATGGCTACTTCTCCTCGATTTTGGCTATTATGAAAAATAGACCGACGGTAGGCCCTTATGCAAATGACAATCCAGAGTATATCAATCATACCAATGATTTTCCCTATAACCCGGCGCTCTTTAGTCGCGATATCGCCGGCTATAAAGACAATAAATACCTTGCTGGAAACGTGAATCTCTTTGCGGCCTATAAGACAAATTTTGGTTTGTCGGCAAAGGGAACTGTTTCTTACAATTATACCAATAATAAATTTGATGGCTTCCAATATACCTATGATGTATATCGATACGAAAATAATGCCTATAAGCGAACTGGTGGAAGTGATGCTGGCTGGCGTTACGATACCACGAGGGAGATTGTTTCTCGGTTTGCGCAGTTCCAGATCGATTATAACAAGCAGATCGGCGATCACACTTTCGCAGGAATGTTAGGCTATGAGCGCTCAGACTGGGACCGGACGTATAAAGCGTTGGGCGCAAATCCTTCGAACAATTATATCCCGTTGTTGAGACTGTCGGAGCTCAATAGTTTGGCCGATGAATGGGCTTACGAGGCTCGGGCTGGATATATTGGCCGTATCAATTACAACTACAAGGGCAAGTATCTTCTGGAAGTTCTGGGCCGTTATGACGGGTCCTTTAAATATTATGAGGGTAAACGCTGGGGATTGTTTCCAGGAGCATCAGTAGGTTGGCGTATTTCGGATGAGGGGTTCTTCAAGCCTTTGAAATCCGTCGTGAGTGACCTTAAAATCCGTGCTTCGATCGGGCAAACCGGACTTGAAGAGGGTGTGGGAATGCATGATTACCTTGCCGGATATAATTGGGCGGCTGGAAGTGCTGTCTTAGACGGAGCCTATGTGCCCGGGGTACAGCCAAGAGGTTTACCAGTGCGCAACCTCTCCTGGGTTAAAAATACCAATTATAATATGGGGGTCGATGCAACCTTGTTGAATAATAAGCTGACATTGACGGCGGATATCTTTAAAATTATCCGTACTGGATATCCTGGAAAACGATACGATGTCCTATTACCAGCTGAAATCGGTTATGACCTTCCCAATGAAAACCTCGGTAAGAACGGCTATTATGGTGCGGAAGGTATAATTACTTATACCGATAAGGTCGGTGAACTTAACTATGTTGTCAGTGGGAATATGACTTTTTCACGTTATCGTGACCTAGAAACCTATAAGCCTCGTTTCAGTAATTCGTGGAATGAATACCGTAACTCGATTGAAGATCGCTGGGGTGGCGTATGGTGGGGATACCAAGTTGTCGGAAGATTTCAGTCGGAAGAAGAGATCCGTAACCATCCGATCAATAATGATGGTCAGAACAATAGGACACAACTTCCTGGTGATCTGATTTATAAAGATGTAAACGGCGACGGTGTTATCAATGATATGGATCAGCGTCCGATCGGTTATCCGACAGGTTGGGCACCGATGATGAGCTTCGGTGGCCGGATAGGACTTGACTGGAAGGGTATCAACTTAAATATTGATTTGGCCGGTGGTGCGGTGCAATCCTGGTTTCAGGATTATGAGTTACGTAATGCCTTCCATGGTGGTGGTAATTCTCCAGCCTACCTGCTGGAAGATAGATGGCATCGCAAAGACCCTTATGATCCAAACAGCGAATGGATTCCGGGACGCTACCCTGCGATTCGTAACGGCAACTCAGGTCCCAATAGTCGAAACAGTGATTTTTGGTTGACCAATGTGCGTTACCTCCGAGTCCGCAACCTGGAGGTTGGATACAATCTGCCAAAAGCATGGATTCAAAAGATTAGGGCCGAAAAAATACGGTTCTATATCAATGCTTCAAACTTGATTTCGTTTGACAATGTCAAAGACTACCAGATTGATCCCGAGATCGAAGCGAGAGCAGCAGTAGTATATCCACAGCAAAGGGTATTTATGGTTGGATTTAATATGACTTTTTAACATGAAACTACGATTTAAACTTACCTACATAGGCGTTGCTTTATTGACCTTGTCCTCGTTGAGCAGCTGCAATCACGACGATTGGTTTGACCGGGAATCAAAATCATTGATTACCGATGCACAGCTTTGGAATGATCCGAAACTATTGACTTCACTCGTCGCCAATTATTACGATAGAATGCCAACGTTACATGGTGTTTTCAATACAGGAGGAATGACCGAATTGGATGATGCGATGTGGTCGGGACATCGCGATCAAAACTGGCGTAACGATTACCAATTTGGTGACGATTACGGTCGCTATTGGGACTATGGACTTATTCGGGATCTGAATCTTTCCCTAGAAAATATCGATCAGTTCAGTACACAATTGTCTGATGCACAACGCAAGCAGTATAAAGCCGAATTACGCTTCATCCGCGCTTTTGTTTACTTCGAACTCGTCAAACGCATGGGAGGGGTTCCGATTGTCACTACGCAACTTATCTATGACTTTAGCGGCGATCCAACACCATTGCAGGTGGCACGTGCCAAAGAGTATGAAGTCTACGATTTTATTTACAAAGAACTGGAAGAGATTAAGGAAGATCTCGCCGTCTATAATGCCAGTAAGACCAGAGCCAACAAGTATACGGCATTAGCTTTGGAAAGTCGGGCAATGCTTTATGCGGCATCCATCGCGAAATATAATAATCTGATGGCCTCACCGATAACGACTGCAGGGGGAGAAGTGGGAATTCCTGCCAATATGGCTACTGGGTATTATACCAAGTCGCTGGCTGCCTCCAAGGAAATTATGAACGGTCCCTATGCGCTTTACAATGAGAATGCCGATAAAGGTGCCAATTTTTATGATATGCTCAATAAGAAAACTGGTGCTGAGGTCATCTTTGCAAAGGATTTTGTAACGAGTTTAAAAGTTCACCGCTTTGCTTATGACAATATCGTCAGAAGTCTGACCGAAGACAATGAGTCGTCATCGACGATTTCGCCTTCATTGAGCCTTGTAGAAAGTTTTGATTATCTAGACGGTAGCAAAGGTACATTACATGATAAAAACGGCGCAGGAAATTACGTAGCCTACCAAAATATCAACGATATTTTTGCAAATAAAGATGCCCGTTTGTTTGGAACGGTGATTTATCCGGGAACTTCATTCCGCGGACGTGCTGTAAGTATTCAGGCTGGAGTGGCAACTTGGGGGGCAAATGGAGCCTACCAGTTTACTGCAGCACCACAACTGGGACAGAATTATGCGAGTGGTGGTTTGTGGACCGGCTTTGATGGACCGCTTTATGATGCACAGGACGTCAGCAACACCGGTTTCTATATCCGGAAATTTGTCAGTGATGCGCCGGCGGCCAGCACACGTGGTACATCAGCTGCTAACTGGTGGCCGTGGTTTCGTCTGGGTGAAATTTATCTCAACGCGTCAGAAGCTGCATTTGAGCTGGGGCAGACTGTAGATGCAAGAACTTATGTCAATAAGTTGCGGGAAAGAGCAGGATTTCCGGCCAATAGCATCAGTAACCTAACGATGGATATCATCCGTAATGAACGCCGTGTCGAACTTGCCTTCGAAGATCATCGTTACTATGATCTTAAAAGGTGGCGTATTGCACATTTGGTGTGGGACGGATCTGAAAATGATCCCAACGCGGTTGTATATGGACTATATGCTTATCGTGTCGTGCGTCCAGGGCATGCCGATGACGGTAAGTATATCTATGAACGGGTAAGACCTGCGCGTTTCAGAAAGGCACGCTTTTTCCGTATGGCCAATTATTATGCGTCCATTAGTCAGGATGTCATCAATAAAAATCCTAAAATAGTTAGAAATCCATTTCATTAATCTAATTGAACCATGAAAATAAAATTTTTAAGCTTATTGATAGCTTTTGCAAGTCTACTCGTTGTAGGTTGCGAATATGATAATTTTGAAGCTCCAAAATCAACCCTTTCAGGACGCGTTGTTTATGAGGGGAAGGCGATTGGCGTTCGGAATAACGGCCCTCAATTGGAATTATGGCAGGATGGGCACCCGCTTCGCTCAGCAATACCCGTATATTTTGATCAGGATGGCTCTTTTTCTGTTAGTCTTTTTGATGGCGAATACAAATTGGTGCGGAAAGGAGATTCACCATGGCTGCAACAGGCAACTGATACGGTTTTGGTACAAGTGAAGGGCAATACGACCATTGATGTACCTGTAACACCCTATTTTACGGTGACAAACGAGTCTTTTCAAAAAAATAATAACAGTATTTCGGCTAACTTTACGGTGAACAGAATAGTAGGTACGGCAAATTTGGAGTTTGTGCGTCTTTACCTCGGTAAATCTGTCTTGACAGATCAGGTACAACGCGAGCTACGTGTGGACGCCAATTTGGCTAACGTTGCTTTTGGTCAACCGACGAGGATTGTCGGAGAGTTGCCGGACAATTTGAAAAACCTCGATTATGTGTTTGCCCGAATAGGGGTGAAAGCTACGGTATCGGGAGAGTACTACTATACTGCCGTTCAAAAAATAGCTTTAAAATAGGTACTGACGACAAGTTAAATGGTCAGATTACGAAGCCACGGGATCAAATCCCGTGGCTTTTAGAGATGCAAAAATGTATAGACGCAAAAATATGCCAATGCTTATTTCTTCAACTAAATCTTCATGAAAAAAAACAGAATTTCAATCATAATTACCTTATTTTTAATACATGCTACGTGCGGTGTTTTTGCACAGGCTTATCGCAGCGGACCTACCGACAAAGATTTTGCAGGTTACTTATTTGCCTATTTCAAAGGGAATGCTGTTGTAGACGAAGCTGTTTGTTTTGCGATCAGCACAGATGGCTATACCTATCGCGCGTTGAATGATAATCAACCTATCCTGGATTCGAAGATAATCAGTAAAACCGGCGGTGTTCGGGATCCGCATATTCTCCGTGGCGAAGATGGAAAAACATTTTATATGGTGCTCACCGACATGACTTCCTCCAAAGGCTGGGATTCTAATCGGGGTTTGATCCTGCTAAAATCCGAAGACCTTGTGCATTGGTCCCATCAGGCAATCGATATACAGCAGCGTTTCAAAGGTCAGGAAGCGTTGAAAAGAGTATGGGCGCCCCAGACTATATTTGACCCTTCGGTCGGTAAATACATGGTGTACTGGTCCATGCAGCACGGAAATGGTCCAGATATCATCTACTATGCTTATGCAAACAAGGACTTTACAGATTTTGAAACCGAACCTAACGTGCTGTTTCTTCCAAAAAATGGTAAATCCTGTATCGATGGCGATATTATTGCAAAGAATGGTTTGTTCTACCTTTTTTACAAGACCGAAGGACATGGAAATGGTATTAAGCTGGCGATAACTGATTCCCTGACTTCGGGTAAGTGGATTGAACAACCGGGCTATAAACAGCAGACCAATGATGCTGTGGAAGGATCCAGTGTCTTTAAACTCAATCAGTCGGACAAATATATCCTGATGTATGATGTCTATGGTAAGGGGAAGTATCAATTCTGCACCTCTGAAGACCTTGATCGTTTTAAAGTAATCGACCATCAAATTGACATGGATTTTCATCCACGGCATGGGACCATCATTCCTATTTCAAGACAAGAAATTCTGGATTTGACCACCAAATGGGGGAAACCCAAAGATATGGAATTCACATTCAGAAAGAATCCAGTATTGGATGGCTTTTATGCCGATCCGGATGTCCTCTATTCCAACAAAACAAAGAAATACTATATCTATCCAACGAGTGATGGCTTTGACGGTTGGGGTGGTTATTATTTTAAAACTTTTTCTTCCACAGATCTAAGTCATTGGAAAGATGAGGGTGTGATTTTGGATCTGAAAAAAGATGTTGCTTGGGGGCCTCGACATGCATGGGCACCTACAATCACGGAAAAGAAAGTCAAGAACGATTATAAGTACTATTATTATTTTACAGCAGCGCAAAAGATCGGTGTTGCGGTGGCCGATTTGCCTACCGGACCCTTTAAGGACGCGGGAAAACCGCTGATCGATTTTAAGCCTGAGGGTGTCAATGGCGGGCAGGAGATTGATCCGGCGGTGTTTAACGATCCCAAATCTGGAAAAAGCTATCTGTATTGGGGAAATGGCTATCTGGCTGTTGCTGAACTCAACAAAGATATGGTTTCCATCAAAAAAAATACAGTAAAGGTACTCACTCCCGATAAGACATTCCGCGAAGGTGCCTATGTTGTCTACCGCAAAGGACGCTATTATTTCTTTTGGTCAGAAGATGATACCCGGAGTGAAAATTATCGGGTACGCTATGGAACTGCAACTTCCCCTGATGGACCGATCACTGTTCCGGCTAATAATTTAGTCTTACAAAAAGATTCTGCGGAAGGGATCTATGGCACTGGGCATAATTCGATTTTGCAGATTCCCGGTAAAGACGAATGGTATATTGTTTACCATCGATTCAATTATCCCAAAGGTATTGATATGGGCGACGCAGCAGGATTTAACCGGGAGGTATGTATGGATCGTTTGTATTTTGATGATCAGGGCCATGTCTTGCCTGTTGTTCCAACGCTTTAATCACTTGAACCTAATGCAAAAAAGTAAAATGAATAATCTCATAAAAAAACTATCCGTCTTAGCTGTTTCTATTGGTATGGGCATCAGTGGCCTATACGCACAGGCTGGATTTGGTGAGGCCGAAGCGATCAATTCAGACTGGCGTTTCCATTTGGGTGATATCCAGTGGCAGGCCAGCGCAGAAACGAAGCGTGGAGCCTGGCAGCAGGTCCGTTTGCCCCATGATTGGGGCGTAAAATACCCCCTCAGTCCAAGTTTAGCCAGCGCGACAGGCTATTTACCCGGCGGTATTGGCTGGTATCAAAAACAGCTCCTGATACCTATGGCAGATCAGGGCAAAAAAATATTTATCTATTTTGAGGGGGTATACAACCGAAGCGAGGTGTTTGTCAATGGCAAATCTGTTGGAAAACGCCCCAACGGCTATATATCCTTTTCTTATGATATCACGTCATATATTGAGTTTGGAAAAGAAAATACCATCGCTGTTAAGGTCGACCACAGTAAAAGTGCCGATTCAAGATGGTACACGGGATCGGGCATTTATCGTGACGTTTGGCTTGTAAAGGCCAATCCCTTGCATATTGATCAATGGGGAGTATATGCCTATCCCGAGCTAAAGCAAGGGAAAGGAATGTTAAATACCGAAGTGACCGTTGTCAATAGTACGTCCAACGGCAGTGCGGTTACCGTTGTGCAGGAGTTGATTGATGCCGCAGGGAAGGTTGTCGCTAATAAATCGGAGAAAGTGAAGGTTAATGCTGCCGCTAAAGCGACGATACAGCAGCAATTGACGGTTGCAAACCCTAAATTGTGGAGCTTGGATCAACCCAATCAATACACCTTGCGGACAAGCGTATTGCAAAATGGAAAGCAAATTGATCAGTCGGCAATCAAAACGGGCTTCCGAACTTTTACATTTGATCCAAACAAGGGCTTTGCTTTAAACGGCGAATGGATGAAAGTCAAAGGCGTGTGCCTACATCACGATGCCGGTGTGCTAGGTGCTGAAATGTATACCGAGGTATGGCGTCGACGGCTGCAGACATTAAAATCTTTGGGTGTCAATGCCATTCGAACCAGTCATAATCCGCAAGCATCCTCGCTTTACACCTTATGTGACGAGTTGGGGCTGTTGGTTATGGATGAGGCATTTGATGAATGGGAATTTCCAAAACGGAAATGGCTGCAGGGCTGGAATGTCGGGACCCCCGGTTTTGAGGGATCGTATGACTTTTTTGAAAGCTGGGGCGAGCAAGATCTTGCAGATATGGTCAAACGGGATCGCAATCACCTCTCGATTTTCGCCTGGAGTATAGGGAATGAAGTGGATTATCCAAATGACCCTTATTCACATCCTGTCCTTAACGGCGAGAAGAAGGAGGGTGGTTTTACACAGGCTTCGTATGGCGGATACAAAAAGGATGCACCAGATGCGATGCGATTGGGTGATATAGCGAAACGCTTGGTTGCGGTTGTGAAAAAATATGATAAAAGCAGAGCTGTTACAGCAGGGCTTGCAGGTGTGGCTATGTCCAACGAAACGGCCTATCCGGGGGCACTCGACATTGCAGGGTACAATTATACCGAAAGTCGTTATCAACTGGATCATCAGCGCTATCCAGCACGCGTGATTTTCGGAAGTGAGAATCGGCACGATCTTCCGGCATGGCTTGCCGTACGCGACAACAAGCATATATTTGGCCAGTTCTTGTGGACGGGTATTGACTATCTCGGAGAGTCGGGGCGTTGGCCTTCACGTGGATTTTATTCGGGACTGCTGGATTTCGCAGGTTTTATTAAACCGAGGGGTTATTACCGCCAATCGCTGTGGTCCGATAAACCAATGGCTTATTTGGGAACCTATCCATTGAAGGGCGGAGCAACGACTACCGATGTCTGGTCTGCATTGGAATCCGAACAGGGGCAACGGAAAAATGAAGCGCCCTCCATGGATGCCTGGCCAATTTGGAACTATCAGGAGGGGCAGCAAATCAGGGTGGTCTGTTACACCAATAGCCCTCAGGCGCGATTGGAGCTTAATGGTAAGGTTGTTGGCGAAGAGAAAAATTACGATGAGAAGACAGGTATCATCTTTTGGGATATTCCCTATGCAGCTGGTAAACTAGAGGTTGTTGGTCTGGACACGAATAAAAAAGAAGTAGTTCGGCACACTATCGAATCCAGTGAACGTCCGGCGGCGATTCAGGCGACGGTGATAGGAGGGAAAGCGATTGAGAGCGGTGGCATTTTGCAGGTTGCCTTGCAAGTGGTGGATAACAAGGGACTTCCTGTGGTCCTTTCGGAAGATGAAATCACCTGTGATATTGCTGGACATGCGCGATTACTGGGTATGGAAGCGGGGAACAATGCAGATATGGGCGACTATACCGATAATAAACAGCGCGTTTATCATGGAAAAATGATCGTGTATGTTCAGGCTTTGGGCAAATCGGGCGATACAATTAATATACGATTTACCTCGTCTTGGTTGACAATGGCAAACGTAACCTATAGCATAAAATAATTAACTCACTTGTCTTTATTGAACTTCTGAACTAAAAAAGCACCGGAAAACTCCGGTGCTTTTTTTATGCCAAAATCTTATAGGATGTCCATTCCACTATTGGAAAAATTACGGTTTTATATATTGCTCACAAAAAATATAAATCGGCCAAAGCCAGTTTGTACTTTGCTGCTACCTATATAAAAATCAACAAGGTTATTTCCTNNAGGAAATAACCTTGTTGATTTTAGCTAATTGTTTATTATATCTTGCTCAATAGAGCAAACAAAGCTTTAGCAGTTTCTTCCGAAGACCCAGGGTTTTGCCCGGTAATGAGATGACCATCTTTGACTACATAACTATGCCAATCTTCCCCTTTGCTGTACTGACCACCCAATTTTACGAGTTCATCTTCCACTAAAAAGGGAACAACATCCGTTAGTTGAACCGCTTCTTCCTCGCTATTTGAAAATCCGGTAACTTTTTTGCCTTTGATCAGTGGCTGACCATTACTATCCTTGACATAGCGAAATACAGCTGGGGCATGGCATACGGCAGCGACAGGTTTGTTGTGGGCCCAAAATGATTCGATCAATGCAATGGATGTCTTATCATTGGTTAAATCCCACAAAGGGCCATGGCCCCCAGGATAGAAAACAGCATCATAATCCTGCTCATTGATATGATCCAAAGGAATGCTATTTGCCAATTTTGTTTGAAGCTCCTTATCGGCATCAAAACGTTTGGTTGCTTCGGTTTGAAAATCCGGGAGTGCACTTTTAGGGTCTATCGGTGGCTGACCACCTTTAGGCGATGCGATTGTGACGTCCACTCCTGCATCTTGTAAAACATAGTAAGGTGCTGCAAATTCCTCAATCCAAAAACCTGTTTTTTCTCCCGTATCTCCCAATTGGTCATGTGATGTCAATACAACCAATACTTTTAATTTGTCTTTTTTCATATTAAATAACCAAGTCTGTTAAAAAATTATATGTTTAAAACGATAGTACAAAGTAGGGGATAAGTTGCCAGAGCCCTATGTGATATACATCACAATTTAGCGAATGGTTTTGCTTTTGTGATATAGATCACATTATTTGGCTTGGTATAGCCTGCTCAGTGTTTCGCGGGAAACACCCAGATATGCTGCAATCAAATGTTTGGGAATGAGATTATAGAGTTCAGGATATTGCTGCATGAGTTCCTCGTAGCGGCTTCGAGCATCGTTGTTCAGCAGTGACATTATTCTTTTTTGCAGCCCAATATATCCTTTATTGGAACGCCATCTAAAAAAGGTTTCAACTTCGTGAATTTCCTTACATACTTTTTCACGGTCTTCGTTCGATAAGCAAAGAGTGTCTGCATCGCTGACACAATCTAAATTGACCGTAGCTGGGCCTTGGTTATGCAATGCATTATAATCGGAAGCCCACCAGGTTTTTGTGGCGAACTGTAAGATATGCATCTTTTGTTCATCGTTGGTGAAATAGGTCTTTAAACAGCCATTTAGCACAAAATACTCTTGTTCCACAAGGTCTCCTTGACGGATAATCATTTGTTTCTTTTTAAAGGAGATCGGTTTAAAAAAAGAAAAGAAGTAGTCGAATTGTTCGTCGTTTAACTGGACGGTTTTGTCGATATGTTGTCTCAGAATTTCACGCTCGGTCATAGCTAACAGTTACTTGATCGATTTAAAATTAAACAAAATCTCACAATGATAGCGAAGGGCTGCATCAAGTTCTCCTCAGATTCAAAATTAAGAAGGGAATAACACTACTTTTACAGGGGGTAACAAGGGGTTAGTAGGGTATATACCCTACTAACCCCTTGTTACCCCCTGTAATATATTAAGATAATATTAATTTGATTTTAACTTGTTCCTAGACAAAAACGCAACTTGAAATCCTTTAGCCGCGCTGCTAAATTTCCATGTTTAACCGGTTTAGTGATTTATAAAAAATGATTTTTTTAAATTTTATTTTGTTTATACAAAGTTATTTTCTATTTTAGTGTTGCCCATTCAAGGGCACTTTTCATAAAATAGGTTAATAATATGGCTAAAACACCCGGAGTACCCCATGCTTTCGGGTGTTTTTTTGTTTTTTACCCTTGCGTTATTTCCTTGGATATGTCCTATAAATTTAAATGCTTAAGAACCTATGTCTTGCCTGATTGGCTCATTAGTTAAATATTTCCGTTTTAATATTCTAGAATAATCGCTAGTAATCTCATGATTATGAAAACTTATTTCGCTGTATAACGATTCTGCTACAGTGTTGCTAATTATAATGACTTTGAGTAAGTTTAAGGAAAGAGCCACAATAAATAAATTATGTCGATCGTTGACAAGCAAACCTTAGCGGATTTAAATGTTACCAACAGTAGGTATAAGGATATGGTCGATTTTTTCGATTGTACAGTTACGCTAGGTGGGCGGGATATGTTGTATAGTTATTTTCTTAAACCTCTTTCCTCTAAATTGGAAATAGAAAGCAGACAGCATCTAATTCTTTTTATGCAAAAAGTTGAGATTTCGGATCTATTGGATAAGTATATGATGCAGGATCTGGAGCAATATTTGTCTCTGCCGCAAGAACCCTATTCATCTTCCAGGGCTACTTATTATCTCGAAATGGTGTCAACGAATTTTTTGTCTTTGGATTTTAAAAAACGCGAGATACTTATTAAGCGATCTATTCACGAGATCGCTAAGATTACAGATGGTCTTGCTATTTTTTTAGCATCTGCAAAATCAGAAGGTCATAGTTTAGCTATTCTCAAAGAATATCGTAAGCACGTAGATTGTGTTTTGGAAGATATCGATCGGGATGAGTTTAAGCAGTTGCTGAATAACAAATTTTCTAAGGAGCTGATGATCAAATACGATTATCTTTTTAGAAATATAAAACGAAATGCAATACGTGAGATTTTCGATGTTTTGTATCATTTGGATGCTTTGTTCAGTGTAGCAAAAAGTATCAAAGGAAAGAATCTTGTTTTTCCTCAAATTGAGGAAAAGACAGGGGGAGAGGATATGATCACCATACGTGGAGCTTATAATTTATTTATTGAAGATGCCATTAAAAATGATGTAGAAATAAAAAAAGAAAACAACCTTTGGTATCTGACCGGAGCAAATATGACGGGCAAATCTACCTTGTTGAAGACAATTGGAAGCTGCGTTTATCTGGCACATCTTGGTTTTCCGGTTTCAGCAGATGCGATGAAAACAGTACTTTTTGACGGAATATCGGCGACCATAAATTTAGGTGATAATATAAATGCAGGTGCAAGTCACTTTTTTAACGAAGTATTACGGGTTAAACATTTGGCGGAATTATTGGCATCCGGTAAACAAATGTTTATTCTCATGGATGAGCTATTCAAGGGGACAAACCATAGTGATGCCAGTGAAGCAACCCTGGAGTTAGTCAACTGTTTGAAAGGATACAAGAACAGTGTATTCTTATTGTCCTCACATATTACGGAAATTTGCCCCATACTGTATAAAGATGGTATTGCACTGAAATATTTGGGGGTTCAGTTGGATGAACAGAAGGGTATTATCTTTACATACCGACTTTTGGATGGTGTTGCCGAAGAAAAGTTAGGCATGTGGTTATTGCGCAAAGAACGGGTATTTGAGATTTTAAGGGAATTTGATTTGGGAATACAAAAAGAATGAGATTATTGTGATATTGATTATCTTGTTTCAGTTTTATAGTCTATGGTAAACTTTTGGTCAAATCGAATCAATTGTTTAAGCATTTTTTTAGGTGGTAAAATTGCAGATATCTTTGGATCCAGTAGACTTGACGAAGTAATGGGGAACGAACCAAATAAACAATGGGGCTCGGTAATACTGTTGAAAGCAAATAAAATCAAAGTTTTAAGCAAGTATCTGAAAGTCGCGTCAGTAAATGTATTGGCAAACTAAAAAGATGAATTACTTTAAAAAACAACTCTATATCCTGTGTCTACTAGGCGTGTTGGGCCAGGCAAAGCAGAGCTATAGTCAGCAGCTGCCGCTATTTAACAAAGAAAGCAACAGCCTGTCTGGAGACTGGCTAATAGGAACTCCCCATGCGAAAGCAGGGCTCTTCAAGACGAAAGAAGGTCATTTGGTATTTTCCAATGGCTTGGTCAGCCGTACATTTACGACTTTTCCAAATGTAGCCAGTATTGGTTTGGACGAATTGACTGGAAATACAGCATTTCTAAGGTCGATCCGATCTGAAGCCAGTGTAACAATCGATGGGTTTACCTTTGATGTCGGTGGATTGGAAGGATAAAAAGTACATAATTACTTACTAAAAGAATGGATACCGAGTTTAAAGGCTAATCCCATGGCTTTTAAGTTCCATGATTATAAAATTGAAGATACAAAACCCCGTTTTGGCTGGAAAAAGAGGCCAAACTGGATGCCTAAAGAGATGCCTTGGCCAGTGCCGGGCAAAGAGCTGACATTTAACTATACATTGGATCAACAGGCGATCGATGCTCTTGCCGCAAAGAGCAAAAGTGACCAAAACAGATCATTGCTGTTGGAAGATAAATTTCAGCGTTTAGCGTCCGACTGGAAGTTGATAGTGTCAAAATCACATGCACGTAATTCCTTTGTCAATGAAGAAAAAGTGGGCGAGATTATGGCACTGGAGAATGCGGCAGTATTTGCTGAAAGAGCGGTTCCTCAAGACGCAAAGGTACTCGTCGCCAAGATGAATAAAGGTACTGATCAATCCAACGATTGGGGATTGGGTTTTGGGCTAACACTAACGAATAGTAGCCCCAGACTTTATTGGCGAGCAAGCGAAGGCAAAGTAGTCTTTTTTGATGGCAAACGCGATAACGGAACCTTCGAAGTTGGTAAAGCAGATCAGCTATGGTTTAGATATGAAATAGCGGATAAAGAATTATTGGCACAAGCCTCTTTGGATGGACAACAATGGCATACTGTCGGTCATCTTTCGCTAAAGTCAGGTGACAAGATACAGTTGGTTCGTGTCGGAAAAATGGATCCAAACGGCGAGAACAAAGATGGAAAGGCTTCTACAAAGGAAGGTCGCTCCAAAATAGAAGGTTTTTGGGCATACGGTGATTTTTCATCCCAATTTGCAGGCGATCTGTCCAGTAAACTTGCTTATATGAAAAACGTTACGGTACAGGTTCATTATGATCTTTATGATGACATGCCGATCTTTAGTAAGTGGATTACTGTGAAGAATCAGTCGGACCGGGAAATTGTGGTTAATAGCTTTAAGAGTGAGCAATTGGCTGTATTTGAGCCCGAAAGTTCGGTAGATCATAGAAGCCGTTGGTTATACCCTAATATCACCGTGGAAACAGATTATACATTTGGCGGTATGAGCGAGGAAGTCGTTTATTCCTCGAGTCTGGAGTGGAAAAAAGACCCGCTATATACCACACAGGTCCACTACGACCGGGAGACACCCTGTCTGTTGGAAGTTGCACCTAAAATGGGACCCGAACAACAGGTTGCTGCCGGTGGAGAATTTGCAAGCTATCGGGTTTGGGAGCTGTTGAACGATAGCTGGGAACGCGAACGTAAGAGCCTTGGATATCGAAAAATGCTGCGCTCCATGGCGCCATGGGCAACTGAAAATCCAATATTGATGCATGTACGGAGTTCGGACAACGAGTCGGTAAAAAAGGCAATTGATCAAGCAGCGGAGGTTGGTTTTGAAATGGTGATTATGACCTTTTGGTCTGGATTCAATGCCGAAGATGATTCTCCCGAAAATCTCAAGCGTATGAAAGAGCTTGCTGACTATGCGCATAGCAAAGGAATTGAACTTGGAGGCTATTCGCTCCTGGCCAGTCGGCATATTGATGCTAAAAATGACGTTGTGCTACCTGAAGGCATGCATCCTCGCTTTGGAAGTTCACCCTGTATTGAGAGTGAATGGGGCCAGGCTTACTTCAAAAAGCTGTATAACCTGTACGAAAGTTCGGGACTGGGTGTATTTGAGCACGATGGCTCTTATCCTGGAGATTGGTGCTATTCCACCGATCACCCCGGGCATCATAATGAAAAAGACTCGCAATGGAATCAGTTTAAACGGATTACTGATTTTTACAAATGGTGCCGTGAAAAGGGAATCTACCTGAATATTCCGGATATGTATTTCTTGAACGGCGGCAACAAAGTAGGAATGGGCTACCGCGAAGCGAATTGGTCATTACCGAGGGCACAACAGGAAATTGTGGAAAGACAGAATATCTTCGATGGTACCTGGGCGAAGGCACCATCGATGGGGTGGATGTTTGTTCCATTGGTAGAATATCAAGGTGGCGGCAAAGAGGCAACGATAGAGCCTTTGAAGGATCACCTGCCTCATTATGAACAACGCTTGGCCAATCTATTTGGCGCAGGTGTACAGGCTTGTTATCGTGGACCACAGCTTTATGACTCCCCAGAGACGAAAAATGTAGTAACCAAATGGGTGAATTTTTACAAGAAACACCGTGAAGTTTTGGACAGTGATATCATCCATGTGAGACGTCCTGACGGGATGGATTATGATGCTATTTTGCACGTAAATCCAGCGGGAAAAGAAAAGGGATTACTAATGATCTATAATCCATTGGACGAAGCGATAACACGAAAAATTAAGGTCAACTTATACTATACCGGACTGAAAGGAAATGTGCAAGTGGTTGAGCAAGATCAGAACAGTAGGACAATGCCATTAAATGCAGCCTCGGAAGGGATCTTTGAGGTCAATATACCAGCAAAAAGTCAAACTTGGTTTGTGATTAAGTAAAGAGTCTTCTCATCATTGTGATGAGAAGACTCTTTTTTTACCCGATGGGATAGGGCATTCTATACGTTATTCAATATGGAGCAATTTTTTGCTCTGTTTCGAACGACCATTTTCATTAAAATCCTCCACCTAAAAATAGTAATCCTAATCGCTGTTGAAACTGCGGGCATCAAAGTTGTCGTCGTAGACGATGATCGCATTTTATCATAATTCATTGCCGGCTATTTGCCGTCCTCTTTCTTGGGGGGGCATTTTACAGACACGCCCGTTTCGAGTGTCAGTTCACCGGTCGTAGGGTTATAAATATCCTTGGATAGAATAGGAATTTCACCGGCAACTTTACTTTGTTCGGGGTTGTGTGTACGGTTATGGTAAGTCGGCACTTTTTCAAACTTGACCAATTTACCATTAATGCGTAGATTTTTTTGAACAATGGTTACTTTAGGTAATTTGTCGTATCGGATGACATTTAATCCTTCAAGATCCCTCGGCCTTTGTGCAAAATCGATGAAATACTTGTATTGCTCTAAGAACGATGTGATATGCCCTTTCATCTGAATCTTTTTACCCGGGAAGGCCAGTGAGCCTACATTGACCACTTTTTTTGTGCTTAAATCTTCGACATACATAGTGACCCAGGAATGTTCATAATCGCCCCAGCTGAAATAGGTTTCTTTAGGCTTAATAGGAATTGGTATAGTGTAAAGGGGATAAGATGAGGCTATCGGGAAAGACATATTCCGTAGCCATCTTCTTCTTGAGCTCTTCATCTATACTGCTGTTTTCATATTTTTTTTTAAGCTCCTCTTTGCTTTGGGAAAAGGTTATGCCGCTGAATAAGGTAAGCGGTACAAGCACTACCAAGATATTTTTTATCAATTTCATAAACAGTTTTAATTGCGTCCACCGATATACTTTTTTTTCTTATAGCAGTAAAGGGCTAATTAACCAGCCGATTAAAATAATACAATAAACGAATCGTAAATCATTTTTGGCGAATTGTAAACGGTGGCTTGAATCGCTGACCGAGCACTTTATATTTGGATACAAGAAATGCCGAAACAAATTCTGACGCTTTTGTAGAGTAAAAAATGAGCCAATCTTAATTTGTTAATTTATTGTGCTGCAGATTTATGTGCGACATTTTAATTTTAATTGTCATAGTAGATAGTGCCTTACACGTAAGGTAAATGTTTTTCATAGGTAGTAAGCCGTAAAGGACTCCCGTCCTTGCGGCTTTTTTGTGCCTATTGGTCAGTTGAAGAATGGCTGACATATTCCTATAATTAGTTTGCAACGACATGTTATATGTCTTGGCTGTTTTAGGCTGGGATAAAAAAAATAAAAAAAGTCAAAATTCCTTTAGGACGTTTTGTCTTTCCCGTTGTCATCATTGTATAAATGGAGATTTTGGCCGTTAAATATCCATTTGAAATGCAACTACTATGAAATTTTAGCCTATTAATCATTTTTAGCATGGCACTGACTAATAAAATATTCCAGCAAAGTGAGATTGAAAGTTTTGAATTCAATCACAAAGTCTTAAAAAACTGTTCTTTTATCGATTGCAAGATAAAAGGGAAAAGCTTCATGAACTCCATGTTTCGTGATTGTAAGTTCATTCGCTGTACCTTTGTAGACTGTAACTTTCAGTCTGTTGTTTTTCAGGAATCTGGGCTTTGGATGGAAAGTACATTCGAAGCGAATGATTTTTCGAAAGCCATCATTGGAAATCTAAAAATTGAAAAATCGTCCTTCCTTTACATTTGACAAAACAACTTTCGACGGGACGAATTTGATTCATGTGGTATTTAAGGGAAAGATCAGTTCTTCATGGTTTTATGGAATTCCTTTTACAGAAGATTTATATTCCACCAATCTTTTTATTCTCAAAAAAGCCAAACCATTAAAGACTCCCTTGGTAAATTTTGGTCATGCAGAATTAAAGGACGTTATATTTTCTCGAGGGCTAGATCTCTCCAGTACAGTTTTTCCAAACCAAGAGCATCTTAAAATCATCAATAATCCCAGACGTTTTTTTGATAGTTTCCTCAAAAGGTCAAGAGAAGTGTTTACGGATAATGAATCGTTGGTTTTCTGTCGGGACTTGGTGGATAATGTCTTGTATAAGCCCGAAAATAGGGGGATGCCAATTATATTGGTCGATCTAAATCAGTTTTACCCCTCATTGAATGAAAATAGAGATCGTCTTATTGTTGATCTATTAAAAGCAGGATAATCATATCATTCTATATATAATTGTTAATGCAAAGCCGTTTGGAGTTCCCAGCTCTAGCGGCTTTTTCGCTCCCGACCTGCTTATGCCTTTATTCGCTCCTGTCATTACCTTTGTTCGCTCTTGTCCCTAGTAAACACTTAGCTGAAACCTTGTGTTTACCTAGTGAACTAGGTTAAGACTGGGCGATTCATAGGGATTTGCTAGGTGAATTCCAAAAGCAAGGCAAAAGCAGGGTAGAAGCAGTGCAGTCAAAAGGCCGTGCAAAGACCAAATCTGATGATTGAAGTTAAAATGCAACCTGCTGTATCATAGTTTTTTTATGTTTTTGTATATATAAGAAAATTAGGTATATTTAATTACTTTTTTAAGATGAACGAATGAAAGATACGAAGTTATTAAAAGGCACTTTACAAACGATTATTCTGAAGCTATTGTCTGGAACGGAAAGAATGTATGGCTATGAAATGACCCAGCAGGTAAAACTCTTAACAGATGGGGAGTTTATCCTCACTGAGGGAGCGCTCTATCCTGCATTACATAAGCTAGAAGCGGAAGGGCTTCTGGATACAGCAATAGAAGTTGTCGATGGAAGAGCAAGAAAGTATTACTCCCTGACAGTGAAGGGAAAAAAAGCGCAGATAAGTAAAATGAAAGATGCGTTGACCTTTGTGGAGAAGTTGCAGGTTATTTTGAACACGAAACCAATTGTATCATGACAGAAAAGAAATTGACCAAAGCGGAGTTAGGTATTCTGATGGATTTTATCCGTTCTAAAGGATATCATTATGTTGATGTTCAACTTGAAATTTTGGATCACTTCGCCTGTAAGGTAGAGGAACTGATGTCTTCAGATGCCGGCATGTATTTCAATCGAGCCATTGATCTCGCTTATGCCAGTTTTGGAGAGGCAGGGTTTGGAAGCATTGCAGCTAGTTATGAATTGAATCTGCAAAGAAAACAGATCAATAAATTTCCTGCTGATTTTTTACAGTTCGTCAAGCATTGGCATAGTGCAATTTATATCGTGTACTTCACATTGTTCTATTATTTTGTGCCGCTCGATGCAGATGCTTTTTGGACGGGATTAAAATTAGGGATGATTGGTACACTAGTTTTTTATATTCCAGTATACCTATTGCGGCATCGGCCTCGAGGGAACAAATACTGCGTTTATCGCAATTATCTTGGTTTAACAATACCGATTATGGTTTTGATCATCGGGTTGGTTTCTTCGGAATGGATCGTTAATTATGTTCCTTTAGCTTTGTATCGTGTTGTTATTCTTATTTTTATGTATATTGGATTAGGAATTTTGTCTATCTTTGAGAAGAATCTAAAGGCCATTGTCCGACGGGTAGATGAGATCGAAGTGCTGCACCAGAGCTGACGATTAATTTTTTAAATTATGAAATATCTTTTCCTGTTGTTATTAAGCATTTGTTTTTTGTCCAGTTGTGACAAAGAAGATAGTGATTTTGACGCTAGGGAGATCGGTGATGGAACAATGGCTAAAAGGTATCAATTTGTAGGGCGTTCCGTCGGGTTTTCGGTTAGCCAGATCTACGTGGATGGCACTACAGATAAAAACTTCTATTTGGGGACAGTTTGGGGATTAAAAGATACTACGCCGCAACTAAAACTAACTTCCCTTCGCAATTATAAACCTTTCAAGAGCACAATTTCTTCTACACAGCCAACTTTAGCTCCAATCCGTATCATTCCTGGATTTGATGCTGTGCGAGCTTTCGCTAAGAAAAGCAAGGGGGAACCGGCTGTTTTGAGGCAGTCGTCTGTAGGGGCATTTTTCGATTATAGAGCGATACGCTACCATCTTAATAATAGCCCTGACGTAGATAGTGTACTCAAATTGGTCCGTCACCATGATTCTACCACGATAAAAAGAGCTAATAGCCTGTTATTGCGTCGAGAACATATTACATTTAGTCTCCATGCAGATCTGAAAGACTATGAACAGGCTTTTAGTAAGGATGCACTAGGGAAGTTAAAAAAATCAGGATATAATCCCTACTATGTTTCGTCAGTCAACTATGGTACCCACTCGATTATGATGGGAGAAAGTGATTTTCCACGTGGTGATCTTAAAAACGTATTGGAAAAATTGCTGTACAATCAATTTCTGACAAAAACCGACGAAACGGTGTTAAATCGTTCCGATGTGCTGGTTTATTTGCGTGGTGGACGTCAAACTAGTTTTATTAGACGCGCTACAGGTTTGGACGCTATTAAAAAACTTGTCATTGATTATAAAAATGAACTTGAACTGCAACAGAATAGCTTTGACTACCCCATTAGCTATAGTCTAGGAAACCTTAATTCCTATGGGGACCTTAAATTCTGGTACTCTTATGATTTTCTCGTCCGTGAGGAAAAAGAATGATTTTTATTTAAACATTTGGATAATTAAAAGGATATTTTTTACATTTGGGCTATTGTCGCAAACGGCATCATAGCGCAGTTTCCTGTCTATCTATTTTAAACATGGCATAACCATTAATTAGCCTTTTTGCTTCAATACCATTATTAGCTAAAAACAATTAAAGAAGAACTATGGAAGAAACAATTAAGACATTGATCTACATTCACGCGTTTTTTGGTGGGGTAGGATTGATTACCGGCCTGATCAGTGTGGCTGTAAAAAAGGGAGGAGCAGCGCATAAGAAAATGGGGATCATATTTTCCTATGCGATGGTGATTAGTTCTTTAATTTCACTTGTTATTGCGAGAATGCCGGGCCACGAAAACACATTTTTATTTTTGATCGGTATCTTTACCATCTATCTCATTCTGGCGGGTAATCGCGCGTTGACTTTACGCAGTAAGATTAAACAACAGGCCGATTGGAAAGACAAACTTATTTCGGCTACGATGCTGCTTGCATCGGTTGGTATGTTATGTCTTGGTTTAATTGGATTAATACAGCAGGTGGCAAATTCTGTTTTATATGTCTTTTTTGGTGGTTTTGGTGCATTTATGAGTATTCGAGATTTTCAGCTGTTTAAAAGTTTCAAAGAAAAGAAAAATGGCTGGCTGGTCAGTCATTTGGGTCGTATGGTAGGCGCATTGATTGCGTCGGTGACTGCCTTTTTAGTTGCCGGGATTCAGCTTGGTTCAACGCTGGTTTGGATTACGCCAACCATCATCGGCACCTTGTATATCATCTATTCCAATAGAGCATTGAATAAAAATAAAGTGCTTCGTGCGGATTTGCATTAATCCAGCGAGTTAAACATTTGAATTGATTGAAGAAAGGCCTAAGTTTTTTATTTAGGCCTTTTTTAATGCTTGATCTTATGCTCATGAAACCTTGTCAAGAGGTTCTTTGTGCCTTTTTTTTACTCCTACTTTTGATCCAGTTCAATGCAATAGTGCTAGGTTCGCTAGATGCCGAAAGGCTTGTATTGTGATCTAATAAAGGAAATAGGCAATATTCGAAAGGCTTTCCTTGTGCTTTAAGTGCATTGAGATGTTCAATGGATAAACCTACAGGTATTTGGATATCTTTGGATCCAAAAAGCCAGAGTCCTGGAGTTGTTATTGTTTTAAGTGGTGTCATGGGATCGGTATTTGTAAATTGATAGCGATCCGGATCATTTGCCACATGTTGTCTAGCATCGGCTTCCGTATGTTTATCCCAAAAATCTTTTTTCCCATTCGTAAAGAACTGGAAGCGAAGCTGCTCACGGGCAGGGATGACTGCTCCACTGTACAAGACAAAAAAGTCGACCAAAGGATTTTGGTTGGTAGCTAAGGGAATGATCCATCCTGCTTGGCTGAATCCAAGTAGTCCCATTGGAATGTTCGTCTTCCCTAGTTGCTGATGGAATGCTTTTACCGCTGCTTGTGCATCTTTGGCCAGCAGGTGG
Organism: Sphingobacterium sp. UBA3519; assembly: GCF_002377215.1. Classification (NCBI taxonomy): domain Bacteria; kingdom Pseudomonadati; phylum Bacteroidota; class Sphingobacteriia; order Sphingobacteriales; family Sphingobacteriaceae; genus Sphingobacterium; species Sphingobacterium sp. UBA3519. Next base: position 249,369 of record NZ_DFPI01000037.1, read on the forward strand.
AGGTTGGCAGAGTCGATATTATTTGTACCGACCTCAGGGCCAGCGTAGGTTCCCTCAGATTTACCAACTCCGCGCTTGTCATAAGTAAATACAGCAATACCGTTTTGAGCCAAATATGAGGCAAACTCCATCATCCTTTTCTCTTGTCCAGAACCATGGATAAGGACAATGGCCGCATGGGCACGGCGAGGCTGAAGTATGGTTCCTGTTAACTTAATACTCTTACTTTTAAATACAATATCTTTTGTAGACCAGTCTAAAGATTGGGCTTTTGCATGTTGCGCGAAGAGCAGGCAATACATGGCGACGAGAAAAGGTAGCGTACGAAGTGTAATCCGCTGTAAGGGAGCATAGTTCGTCAGGGAACAGTTTAATGAGGAGGATTTAGGCATAATTAATTCGGTGTTAAATTTATTTTTGTCTAAAGTAACGAGTTTAAATTTAAAAAGTTTGTGCTTTTCGGTGGACTGTAGGTTTGAATCGGTAAATCGTCCTGTTTTTGCTGTAAATGGCGGATCAAAATTCCCTTGAATCGTCTGCTTGGTTCTTTGCAGATAGCAATGTCCATTCTTGAAAAAGGTTTACAAAAGGTTTAACACGGCTTTTACTTTACGGTTGGTCTAATACGACTCTTACTTCACAGCTGGTCTTTTACGGGGTTTTGATTTGTCTATATTTATTTGGGTAAAAACTAGTGGTCAAATTTGATTTTATTCCGTTTTATAATCGTTATTTCTACGGAACTTATTTGGTCTTTATTCGCTTTCATCCGAATGAAGTCCGAATGAGGTCCCTATAAAGTCCGTATTAGCTCCCTGAAAATTAAGAAATTTGTAAGAAATAAAATAGCGACGGAATAAGATTCGTTAACAGTGTTTTAAGTTTTTCTTTCTTGTTGTATAACGTAATATATCCTTTATCAAAAGTTAACATCTGAAAATTATTTTTGAGCTGAATGAAGCGATTGTTCCTGCGGTAGTTTTCCTTAAGGAAAACTCAGCAAGTAAGAAAAACTAAGCAAGGACAACCATAAATCTTATGAAAGAATACTATGCACATTTTCTGCAACATGATTCCTCTCTTAGGGGAAACCGATCTTAGTACTGGACTCCTTATTGTTTTTGCCCTTTGTTTATTTGCCGTTGTGGCCTTTGAATTTGTCAATGGCTTTCATGATACCGCGAATGCTGTTGCAACGGTCATTTATACCAAAGCACTTAAACCAATTGTAGCCATTCCTTGGTCTGGTTTTTGGAATTTTCTAGGTGTTTTTGCAGGCGGAATAGCCGTGGCTATGGGAATCCTTAAATTGGTGCCTCTGGATACCTTAATGGCACTCCCGGTTTCCGTAGGCGCTTGTCTGGTCCTTTCTGTATTATTGGCTGCTATTATCTGGAATTTGGGGACTTGGTATTTTGGTATTCCTTGTTCGAGTTCACATACCTTGATCGGTGCCCTTATCGGGGCTGGTATAGGCTTCACCTGGTATTACGGTGGCAGCGGTGTCAATTGGCATAAGGCTGAGGAAATTGGTCTTTCTTTGATTCTGTCACCTTTGATTGGCTTTGGTCTAGCGGTGATATTGATGCTCTTTTTGAAGCATGTCGTCCGTTATAAAGCACTTTTTCACATCCCACAAGGGGAAGATGACAGGCCTCCATTTCTAGTACGGGGTATTCTTATACTGACCTGTACATTGGTCAGTTTTTTTCACGGTAGCAATGATGGACAAAAAGGAGTAGGGCTGTTTATGTTGATCTTAATTGCATTTCTTCCTGCCCGTTTTGCAATAAACCATTCCGTACCAGATGCGGCTGTCATTAAAACGCTCGATCAAACGGAGATTGTGTTACAGACAATTGCTTCCAGTAATGTAACTCAGGGAATGATGTTTGCGCAAGTCAATCAGGAGATTGAGCTAGTCAAGCTACATTTGATGGATAAAAGTGTAACGGATAAAGCCGGGACGTTTAAATTCAGAAAAGAGGTTGAAGGTTTAGTCAAATCCATCGCTACATTGGAGCGTAATAAACAGATCAATATCAATGCTGAAAATAGATTGGAGCTCAATCGTAAGTTGGGTGAATTGAAACATCTTACGGACTTTGCACCGATTTGGGTGATCTTAACGATTTCGGTAGCACTAGGTTTGGGAACAATGATCGGTTGGAAACGTATTGTCGTAACGATTGGTGAAAAAATAGGAAATGAACATTTGAGTTATGCTCAGGGGGCCTCAAGCGAGATTGTCGCAGCTTCGACAATTGGTATCAGTACCGTATTGGGTTTGCCCGTTAGCACAACGCATGTGCTCTCAAGTGGTATTGCTGGTTCAATGGTAGCTTCTGGAGGAAAGAGCAATTTAAATAAAGGAACACTCAAAAGTATCGGTCTTGCTTGGGTACTTACTTTACCTGTGTCGATTGGCTTGGCTTTATTACTATTTGTATTCTTCCATCTTTTTATTTAGTTGATTGTTATCTGAATGTTTTTGTCATCCATTGACTTTGTACACATGGCTATTGGCAGTTTAATATTAAAACTTAAAAAATGAAACAAATTCTCGTTGCCTCTGATTTTTCAATCAATGCAAGTCATGCTTTGCGTTATGCCTTGTCTTTGGCTTCTCGTTTGCATATGGAAATTGCTGTTGTACACGCCATACACCCGACAGAAGGGATCAACAACAGTACTTATAACGCGATCTTTATAGAAGATTATTACGCTAGAAAACGAGCTGCTTTGCAAGAATGGACTGATCAGGTGGTTCAGGAAAATAAATACAATGGCCTTAAAGTGAGATCTGTTGTCGAAGTAGGTTATCTGCGTAATGTAGTCACAAAGTATGTTGAATATACCGATGTTTCTTTTTTGGTAATGGGAATCACTGGGGCGACGGGCATTAAGGAAATTGTCGGTAGTAATGCAAGTATGGCTGTGACAAAATTGCGTATTCCGACCTTGATTGTACCTCCTGAAAGTAATCTGTCCGCTATTCCGGTCATTACATTGGCAACGGATTACAAAACCACAAAATTGTCTGTGCGTGATGTCAAAGCGCTCAATCGTATTTTAAAACTTTCGGACCCCAAGAAGTTGGAAATTCTACATGTTTCAGAAAGGGATTTGGACGAAAAGCTGGTGCGTAATGGGGAGAAAAAAATGCGTCAGTTGCTTCCTAACGTAACTATCAACTTTAACTATGTGGATGAGGATGATACACGCCCATCGTATGCGATCGTTGATTTTGTGGAAAACAATCAGACCGATATTCTATGTTTGGTCAAACGCAACCATAATATGATTTATCGTTTATTTGCAAGTAGTACGGTGAATGAAGTTCTGAACCGATCGGTTAAAGCGATTTTGGTGTTGCATGAATAGTCTATGTTGAAACTTTTTTACGCTATATATCAAGCCGTTTTGGATTTTCCAAGCGGCTTTTTTTCAATGACAAAATGATGGATTGATAATTCAGAAACCAATTTTGAGCCAGCAGGCAATCAGTATCACCTTAAATTAACCTAAAAATCTCCACAAGTCATCGTCCTGTGGAGATTTTTCACTATAGTCCCTTATAGTGCGCTGAAACTTTGCATATTTTTCCATGTACGTCTAATTCCATATATTCCGCGGAAAGCGAATCGTTGACGCTTTTATAGAAAAGTACCATGGAGTTTACGCCCGTAAGTATGTGGTAAAGCTCAAAATGAAGTTCTGGATATTTTTCCAGTGCGCTTTTAAAATAAGCTTTTAATTCTTCTTTGTTCTTTATATTTCCCGCCGTATTCACACCCATTTTCTGAATAATGGGGGAGCGAAAGTCAATGTCTTCACTATAGTGTCGCATAATTGTATCTAGATCGTGTTGGTTCCAGGCATCAACCCAATGTTGCGCAAGATCTGCAGGCTGATTAAAATTATCTAGTGTATTCATGTTGTATTAAAAATTAATCGATGTATCTGACGGAATTGTCAAACCAAACCGCTTAAAGCAATATACATAATTTAACTGTTTTATCTGCCGTAAGGATGGATAAACCGTTATTGACCCACAATTTGTTGGAATCGCTAAATTGAACAAACGGTTGCGTTTTGATCAGAGTTGTCAATGCTGATAATTCTCGTTATTATCGTAAGGTTATAGTCTGTTCGTAAGCAGATTGACTATAGTTTGTTCGTTTATAAAATAAGAAAATTGTGAAAAAATATCTATTTCTTGCGGGTATTCAGGTAATGTCAGTGCTAGGGTTATCAGCCCAAACGACAAGGTCAACTGTGCCATTACAGCTATTGGGTACCCGGAGTTGGATCCGTGTAGACACGAAGGATAATCAACCGAGCATGTCCGGAGCGAAAGTCTTTTGGGCAAAAACGAATAAGAAACCGCAAACAGCCAATGCGATATTAGCAGAAGGTGCCAAACGTTATTATATTCAGCAGGTGGAGCCTGAAACGACCTATTATATCTGGATAGAATCTGCTACAGGAAAATCCTTGGCGAATGGAAAAGTGTATACGAGCAAGAAGTGGCAGCTGGATGATACTGAACTCGATGAGGAGCAAAAGAATCCAAGCTCAAGAGCTGTTCCTATTGGTATGGAAGTCTATTGGCAGGATGAATTTAACGATCAGTTACTTAATCGGAATAAATGGAAGACCAACTATTTCTCGTCCCTGAACTATCTGAATGAAAAATCCAAGGATGAAATGTTGCATGATCGTTTGCCACAACCCGCTTATACTTTAAATGGATCAGCGATCAATCTGTATGTCAATGATACCATTCCCAAGCGGATTTTTACGGAGGGTGGCAACCAAAAGATTTCATCCATCCAAACCTACGATTGGAAGTCCAATGAAAATCTATTGGACAACAGCAAAGGTGGGTACTTTGAAGTTAAGGTGAGACGCAACCGCCAGGGTAATCCAAAGGGAACAAATACAGCTTTTTGGTTTGATTCACCAGGACCAGATATTCGTTATTATCTTCAAGAAGGATCTGAAGTGGACGGAATTAAAGGCATTCGTCCCAAGGGACAGCTTTTTGAAATAGACGTTTTCGAGTATATTACAGCTCAATTTGTGATACATGGACATGTCGATCAAAAAGGGGTATTTCAACGTAATCTTGCTACACATATTGCGGAGGGGTATGAACATGTGGGACAATGGGTAACACATGGGGTATTATGGACACCTACCAGTATTAAACATTATATCAATGGAGACCTGATCAAGGAGTATAAGAATAAAAATCAGATTTATTCACCCAACCACTTTTTGAATGTATTTCTTGGAGCCTATGGTTCTGAAGGCGGAGTCAATATGGAGGTCGATTATATTCGGGCTTATAATTGGCCTTTAAAGGATGGTAATGAACTGCCGAATCCGGATTTTGAGGGCAAGGCTGGCCTTGCACCTTGGGAAGGAGCAGCGGTCATCGAAGAAGGGCGTGGAGAAAAAGGCAGTAAAGCGGTCGTACTTGCGCCGGGTCAAAAAATAGAGCAATATGTTTATTTGAATCCTCAACAAGACTTCAAGCTTGGCTATTGGAGTAAAGGAGGTAAAGTTCAGGCGGAAGTGGATGATGTTGCTGTCGTAACAGGAAAGTTATCGACTTTAAAGACTTTAATAGCTGATTCAGGAAAGAGAGGTGGAAAACAGGCCGTTGATTTTGTTACTGGCAAGGAGATCAATCCGAATAAAAAAATAGTTCGGATCGGATTTATCAATATAGGAACGGAAAAGGCATTATTGGATAATATCACGTTGAAAAAAAGATAGTTATAGTGTTGTTTTCTTAGTAAATAACGGCTCTATGTATATCACGTAGGAGCCATTTTTATGTTTTTTTATGTGGTAAATGTTTCTTTTGATATGCTGAAGGTGACATATTTGTCTGTTTTTTGAAGAAATGAGAGAACGTAGCGGAGTCCTCAAAACCCAATTCAATTAGCGTAGTCTTGATTGGATTGGCCCCCAAACTCAGCAGGTGTATAGCTTCCTTTAACAAACGATTATGAATCAGTTTGAGGGGGGTAGTCTCCATGTATTGCTGTGTTTGTATCCAAAGAGTTGTTGCAGTTATATTCAATAAATTTGCGTAATAAGCGACATGGTGTTCTTTTTTATAATGAAGTTCTATTAATTCAAGAAAGCGATTCAGGATGGCTGGATAAGTATATGGTGCTAAATTATCGATGTGTTTGGTTAAGGAGCGGTTAATCTCTAGTAAGCTAGTTCCCAAACGTGATAAAATGAGTGATAATAGTGGCTGATAACGAGAGAGTTCCTCACGGATCTTATCGAATTCATAGCGAAGCCTCTCAAATTCATATGCTGCGATCTGAAGTATCGGATAATCTTTAAGAAGTTTTATGTTGATTGAAAGCGTATGACATAATTTTTCAAAATTTTGCCAGGGAATTCTAAAATGATAAACAGCGGTTTCTTTGAAAAAATAGAAAGAACTTGACTGACCAGGGAACATTAAATGAATTTGATAACCCATTATATTATGTTGCCCCTGATCAATCTGACGGATACCTCCTCCCGAGTGTATTAAGATAAGGGTCAGCACCTCTTTGCTTTTGAGCATATGGCAGGTGTGTACTCTGATATTCCGCATTCGATATAAAAAACCGAAATGCTCTACCTGTTCGTCGCATGTTGTTATGTTTGCAGTATTAAACATAGTTATTTTGGTCTGAGAGGCGTTAAATGCACGATTTGTTTATTCAATTTTGCGATTCTTATCTAACGATTATAGGGATATTCCTGTACCCAATGGAACTTGCGCTGCTTTAATTCGAAAGTTTGCACGTCTTGTTTAATCAGTTTAATTTGCGCTGTATGGTCATCGAAGGCTTTTGTCAGAAGAATATTTCCATCTTGGTTGATTTGATAATCAAATTGATAATTGTTTAAGGTGATTTTCTTCCCCGCAGCATCAATTACAACGCTCTCTCTTTGCGGGCTATAGTCTGTGTTGCGTATTAAGACCTTATTGTTATCAATTTCGAAAACAATAAGTCGCCAATTTTCGGAGATTGTTTTGCGTGGTGTTCCCGCTTGATCAATACGGTAGATTCCATATAGTGGTGACGTCGTTAGGTACTCAGCGATCATTTTTTTTGTACTTAATATGCCCATGCCCTGTTGCACTATAAAGAGAAGTAACACGGCCAATTTGATGATAAACAAACTTTTTCTTTTCCAGCTTTTATTGAATAGGAGTTGTTGAATAGGAAGTAACTGTACAGGTTTTCCTGAAATAAAAATTTCGCACAATGCTTTTAAGTAGGGAAGCAGTAGAAATATGGAAAATAGCAGGAGTGCTGTGGAGACCATTTTGACAGGAACATCATAAAAATAATTAACAGCCATAATATTGATACTTGTCGCAACCGTAATAAGTGCACCCAAAACCATCATTTTTCTGAAAAGCAATAGGCCCGATAATATTTCAATTGAACCGATGAGTATATTGTAGCCTTGAGAATAACCGATATAAGTCCATGCGAGGCCCATGGGGGAATACTCGCCCAATGGCTGCAGGAGTTGTGTTAACCTCGGCGGCTGCATTTGCATATAGAAGACTTTGATGAGACCATAGTTGATGAGCATAAAAGCAACATAATAACGTATTGCTGTGGTTAACCAGTAAAAAAGGATCCTATAGTTCGCTCTTTTTCGATCTAATATGGACCATAAAGCTGCCCCGACTAATGCTAGTAGGAATAAGATCAATAAGGATATCCAGGCATAGGAGGTATCCCCACTTCCGTTGATGAAGATGCTGTGGTCGTAAGAATAGCCCAATATATTTTCTGCAAACCAGGGAGTCAACTTTTGCATAAAATGGTTGAGGGGAGAGCTGATATAGCCATATAATGGATAAGTGCCGTTGTTGAAAACAAGAATAAACGACAAAATGAAAATAAAAGAAAATCGAAAACCTAATTTTCTAAAGGCAGGCCAACGTTCTGGACCGTTTTCGTTAAGAATAAGCATGATTAAAGTTTATAGTATTTAAGTTAATATTTTTTGGTAAAATAGACCGTATGTTTGTTGAAATAAATAATCGATTAAATAGTAAATAATCATTACGCTATATTTGGACAGAAGTTTTTATCTTGCTCCTAAAAAATAAGAATCATGGACAAGATCAGAGAATATTTCGAATCGCTCGTTGTCATGAATGATACGGACTGGGAAGTATTTTCCGCTAAGCTTGTTAAGATGGAGTTTCCAAAAAAATCACTGATTTTGGAAATCGGAAAAACTGAACAGTATTTATCTTTTATTGAAAAAGGAATTGTACGTTTCAATATCCCAAAACTGGACTATGATTTTACTTTTGGATTCGCTTTTGAAAACTCTTTTGTAAGTGGGTACGATTCCTTCTTGACACAGCAGCCTTCATCGTATCATCTCGAGGCAATAACAGATTGTATTTTATGGCGGATATCGTTTGAGGATCTCCATGCGGTATATCAAACAACAACGGTTGGGAACCTAATTGGTCGGAAAGCGGTTGAGGACATTTTTCTAAAAAAAATGAAACGGGAACTGACGCTACTCGAAGATTCGGCAAAAACCAGGTATATCAATTTGTTGCGTGAGCAACCCGAGTTGATTCGCAATATTCCCTTAAAATATCTGGCTTCTTATATTGGTATTAGGCCGCAATCATTGAGCCGGATCAGAAAAGGAATTTATTAACAAATGTTCATTGATAACAAAAAGAAGGGTACCTATTTTTGTTATAAAAAAGATGAAACCATTTTTTGTATTGATCGTTGTCTTTGTTGTCTCCAATTTAAGTACCCTGTTGTTGAAAGGCACGGTGGATTATTTTTTTTCGGGCAAAATAGCACTAGCCGTTATGTTGCTGTTTACATCATTGGGGCATTTATTATATACGGAGGGAATGACCTTGATGCTACCCGAATTTATTCCATTTAAAAAGGAAATGATCTATGCAACCGGACTGTTGGAAGCCCTTGCTGCTATTGGGCTATTTGTCCCGCAGATGAGCCGCATAACGGGAATCCTTTTAATTGTCTTCTTTCTACTGGTATTACCCACAAATATCCGGGCAAACTTGAAGCATATTAATTATGAGACGGCTACTTTCGATGGACCTGGTCCAAACTATTTGTGGTTTCGTATTCCGTTTCAAATCTTGCTTATCGCTTGGACTTATTATTTTGCGATTCGTTAAATCAAGTTTCTTAACTAAAATATAGCATTAAATTAATATGGGTTTGTTTAGTTTTATTTAACAATTTTTTATTTTTGCTAAACTTTTAGGTTTAATCAAATGAAAGAAGCAATTAAGATGATCGTATTTGACATGGCAGGTACGACAGTGAACGAAAATAATATTGTGTATAAGACGCTTAGAAATGCAATAAATACGGTAGGAGGCTATGAACTTACATTAACGGAAGTATTGGCGCATGGCGCAGGTAAGGAAAAGTTACAAGCGATCAAAACAGTACTTAAAAATAGCCTGAATCTTGTTGATGATGAATTGGCACAACGCATGTTTACGTTGTTTTTAGGGGAGCTGGAGCATGCTTATGAAGTGGAAGAAATTTATCCAAATACGAATGCTGAGGAGCTTTTTGCCATATTGAAAGACCGTGATATCTTACGTGTGTTGAATACGGGATATGACCGAAAAACTGCGGAGTCGCTTTTAGAAAAGCTTAACTGGAAAGTAGGAAAGGATGTAGATGCATTAATTACAGCGTCTGATGTGCCTCGAAACAGACCTTATCCAGATATGATTGAATTAGCGATGCAAAAATTTGAAATTGCTGATCCAGGTGTTGTCTTAAAGATTGGAGATTCTATTATCGATATACAAGAGGGGCAGCAAGCAGGCTGTGGTTTAAGTATCGGTATCACAACCGGTGCACATAATGTGGCTCAACTCAAATCCGCAAATCCCGATTATGTGATTGATGATCTACTGGAAATTGTTCCAATACTTGAAAAGAAGAATATCTCCAATACAGTTGTCTAGTTCTTTGACACTGTTGAATAAAAAAGCGGGTATTTCTTGTAGGAAATACCCGCTTTTGATTGCGATATGATCCACATGCTATTGCATTTGTATGCCTTCCATTGAATTCTGGTTTTTGTTTTTCTTAAACATGTTCATATCCATTTTTCCGAAACGGTAGGAAAGATTCAATTTGATCAACTGCGGATTGGAAAGTCGATAATAGGTTTGAGAGAATCCGTCACCCGATGAAACAATGGTATTGCCACGTGTTCTGAAGATATCATTGATGGCCAATGTTGCGGAGGCAGCCTGATTTTTCAAGAAGCTTTTCTTGATGGCAAAGTCGATACCATAGAATGGTTTGATATAGCCTTGGGAAGAGCTTTGTGCCTGGTTCATTGGTGGGCCGAATGTCTGGCCCTGTGTAACTGGCATATTTGTTTTGCCTTGATATTCAAAAGCAAGCTGTAGGTTCCAGTTTTTCTGTAAGTTGAATGTATTGTTCAATTTTCCAAATACTGTCCACATACCTTCCGACGGTGTTTTCTCATCAACTTCAATTTTAGAATTGTAGAAGTTGAGGTCTGCTGTCAGATCCCACCATTTTTTGAGATTATTGGTATACGTGAATTCGGCCCCATAATTTTTGCTGGAATTGGCATTGATATAGGTATTAATGAAGTCCATTTTGTTCGTCACCGGATTGAGTTCCTGTGTCAGGTAACGTGTAATTAGGTTGTTTGTAGATTTATAGTATACCGTTGCCAAAAATGTACCTTTTCCATGTGTACGACTGTAAGAAAGTTCGCCCGAAGTGGTGAATTCTGGTACAAGATCGGGGTTTCCACGTGTAATATTTAAGCTGTCTGTGTAGTCAACAAAAGGGATAAGCTGAAAGAAGTTCGGACGGTTGACACGACGGGTTACGCTCATCTGTATTTGGTCTTTTTCGGTTAGCTTTTTGCTCAGGAACAAAGAAGGAAATAAGCTAAGGGGGTACTTGTTGTGAAACTTTTCATTTGTATTCAAAAGTTCGCCGTCGTACGTTGAGCTTTCTGCGCGCAACCCAACTTTATAGGATACCCAGTCTTTGAGATTTCCTCCAAGTGAGGCATAAGCTGCATAGACGCTGTTTTTGTTATTATAGTTTGCTGAAGCTGCGGTGATATTTTCAAAATCCTCCTTATCCACTGCTTTTAAGGAATTCGTGTTGAGGTTTTTGAGTTTATTGATCTGGGCACGCACACCGGTCTCGAGTTTCATGCCATTTTTGAACGGTTTGACATAATCTGCCTGCACAGTCATAAATTTATTGTTGCCGGAGCCGTTGTTTTTTTGGATCTGCGTTCCGCTGACCTCATCGCTGGCATTGCGATAATTGGTCGTATATAGACCATTTGAGGTGTTATTACCGCCAAAGTAATTGAAATCGACAGACAATTCTTCGCCTTCAGTTTTGAATTTTTGGACGAGACCAGCTTGCAGGCCACGTGGTTTAAAGCTTCTTTCAGATTCGGAAATGCGATCGCTCATTGAAGTATTGCCCCCTGAAGTGGTGGAAATTGCTGAATTTTCATTAGGCTTAAATTTACCCTGAACCAACACTCCGGCGACAGATAGCGTTGTTTTGGGACTTAAGTCGTAATCTACGCCAAGCCGGCCAAAGGTAATCATACCTTTTGTTTTGCCCTCGATATCTTGATCTACTGTCGATTCTATGCCATTAATTGTACTGGTACGGTGGCTGTCGCCCTCGGTGTTGGTCCGCATGCGCATATTCATTCCCGTCAGTGAGATGTTGAATTTATTCTGACGCAGATTTAAACTACCCATAAAGTTGGTCCCGCCAAAGCGGTCAGCTCCTAAGGTGACCATACCATTGTATCCAGCTTTCTTATTTTTTTTCAGAATAATATTGAGGATACCGGCCATACTTCCAGAAGCGTCGTATTTGGCAGATGGATTTGTGATGATCTCGATTTTATCAATGACATCAGCCGGAATTTGATCCGGTGTAAGCGTGGTCGGTTTTCCGTCAACAAAAATCGTTGGCGCTGCATTTCTCAATTTTACATTACCGTCGATATCTACTTGTACAGAAGGCATATTGCGGAGTACATCGATTGCTGTACCGCCAGCCGCGACGATATTTTTCTCTACGTTGAAGACCTTTTTGTCGATGTCCATTTCGAGTAATGCCTTACGGCCAGTCACGGTGACTTCATCGAGCTTACGGTTGTCATTTTCCAGTTTGATCGCGCCGATATCTTTGGTTGTTTTTCCATCGGTATAGTCTACAGCTAGATCAATCGGTGCATAGCCTACAGAGCTAATTTTTAGCTTCCATTTTTCTTTTGGTGAAATGGCTGCGAAATTGAATTTTCCATTTTCTGAAGAACTGGTACTTTTTACGAGAATTTCCCTTTCTTTACCAGTAGCTTGATCCTTGATGACCTTCAATAAATTCACGGAAGCTTGCGCGATCGGTTTCCCGGTGTTGTCCACAATTTGGCCGGAGAGCTGGCCTTCGGACATGGCGAAAGTAGGACGACCGCCTGCAGGGGCTTGAGCGTGTACAGAAGCAACCGCAGTTGCCATTAGTGCTATTGCTATAAATCTTTTCATTTTTTCTTTGCTATGCTATCGGCTACGCGGATTAGGCTGTTCGATAGTACGCAAATTTGAAAAGGATTTTTTAGCTATGCAATCATCTGTAGACCGAAGCGGCGAATGTGTAGACGAACGGATAATTGTATCGATTCAATTTGTACCTGTAGCATTAGATAAACTGTTCGATATTTTTAATATATTTTTTACCGATAGGAAGGGCAGTTTCGGGTAAGGTGAGTTTGCTTTGACCGACCTGTTCAATACGATTTTTGTTGACAATAAAGGAATTATGTATGCGTAGAAAATCGACTGTAGGTAATATTTTTTCCATCCCTCGGAGGTTGCTGCGCGTAAGAAGTGGCGATTCACGGTCGACCAGGTATATTTTCACATAGTCTTTCAAGCCTTCGATGTAGCTGATTTCATGGAGAAAAATTTTCGTCTTTTTGTATTCTACATTGACGATAATATGATCCTGTTCGGGTAGCTGTTTTGCACGGAGCAGCATACTTTCTTCCACTTTTCGGACTGCGGCTGCGAGTCGTTCTTTTGAAATGGGTTTAAGCAGATAATCTACGGCATTTAGCTCGAAACCTTCAACAGCATATTGGTGATAGGCCGTGGTGAAGATAACTAAGGGGCGTGGAGTGAGTTCGCGAATAAACTGCGTACCCAATTGATCGGGCATTTCAATATCCAGAAAAATCAGATCGATAGCGTGATCTTTTAAATAGTCTTCAGCTTCGGCCGTCGCATTAAATTTACGGGCGACTTCGATTTGCTCAAAATTCAATAAGTCGTCTTCTAAAATGTTGAGCGCGAAGGGTTCATCATCGATTAGTATACATTTAATCTTCATCGGTCATCAGTTTTAAAGTCACTTCGAAATCTCCAGCATCGGTTTTTCCGATCCTGAGGTCATGTCGGTTGGGATACAATAATTGTAATCGTCTGCGTACATTGGTCAGTCCTATCCCTTCGTTTGGACGCGGTTCCGTATGTTGTAAAATGCTATTTCGGGATATAAAGATAATGCCACCTGGAGTATCCTGAAATTGAAACTGTATCTGTGGTTCAGTTTTGCTATCCACACCATACTTGAATGCATTTTCCACAAAATGGATGAAGAGTAATGGGGGGATCATTCTGTTTTTGACTCTGTCTTCGATATCCAGTGCTACATTTCCTTGAATAGGAAGACGAAGGGTCTGTAAGGCGATAAAATTGCGCATATGGTCGATCTCTTTAAAAAGTTCGACTTTGGGGCCGTCTACTTCGTAAAGTATGTAGCGTAGCATTTCGGACAACTTAACAATAGTGTCTTCGGAATCTGATGATTGTTTACGAATGAGCCAACGGATATTATTGAGCGTATTGAATAGGAAATGTGGGCTGATCTGAAGTTTTAACATCGTTAGTTCTGCCGTTGTTTTTTCAAGCGCAATCTGTTTGTTGAGCTCCTTTTGTCGGGCTTGCTCATTGTAGAGAAAGATCATCGAAGAGGTGATCATACAGAGTGAGTAAATAATGCCCGGGCCGATAACTAATCGTACGAAAAGAATATTTTCCTTGGTCAGATGAGCTAGCTCCCCATCTGGATTAAAATAGACTATACAGTAGTTCAGTGCTACATAGGTGGCAAATCCAAGTGCCATTAATAGTACAAAGATCTTTCTGCGACCAAAAAAATAGGTGGGTGCAACAACGTAGCAGTGCAAGTAGAAATGAGTAGCCAGGAATACAATATTTACTAAATGCGATAATGCCGAATAAGGCTTGAAATCAGCGATTTTATCCGGCTGGTAGAGGTACGTAATAAAGGGCAAAAGCAGTAATATGGTCCAGATGACAATATGTAAATAGAATTTTCTGAAGAATCTGCCAATCATGTTATATCTAATTAATCCCCTTACTTTTGGATAAGACCAAACTTAGATAAATTGCTTTTTATATGCAATATAAATACGTTTATAGGTAAAAACAATTCTTCATCAAAGCTGTTCTCCGATGCTTATCATGGTCTGTTGTCAATCGATATGGTGTTATAAACATGAGCAGCTATTAAATGAAATGATGTTAAAAAGAGGTTCAGGAAAGAACACGAAAACGGGAAATAGGCTGGACTGTTGGAAATAGTTTTGTATTTTGCAGGTATAAACTTTGTAACGTGACGTTCAATCCAAACCGATATCAGCATATGCCCTACAGACGCTGTGGGAAGAGTGGCATTCTCTTGCCAGCCATTTCATTGGGGCTTTGGCAAAATTTTGGTGAAACCGATATTCAAGCGGTGTTCCGCAAAACTTTGGTGACCGCTTTTGATCACGGGATTACCCATTTTGACCTTGCCAATAATTATGGTCCGCCTCCGGGAAGTGCAGAAGAGAACTTTGGACATATATTGCGTAGCGATTTTGTGGGCTATCGTGATGAACTTTTAATTTCCACTAAAGCGGGATATACCATGTGGCCGGGTCCGTATGGTGACTGGGGAAGTCGTAAATATTTGATGGCCAGCTTACATCAGAGCTTAAAACGGATGAAGCTCGATTATGTGGATATATTTTACCATCATCGACCGGATCCGAATACACCGTTGGAAGAGACGATGGTCGCATTGCGAGATATTGTTCATCAAGGAAAGGCCTGCTATGTGGGTTTGTCCAATTATCCTCCTGATCTTGCTCAGAAAGCTGCTGCGTTATTGCGTGCAATGGGGACACCATGCCTTATTCATCAGCCTAAATATTCGATGTTGGTGCGGACACCTGAGGAGGGGCTTTTGGATGTGCTGCAGGCAGAAGGAATCGGAGCGATCGCTTTCTCTCCTTTGGCACAGGGACTGTTGACCAATAAATACTTAGGTGGCATTCCGGCAGATTCGCGCGCTTCGAAAGAGCATTTTTTGAAAAGTGACATGATCACTGCTGAATTGATGGAGAAAATAGACCGGTTGAATAATCTGGCGATACAAAGAGGCCAAACATTGGCTCAAATGGCAATTGCATGGTTGTTGAAAGATGAACGTGTAAGCTCCGTTTTGGTAGGGGCGAGAAATAGTGAGCAACTGGTTGATTCACTCAAGGTCCTGGACAGGCTGGACTTTACGGCGGATGAATTGGCACTTATTGATGCTATTCTGAAGTATAATTAATCACCTAATTGATCGTGTCATGTTTGCCTTTGAAGCACAATTGGAAATTATCGGTATCAATCCTTTTGTTTTTGTTCCTGCTGATATTCTGGAAAACCTATTTAAGGATGCGGGAATGAACAAAGGTTATATTCCTGTGAAGGGAAAAGTTAATGAAAAAGATTATGTTCAGACCTTGCTGCGATTTCAGGGGGAGTGGAGACTGTACATTAACACGGTTATATTGG
Source organism: Sphingobacterium sp. UBA3519 (assembly GCF_002377215.1). Classification (NCBI taxonomy): domain Bacteria; kingdom Pseudomonadati; phylum Bacteroidota; class Sphingobacteriia; order Sphingobacteriales; family Sphingobacteriaceae; genus Sphingobacterium; species Sphingobacterium sp. UBA3519. The sequence continues at coordinate 265,381 of NZ_DFPI01000037.1, forward strand.
CGAACTCGCCGAAACGAATCGGCGAGACGTTAACCATAACAATCGCTTTTGATCCGGAAGACCGGACTATTTTGCCTCATCCAGAACTCGAAGCAGCATTTGCGCTAAATAAGGATGCACTAAAGGTGTTTGATGGATTGTCTTCATCAAAGCAAAAGGAAATTATCCGTTATATTTCTAACTTAAAAACTGCGGATAGTCGAAGAAAAAACATCCAAAGGGCGATCGGTTTTCTATTGGGTAAAAATCGATTTGTGGGGCGTGAAAAGCCCTAAGAACTCAGACGAGTACTTCCATGTATGTCCTGTAATTACGGCCAGATATAGGGAGGATTGGTTAGAATTTTAGTGATAATTTGAATATACTTATGGACAATCCTAAAATAGTATGGGGTATCATCGGCTGTGGTGATGTCACAGAAAAAAAAAGTGGACCTGCGTTTAATCGGATAAATAATAGTCAGCTAATGGCTGTCATGCGAAGGGATGCGGCGAAAGCTGCTGATTATGCTAAGCGACATCAGGTACCCCTATGGTATTCAGACGCTGACGATTTACTTGATAATATCGATCTCAATTCGATTTATGTCGCAACGCCACCGTCCTCTCATCTCGCGTATGCACTATCAGCCCTTCGTAAAGGGAAATCTGTTTACGTTGAAAAGCCCGTTACGTTAAATGCGATAGAGGCTGAATCATTATTGGCGGAAGTAAAAAGCAGTAACGGGAAATTGGTTGTTGCGCATTACCGTAGACAATTGCCTTTGTTTCTAAAGGTTAAAGAGCTTGTTGAAAACGGTGAAATTGGCCAGCTAAGGACGGTGCAACTCCGTTTATGGCAAAGAAGAACGCCCGACCTGGTAACTAAAAGTGGCGGAGATTGGCGTACTGATCCTGCTGTTTCGGGCGGCGGCTACTTTTTTGATTTAGCCCCTCATCAATTGGATTTGATGCTTTACTTTTTTGGAATGCCGATTTCATACGATGGTTTTAGCTTAATTCAGGATAGGGACAGTGCTGTTGCCGATCAAACCACAGGGACCATTTTATTTAATAATCAGCTTGTTTTTCATGGAAGTTGGTGTTTTAATGTTGCCAAAGAAAATCAGGTAGACAGTTGTGAAATTGTTGGAAGCCTTGGTCGTATTTGTTTTTCCATTTTTGGAAATTCAGTTGTTATCGAAACAGGGGATGGAGAGCAGGAATTCAGATTTGACCATCCCGAAAATATTCAATTGCCGATGATTTCGCGTGCGGTAGAGTATTTCAGCGGCATTGGGCCAAATCCATCTCCGATTGAGGAAGCCTTGGTCCTGATGCAGATCATCGATAACTTTTCGACAATAAGGCAATAATATTTTGCTTTGCTGATAAGCTGTAGTCTTTAAGGATGAAGCAGGTACAATGGAAAGCCTATTTGGAAGATAGGTATGATTTCGGTCTTCCAAATAGGCTTAATTTTTCTGACAGTGTCTGATCTTATTAGCCACAAAGAACCTTCAGTTTGCTTTCATTGCTGTTGGTGTCGGCGAAGTTAAGAAGGTTTTATTAAGTATTCTTTCTTTTGAATGGACCCATTGGAGCAATGAGTTCTAAGTTGGTGCCATAAAGAGGTGCACCGAACTGATCTTAAAAGCAATTAATAGATCGCTACTGGATTGACATTGACCTGTGTGGATCCTACATATAAGGGCTGTCCAAGGACAAATAGAAATTCCCAGACTTTTTCTTTTACCAAGGGGCGTGTATCGATTAATTCAAGATTGTATATGCCACGTTTGGCCAATAAAAACTGATTGATTGGAAATTCCTCGTTGGTATTGGGGTTTGGATATACTTCGGATGCCCACGTGTCACCACCAAAAGCAACGATACCTTGATCTGCTAGCCATTTTGCTGCATCCATGCCGATACCTGGTTCAGTTTCCAGGAACTGTTGGTTGTTGTTGCCGATCAATTCCAACCAGCCCGTGTTGAATAAGACGATGTCACCTTTTTTGATCGTGATCCCTTGTTTTTTTAACACCGATTGAATGGCTTCAACGGTAAATTCTGTACCACCGGGAACGATATCTTTTCCATAATAGGCTGTCATATCCAAGACAATAGCACGGGTTACCAGTGGTGGGACTTTTTCTATTCCAAGTTTTTTAACGCCTTCTACCGTAACGAAATCCTGCGCTTTGTTGCCATTGTAGTAGATATTGTTGATTCCGATATGTCCAATACCGTTCAATTGGGTGCCGACACCGGTCCAGGCATTTACCAATTCGTCGTTGAAAGTGAATTTATTGGGACCAAGTGTTGCACCAGCCTGTTCTCCGGGTTGTATATTATACAAGTTAAAACTACGGTGGCGGAAAGCTGGGAGCTGTTTGTTTACAGGGACAGCAAGAGGGACAGTTTTTCCCTTTTTGACAAGTTTTAATGACTGTAGCACCAATTTTGGTGATATTAAATTGGCAGCTCCGATCTCGTCGTTCTTACCATAAGCAGCATGATGCCATGTACTATCTGTTGGGTCTACCAACAGTGTTTTATTTTGCGCATTGCTTTGCAATGCTGTGAGTGACAGTACCCCCATGAGGAGTACTGTCAACTGATTGAATTTTTTCATCGTTGAATATTAAATTTTTGCTAATGCAAGATTGATAAAGGATAGTTCTTCTGCGGTAAGCGTGATGTCGATGGCCTGCGCATTTGCGATGGCCTGCTCTGCATTTCGGGCACCTGCCAAGACCACAGTGATCGCCGGCTGCAAACTAGTCCAGCGTAATACCAATTGGGAAAGCGTGACACCTTTGTTTGCGGCAATTGGACTGATGGTATCCAAGAAGGTCTTTACCTTGGCCAGATCAAATTGTTGGAAATAACCATTGCGGTGATCGTTTTCTTTTAATTTACCCGTATTGAAATATTTACCGGTTAACAAACCACGCTCCATAGGGCTATATACAATGATACCCAGATCATTTTCCTTTGCGTAAGGAACAAGGTCCTGTTCGATACCTCGGTTCAGCATGCTGTAACCAACTTGATTACTCGCTATATTGAGGGTTTTTCGTGCTTCTGAAACTTGATCAACGCTATAATTGCTGACGCCGGCAGCACGGATCTTACCTTGTTGTAAAAGAAGATCCAAGGCTTCCATCGTTTCGGAAATCGGAGTTGTACTATCTGGCCAGTGAATCTGTAGTAGATCGATATAGTCGGTGCGTAAGCGTTTTAGGCTATTCTCTACTTCCTGAATTACACTAGCTTTTGATGCATATTTATAAACTGGAATAGTTTTACCAGCTTCTTCTGCGTCAAAGAAAAATTCACCTTTTCCTTGGTTACTACCGTCCCATACCAAATTTGGTCAATACTTGTATTTTGGTCCGATCATAACCTTGAATTGCCGCACCGATCATTTCTTCACTCAAACCAAAGCCATAAAACGGGGCTGTATCTAATGTAGTGACACCGTTGTCGATCGATGCTTTCACAGAATCAAAAGAATCTTTCTTTTCATTGTCGCCCCACATGTTGCCGCCAATTGCAAAAGCTCCGTACGTAATTGCTGATAATTCTAAATCTGTTTTTCCTAATTTTCTGTATTCCATTTTTTATTTTTTATGTCTCTTGTTAAATTTTATTTGTCGTTCTGATGCACCTTTTTTTACTAAATAAATCTGTTCGAAAGGATGCTTACTATTATCTGAATGATTGATGGCACAAAGTTATAACGCTATTTTTTATTATTAAAATTAATTTAAATTAGGTTATTCTATTATTTTTGTGATATAACACTAGCGTCTTTTTTTGAAAAGCGCCAGCAGATTTCTGTTAACTTTTTCTTGTACATTCCTACACAAACTAGTAGATTTATATAGTGTGGTAGGTCTTGTTAGTACTTACATTTTTATTGGGATAACCGTTCAGTAAAAGAATATCTATGCAAACAGTTGAACAATTTAAACCTGATGTGATTATTATCGGAGCGGGTTTAGCAGGGCTTACAGCAGCAATGGAGGTTACCAATGCTGGTAAGAAAGTGCTTCTTGTGGATCAGGAGACAGCTGAAAATCTTGGTGGTCAGGCCTATTGGTCCTTTGGTGGGCTTTTTCTTGTCAATTCATCTCAACAACGTCGTATGGGCATCAAGGATTCTTTTGAACTGGCTCGGCAGGACTGGATGGGAACTGCAGGATTTGACCGCGAGGAGGATTATTGGCCGCGACAATGGGCAGAGGCCTACCTGAAATTTGCGACGGAAGAGAAGGCTGCTTACGTCGCTCAGCTCGGTATTAAGCTGATGTTTATGGTCGGTTGGGCTGAGCGCGGTGACGGATCGGCCTCGGGGCATGGTAATTCCGTTCCTAGATTTCATGTTAGTTGGGGGACTGGAACTGGCGTTGTGAAACCTTTTGTGGATAAAGCTTTTGCTGCGCAGGAAAAAGGTCTGCTGCGGTTTTGCTTTCGACATCGCGTGACAAAATTGCTAACGCAAGATGGCGCGGTCTTCGGAATTGCGGGCGATGTTTTGGAAGATGATAACAAAGCAAGGGGTGTTGCTACCAACAGAAATATTCTTGCAGCGTTTGAATATTATGCAGATCAGGTCGTTATTGCTTCGGGAGGGATTGGAGCAAATCATCAATTGGTACGCGAAAATTGGCCTGAACGATTAGGGAAAGCACCAGTGCAAATGATTTCAGGTGTTCCCGCCTATGTCGATGGAAAAATGATTGGAATTGCCGAAGAGGTTGGGGCTCATATGATAAACCGCGATCGCATGTGGCATTATACGGAAGGGATTGAAAATTGGAATCCAATATGGCCTATGCACGGCATCCGTATTTTACCTGGGCCGTCTTCATTGTGGTTTGATGCCCGCGGTAATAGGCTTCCAGCTCCTTATTTACCTGGATTTGATACCTTGGGTACACTCAGGCACCTGCAAGAGACAGGCTTTTCTTATTCCTGGTTTATCCTGACACAGAAGATTATCAAAAAGGAGTTTGCTCTTTCAGGTTCAGAACAGAATCCGGATATCACCAACAAGGATTATAGGTTATTTTTGAAACGCATTTTTGGGAAAAATGCACCTGGACCAGTTGAGGCTTTTAAGGAAAAGGGACCTGATTTTATTGTTTCGGACAATCTAAAGGATCTGGTCGCTCGTATGAATCGTTTGACAGGCGAAGATCTTTTGGATTATGAAACGATTAAAACGCAAATTGAAGCGCGTGACCGGGAGGTCGATAATAAGTTTTCAAAGGACACGCAAGTAAATTACATTCGAAATACACGAAACTACCTTGGTGATAAATTAGGTCGAGTGGCAGCCCTCCATAAAATCCTGGCGCCGGAAAATGGACCACTCATTGCGGTACGTCTCCATGTGTTGACGCGTAAAACCTTAGGCGGTCTCAAAACGAATCTCCATTCGCAAGTACTAACAAAGGATAACAAGGTGGTAGCGGGTTTGTATGCAGCGGGTGAGGTGGCTGGATTTGGTGGTGGCGGCATGCATGGTTATCGAGCGTTAGAAGGTACTTTCTTGGGCGGTTGTATATTCTCAGGCATGAAAGCCGGACAACATATTGCGCGTTTGGCAAAGGCAGCATCTACCTAAAAAATGTTATGAAAGACGATTCTTTTCTTTATAATGCCAGTTTTTCCACCCGATGTTGTTGCCGGATAGCGTCGGCTCAAGCCATCGGTGGTTACATTTAACGTTAAAACAACATTTCTAGTAGGCAATCAATGCGATGTTTGCCTATTGAAAAAGAAATTATTAAGTTTTATTCCGGATAGAGCGCAGCGTTTGAAGAAGAACAGAAACAAGTACAAAAGCGAGCCCCACATAGAAAGAAGCATTGACTTGTTTGCCTTCGTTGAAGAATAAAAAAGCAATGATAATCGAATAGATGGGCTCAAGATTGAAACTCAAATTGACCGTAAATGCAGATAGCTTCTTGAGTGATTCGGCAAAAAGAACATAAAGACCAACCGTACAAAATAAAGACAGCAAGATTAAATAGATCCTATCAGAAAAGCTTGGTATAAAACGTTCGGTGGGAAATAAATAATAGAAAATAGGCAGTCCAAGTCCCAATACAATGGTTCCACTAAGCATTTGATAATAGTTGAGTAATTTACTATCATATTGTTTGACCAATCGCTCATTGTAGATGGTATATAGGGCCGCGAAAATAGTTGAAATTACACCCAAAATAATGCCCACTTGATAAGAGCTATCAAAATGAAAGATTAAACTGATTCCGATCAAGGTCAACATGCTTAACATCAGCTGCGCCGCACTAAATCTTTTTTTGTTGATGATAGGTTCTAGAATGGCTGTGAAAAAACTGGTCAGGCAATAGCACACTACGCCAATGGAAATATTGGAAAACTTGATACTTCCATAGAAAAATATCCAATGGATGGTGAGCAATAATCCACCTCTTGCAATATTCAGTATATCTTTTGTCGATTTTAATCGCTCAATCTTGAATAATTTGAGGACAACGAAAAGAATAAGTGTTGAAAGTAAAACCCTAAACCACACGAGTGGTATCTGATTGAGGGTAATGAGTTTGCCGAAAACTCCGGTGAAGCCTGCGAGCAGTACCGCGGTATGAAGTACTAAATATGATTTTTTCATAAAAAAAATGTCTTTCCCATAAAGGGAAATTTAAAAGCTAAATAAATAGTTAATCCTTGTATCATCCGAATTTGCTCCTGATCAGATATCATTATTCGTTTGACATTGCGCTATGTTATTTTGCTGGTGGAGAAAGACAAGTTCTTCGGTCCATGGTTTTATGCTAGTTTTTAACAAATATAGAAATTATCTACGGTATTCAAAGTCCTTTATTTCAGCCATTTTGTTGGATTAATATTCTTCATCCTAAAGACTAAATCTTATATTAGTGATCTCACTAGGGGGATGCCCAAGATAATCGTCTTCCTAGTATTGAATATGCAATATCAATATAAACCAAACTAAACAATGAAGAGGAAAGAATTTATTCGAAATACGAGTCTGTTGGCGGCATCGGCACTTTTTGCACAGACGAAAGTATTCGGTTTTCAAGCTGATACGGTCCGTGTGGGGCTGATCGGTACCAACGGTATGGGTTGGTCTAATCTGAACGCTATCTTGAAAGTACCAGGCGTGCAGTGTACGGCATTATGTGATGTCGATGAAAATGTTTTGAAGAATCGCGCTGAGGAACTAAAGAAACGCAATATTGATGTGAAGACTTACATCGATTATAAAGATCTTCTGAAAGCAAATGACGTTGATGTTGTTATTGTCGCTACGCCCGATCATTGGCATTGCATGCAAATGGTTGATGCTGTTGCGGCAGGAAAAGATGTATATGTCGAAAAACCAATTGGCAACTCCATTCGGGAATGTGAAATTATGGTTGCAGCTGCTAAAAAGTATAAACGTGTTGTACAGGTAGGGCAGTGGCAACGAAGCCAACAACATTTTAGAGATGCGATGGATTTTGTTCATAGCGGAAAATTGGGAAAGATACGCCTTGTTAAGGCTTGGGCTTATCAAGGTTGGATGAAGAGTATTCCGGTTCAGGCAGACGCTCCTGTTCCTACTGGAGTACATTATGATAAATGGTTGGGGCCAGCCCCAAAACGTGCATTTAATCCCAATCGTTTTCACTTCAATTTCAGGTGGTATTGGGATTATGCGGGTGGCCTAATGACCGATTGGGGTGTACATATGTTGGATTATGCGCTGATCGGAATGAAAGTGTCAGATCCTGTTTCGGTAATGGCTGCTGGTGGTAAATTTGCTTATCCCGACGACGCCGCTGAAACACCAGATAGTCTAACAACGGTGTATGAGTTTGATGGATTTAATGTTCAATGGGAGCAGGCGACAGGTATAGATTTGGGCCCTTATCAGAAGACTCACGGCGTTGCTTTCATTGGTAATAATGGTACCTTGGTCGTTAATCGTGAAGGCTGGGAAGTTATTCCCGAGAAAGGACGAATGGACGCTGTCTCTTTCCAACGTTCACAGGACAATGGACTGGACAAGCATATGGTTAATTTCGTTGAAGCTGTTAGAAAGAAATCAGTAGAAGGTCTTTATGCTCCGATAGAAGCGGGGGCTCATATTGCGATATTCTCACAGATGGGAAATATTGCGTACCGTTCTAAAAAGAAATTGTTTTGGGATAAACAAAAGCGCAGTTTCAATGATAAAGATGCGGACGGGTACTTAGCGAAAGTTTATCATAATGGCTATAATCTGCCCAAAGTCTAAGGAAATATGGGTATGAAAGGTATCGTATTGGGGCTCGCTCTGGCGACATTGTCTGCAAAGCAAGTTTCGGCGCAACAGATGGAAAAAATGTGGGATGGTCAAGGAGGAAAAAATTCCATTTCCCAAAATAGAGGGAAATTGTTCCGTGACGGCAAATATGCGATGTTTATCCATTGGGGAATCTATTCGCAGCTGGCAAATACCTGGAAGGGGAAAACGTTTTATGGCATAGGGGAATGGCTCATGAACAAGAGCATGGCCAATATCCCCGTCGCTGACTACATGGCCGCGGCGGCGTCATTTCATCCAGATCATTTTGACGCTAAGGCGATTGTACAGCTTGCAAAAGATGCGGGGATGCGCTATATCGTGATTACAAGCAAACATCACGATGGATTTTCGATGTTTCATTCGAAAGTGAATTCGTTTAATATTGTTGAGGCGACCGATTTTAAACGTGATCCGATGATTGAGCTCGCGAAAGCCTGTAAGGAAGCGGGGATCGGTTTTGGCTTCTATTATTCGCAAAATCAGGATTGGACTTATCCCGGCGGAAATGGAGGTCCCAAGGTGGACGCAGCCGGTCATTCGAAAACATTTGACGATTATTTTTGGGAGAAATGCTATCCTGAGGTGAACCAGATTACGACGCAGTATGGGCCGATAGAATTGGTCTGGTTCGATACGCCTGGTGGGATGGATAAGAAATACGCCCAAAAACTTGTCGAATTGGTTCATAAAAATCAACCTGGGGCTTACGTGTCGGGACGTGTTGGACACGGACTTGGTGATTATTCTACTTTGGGGGATATGGAAGTACCACGGCAGAATGTTCCAGGTCTTTGGGAGGCAGTCGATGTAACCAATGACTCTTGGGGGTATGCTTGGTACGACAATAATTGGAAGAGTGCCCGTGAAATCTTGTCTCGTACATTGTCGACTATTAGCCGGGGCGGGACTTACATGTTAAATGTTGGGCCTAAACCAGATGGGACTATTCCTGAGCCAGCGAGCTTAGCTTTGCGTGGTGCTGGTGCGTGGATCCGAAAGTATCCAGCGGCCGTTTATGGTGCGCAAGCTTCACCTTGGGGGCACGCTTTGCCTTGGGGGGATGCTACTGTACAAGGACGTAAAATTTCATTATTGGTCTATCACTGGCCAACTAATGGAAAGTTGTTTGTTCCGGGCCTAACAAAGGGGATAACGTCGATCAATCTTTTAAACGCAGATGGGAAGAAAAAGTTAAATTATACGACCGATGGAAAATGGTTGGAGATCAATATCCCATCGATAGCTCCAGATCCACTGGTTTCTGTGATTGAGGTCGTTATGCAGGGGATACCTGTTATTGATAAAATGTTGGGGGTCGATCCGGCGATGGAGACAATTCTTCCTGTAGACTTTGCCGAAGTTGAAGGATGCCATAAAACCGGGAAATCCTGGATGGAGAAATTCGGTGAATGGAAACATGTCGTTCAAGTAGGGCAATGGACTGGTCAAAGTAAACTAACGTATGCTATAGACATTGTTAAGCCAGGCTATTATCAAGTTGATCTAAATTATACGGGGCAGGGGAGAGTGGTGTGGAAGATTGAAAACTCGACTGGAGAGATCGTGCAGAATCAACAAGCCGCCGCTTCTGGGTATAATTGGTACCCATGGGGATGGATGAAATTTAAAGCCCCAGGAAGATACAGCGTTACTGTTTCATTTCTTGAAGGTGATGGTGACAAGGTCAGTCTCAGTGCACTTCGATTTAAACCTGTAGAATAGGCTGTTGCTGTCTATTTTACAGGTTTTTCAGTCATCAATTTCTGTGCTTTCTGCCTTAATTGATGATATTCCCAAAAAAATCAAACAGGAATTTTTAGGCAGGCATTCGATTCAGCTAGTCTTGCATAAGAGTCTGTATTTTCTCAATAGAATCCTCATTCTCCAAAAACTCAAGATACGGTAACAAAGGTTCGATATCTTTTTTGTCCATTGTTTCTATGTCTTCAAATAAAGCATTTACAAAATCACTGCAAAAAGATTTGCCAAAGCTATACGTGATGATTCTCGCAAGATCATCACAATCGATTTCCGTGGCATTCAGATTAAATACAAGTTCAGGTATTTCGTAGTCGCCTTCTGCCGGATAGCCGATATACCTAAACATGCTTTCCTTCCATACACGAAATAGAATTTGATGCGAGACATGTTTTCCAAAGTATTCGAACACCTTGGAAAGTAGATCGCAAGCTGCCTCCTTCTCAAAAACACCGGTAATGCTTTTGTCTATCAATTCAGCATAAGGAATGAAAATCGAGCTATCGAAATGAACATCAAAATTAGCGGTAAGCATAGCCAATATATGTTCTTTGGGCTGGATTCTTAGAAGTTGTCTTGCTGTTAATGAGGTTAAGTTGTGCTTTTGTTCTCGACCGTGGCTATCGGGGAGGAGCACGGTGTGTTCTTTGTCGAGGAGCGAGATGACGAATTTCCAGTCTTCGGGCCTTTTGAGAATCCTGCAGTTCTGAGCGAGATAACCGCTTCTTTTTGGGTCAGGTTTCTTGTCTCCGACAATAACTTCTCCAGGTTGAATAACATGTTCTGGAGGAACTTTAAACCTGCGTATATGCACAAAGAGTTCTTCTCCGGAAGGTAACGCAAGAGTACCAAATCCTTTGTTATTGTCGAACCATTTGACAGCGCCGATAAACATGGCTGGAGTTGAGTTTTGTTTCAATAGCATAAAGGTAATGAATAAATGCATTTATTATGCATTGAAAATGAAATATTTGTAATTATTTGCCGTGAAAGACTTTTAACGGATCCGATGGATTCTTAGTCTACATGGTTAAGAACGCTTTCTAAACAGCCAAAATGTTCGTAATTTCAATAGAAAGCGACAATCAAATTAGTGGGACGGAATTGGACAGGAGTCAAAAGGCGTTTTGAAAAATCGATTGAGAGAATAATTTCATAGCATTTTTTGTCGCCTAGGCGTAATTTTGAGTTAACTTAGTCTGTTGAAATCTGTTCTATAAAATCGTTCATTAATATAACGTACCCTATGCAGTCTGTAATTGTCAAATCTATTCTCAATAAAACAAAACAAAGAGATCCTTGGTTTCTTGACGATTACACCGTCAATCCTTACAGCGGATGCTCGTTCAATTGTTTATATTGTTATATCAGAGGTAGTAAATATGGTATTAATATGGCCGAAAAGATAGGTGTGAAGCGCAATGCGGTGGATTTGTTGGACCGAGCCTTAGCGCTCCGTGCCCGTAAAAAACAATATGGAATAATTGTATTGTCGTCTGCAACGGATCCTTATTTGCAATTTGAGCAAACGGAGCTACTGACGCGCCAATTATTGGAAATTATAGTACATTATCGCTTCCCAGTGCATATTATCACCAAATCGGATCTAGTAAGTCGGGATTTTGATTTGTTGAAGCAGATCAATGCTGAAGCGATACTCCCATTGGATCTGCAGGGTAAATTGACACATCGCGCTTTTATTACTTTTTCCTTTTCAACCATCGATATGGAAATTGCCAGCATATTTGAACCAGGTGCACCATCGCCTGAGCTTCGTTTGAATACATTGAGTGAAGCACGTAAGATGGGATTGTGTAGTGGCGTAAGTTTAATGCCTTTGTTGCCCTTTATTTCGGATACCGGAACTCATCTTGATCAGATGTTTGGGACTTTTCGATCCATTGATGCAAATTATATTTTTCCAGCAACCTTGGCCTTGTATGGTTCTGATCCTGGTGACAATCGGACGTTGGTTATGCGTGCGGTTGAAAAACACTATCCACAACTCGTGGAAAAATATCAACGATTGTTTGGTGCGGACGGCAAACTTCCTAGCTATTATCGACAGGCATTTGCGGAAAAGGTTAAGGGACTATGTCTGCAATATGGACTTAGGGACCGGCTGACGAATAATGATCCCTTATAAATTCCTGGGTATTTTTGGCGGTTGATCAATACCAAAGTAGCTTTTTCTCCTTCTCTGTGATGTGTGTTAAGTTGAGCCTTTTGCATTTTTTCCTTATTGATAGGCCATTTAAGTTGAATGTGACGGTCTTGATTCTAATCTTTTTAATAAGCAATCTTATTCCGTAGTAAATACAGGTTTTTAGGTATGCTAACTGTTTGAATTTTAGCTTTTAATTGTATGTTTTCGCCCTGACTAAAACCGATAGAAAACAGATGTATTGGATAAAGGATTTTTTATGACGAAGTTTTACGTTAAAACGAAGAAAATAATTAACCTAATTGTTTAAGTGTTTTATGAAATAAGTGATCCCTCGCTTTGTTGTTTTTTGTATTGTATTGTTTCAAATATGTTACATTTTATTTCGTATAAGGTTTTTGTGAATATTATTTGTTTAATATTATTTAACATGTTGATTGATAGTGTTTTGATTCATTATGTCAAACTGATTGGTTCTTTGTTTTATTAAAAAATTAAAAAAGACATTCTGTTTCGTGTTAAAATTGTATTATCTTAATATTGATTTAACCAATTGTCGTTTAATTGTTTAGTAATGCTTTGTTAATAATTTACAAATATTAAATAACCTTTCTTTGTAACCGAAGAAAAACAAAACCAAATTCTTGAAAACGAAACACGTATTACTTCCTGTAATGATCGGGATGTCTCTCGGCGCGTGGGCCAAGAGTAAACCTGTCTTTCTGACATCTATTCCGGATGTTGAAATTTCCGCCAAATTTCAGGGGCCTATTCGAGGCATTGTAAAAACAGCAAGCGGTGAACCTATCTCGGGTGTGTCAATTTTTAATTCAACTACTGGCAAAACTACGCAAACTGACCAAGAAGGTGCTTTTGTCATCGAAGGGAAAACTGGGCATACATTGCGCTTGTCGATGATCGGTTTTGAAACACAGCACGTAAAAGTAGAGGCAATACCTTTAACCATTCAGCTGGTTTCGACAGATCAATCCCTTGATGAAGTAATTGTTGTCGGGTATGGTAAGCAAAAAAAGGTAAACTTAACAGGTGCTGTTACTCAGATTGATGCGAAGATACTTGAAAATCGCCCAGTTGCCAATGCAACTCAAGCTTTGCAGGGAGCAATACCAAATTTGAATATTACTTTTACCAATGGCAGGCCAGGAGGGGAAGGAAACGTTAATATCCGGGGTTTCGCTTCGATAAACTCAGCTAATGCTCAACCTCTTATTCTCATAGATGGAGTTCCAGGAAATATCAATACGATCAATCCCCGTGATATTGAATCGATATCCGTTTTAAAGGATGCTTCGGCAGCAGCGATTTATGGCGCTCGGGGGGCATTTGGTGTTATGCTCGTAACAACTAAAAAAGGAAAGGCCGGAAAAATGAACATTAATTATAGTAATAATTTTGGTTGGTCTGGACTGACGGTGCGGACAGATTTTATGACGAGCGGTTATGATGCTGCTAAACTAAATGATGAAGCTTTTATTCGTGCCACCGGTAATAGTTATACGGGATATACAGAAGATGACTATGCTCAACTATTGAAACGAAAAACAGATCCTAGTCTGCCTTCCGTAGTGGTTCAGAATAGAAATGGAAAAGATCAATATGTATATTATGGCAATACAGATTGGTGGAATGAGATGTATCGAAAAACACAGACCTCAATGGAACATTCGTTAAATTTCTCTGGCGGTAGTGAAAAAATTGATTACTATGTGTCGGGGCGACTTTATGAAAAAGGGGGGCTAATGAAAATTAACCAAGATAAATTCGATGCTTATAATGTTCGATCGCGCATAAATGCGCAGGTGACCCCTTGGTTGAAGGTAAGTGCAAATACCCAGCTGAATTACCAAAACTACACCTATCCAGGATGGGCGACAAGTCCAGATAATAACAATAATTTTATTTCAACAACGGTACACGCTTTACCATCTTATGTGCCCATGAATCCCGATGGTACCGCAACCTATAGGACGGAACTGAACAATTATAATATTGGCGATGGTATATATGCAGATTTGTTGCATGGAAAGTCAAAAGGTGGCGAGGATAAATATGAGTTTATCAATATGTTTGAGACTGTATTTCAGTTGGCGCCAAACTTGACCTTAACGGGTAATTATACCTTTACTTATAATCCGATCCATAACTGGAATAGAAGAACGGCCGCTCCTTGGTCTGTTTTTCCTGGTGTGATCAATTACTTGGGAAATGATACATATACCGAAACGATCATCAATAGGCCAAAACATTCACTCAACCTATTCGCCAATTATAGCAAGCAATTTGGAGATCATCAGTTTGCCGCCACGGTAGGCTTTAACCAGGAAACCACAGGATACAAACGAATCGGCGGTACGCATACTAATTTGCTGTCGGAGGATTTGAATGATTTTGCGCTGGGGACTGGTCAAATGCAGTTACTCGGGAATGCAAATACCTGGGCATTACGAGGCTATTTTGGAAGGTTGAATTACAATTATAAAGGGAAGTACCTGTTGGAGGTGAATGGTCGCTACGATGGAACGTCTAAATTTCCATCCAGTCAGCGATATGGTTTTTTTCCCTCTTTCTCGGGCGGATGGCGGATTTCGGAAGAGTCGTTTATGACTAATCTGAAACCTGTTTTGAATGAAGCTAAATTTAGAGTCTCCTATGGGGCGTTGGGTAACGCACAGGAAGCTGCTGAGTATGGTTACATCCAATTGTTGAATGCAGGATTGTCCAATTACATAACCAATGGTACAAAAACACAATATCTGAGTGCACCAACTCCAATTTCGGCTGATTTAACCTGGGAGAGAACGAATACATTAAATTTCGGAACGGATCTCGAATTTTTTAGAACTCGACTGAGTGTATCTGCTGACTATTTTATTCGAAATACGCTCGATATGTTGATCCCGGGCAAAACATTGCCAGCGGTTTTTGGTTCGGCGTCGCCTCGGACAAACGCTGGAGACCTAAGAAATAAAGGCTGGGAGGTTTCTGTGGCTTGGCGTGATCAATTTGACTTGGATGGAAAATCTTTTGGCTATAATATTGGGCTGGGATTGTCAGATTCTAAAGCGAAGATCACACGTTTTGACAATAAGGAAATGCTGCTAAGTAACTATTATGTCGGCCAGACTTTGGGCGAAATTTGGGGGTATAAGGCTGATGGTTTTTTTCAGTCTCAGGCGGAAATCGACAATTGGAAAGTTAACCAGGATTATGTGGATAAACAACGATTGGCAGCACCGGGAGACTGGTCCAAGCTTCATCCTGGAGATTTGAAATTTGTTGATATTGGTGGAAAGGATGGCGTTCCGGATGGAAAGGTTGATGCTGGAGACAATACATTGATGAACCCTGGGGATCAAGTGATCATTGGGAACAACAGAGCCCGTTATACATTTGGTTTTAATTTGGGGGCAAATTGGCAAGGATTCGATATTTCGGCCTTCTTTCAGGGGATAGGTCGACAACATTGGTGGCCTGGAGCAAATGCAGATAAGTTTTGGGGACCATACTCAAGACCGTACTATTCGTTTGTGCCGAAGGATTTTGAACAGGATATTTGGACGCCTGAAAATACAGATGCCTATTATCCATTGTTAAGAGGCTATATTGCCTTGAATGATCGTGGATCTTTGAACGTCAAATCGGATCGTTACTTACAGGATTTGGCCTATATACGACTAAAAAATCTAACCGTAGGCTATACGGTTCCTCAGGCCTGGCTAAAGCGCGTGAAATTGGCCAATGCGCGGATTTATGTGTCTGGTGAAAATATTTGGACTGCGACTAAGCTCCGTTCCAAATATATTGATCCCGAACAGTCGGCTCAAGAGGTCAACGGAAGATCATATCCAATCTCTAAAACATTTTCATTTGGTCTAGATTTAACATTTTAATAGTATGAAAAAGATAGTATATATATATGCATTGTTGAGCTGTGGCATGATGGCTTGTAGCAAAGATTATTTGGAACGTTTGCCTGAATCGTCAGTTACTCCTGAGGCTTCCTTTAAAACAGAAAAGGATTTGGCGTTATTTACAAAGTCATTTTACGATGCCGCACTACCTTCGGCCGAAGGAGTTTATAACGAATCGGTCGATAATATCGTTAAGACAACATTGGATGATGAATTGACCGGAAAAAGACAGGTTCCGATAAGTGGCGGTGGATGGACTTGGGCAAATCTTCGTAATATCAATTACTTTTTGGCGAATTGCTTTAATACAGTTTCAGAAACGACTGCTGCGCCCTATGCTGCCGAGGCGCGCTTTTTTAGGGCATATTTTTATTTCGATAAACTGAAACGTTTTGGAGATGTGCCCTGGTATGACAAGGTCATTGATCAAAATGACGAAGAACAACTTAAGAAGGCGAGGGATCCGAGAACTTTGGTTGTATCAAACATTCTCGCTGATCTGGACTATGCGATTGCCAATCTACCGGCTACCAAAAGTGATGAAAAAGTGACCAAATGGACTGCATTGGCCTTAAAGTCCCGGGTCGCACTTTTTGAAGGAACATTTCGTAAATATCATACAGAATTTAATTTACCCGATGCAAACGGCCTGTTGGAGAAGGCGGCCGATGCAGCCAGCAAGCTTATGGAGGGAGCGCAATACAGCGTATACAATGCCGCGGGAACAGACTCTTATGGTGCATTGTTTTATAGTGTTAATAGTTTGTCACAAGAGGTTATTTTAGCGCGGAAATTCTCGGATGCTTTGCAAATCTGGCACAATGTAAATTATTATACGATTACAGCTTCCTACGGAAAACCCGGATTGGATAAAAATTTGGTGGATTCTTACCTGATGAAAGATGGAACGAGGTTTACCGATAAATCAAATTACCAAACAATGACGTTTAAGGAGGAGGTCCTAAATCGCGATCCACGTCTAAGCCAGACGATTCGTACGCCGGGCTATAAGCGTATTGGAGGTGCCGCTGCTGTTGCTCCGAACTTTGGGAATTCAGTGACGGGATATCAATTGATCAAATTTGTGGGAGATGTAAAGTATGATAACTTCAATCGTTCTGAAAATGATATGCCGATTTTTAGGTATGCCGAGGTTTTATTAAATTATGCTGAAGCGAAAGCAGAGTTAGGCACATTGAGCCAGGCCGATTTGGACAAATCAATTAAGTTATTGCGCGATCGTGTAGGCATGCCAAATCTAAATCTGCAGGCGGCTAAATCAAATCCAGATGCATTTTTAGCGAAAGACTATCCGAATGTAGTTGGTGATATGAAGGGGGTACTATTGGAAATAAGAAGAGAACGCCGTATTGAATTGGTGATGGAATCTTTTCGTTGGGATGATATCTTAAGATGGAAAAGCGGCCAGTTGGTCACGAGACAATTTAAAGGGATGTATTTTCCGGGTACAGGCAAGTTTGATTTAGATAATGATGGTAAAGATGACGTTTGGATTTATGAAGGTGACAAGCCGAGTGCCTCGGGAATTCAGCTATTGAAATTGGGCTCGGAAATCTTATTGGAAAATGGGAATAAAGGAAATGTGATTATTAATGCGCATATCAAAAAAGTTTTCGATGAAAAGAAAGACTATTTATATCCAATTCCTATTCAAGAACGACAATTAAATCCTAACCTTACCCAAAATCCAAACTGGGGAGAATAATACACCTTAAAAAATGCGATCAGTGGTCGAGTGCTTCTCCCGCTGATCGTATTTTTAATATTACGATATATTTTTTTAACTAGCTGTATTTTAACTATATAGGTTGTGAAAAATGCGTTTAATTTATTTTTCGTACCTTTGTATCGTCAAAAGACAGAATGGCGTGAGTTTATTCCGCTATGGCTTTGTGCCTTTGGCACAGCGTAGGTTGTTCGTTATACTTGTTGAAGTATATTTTGGAGATGCTTTATAAATGGAGCATTTCGTCTTTAAAAGATTAGTTTCTTTTTCATCATTGCTCTTACCGAACCGAGAGTAAAGTATGTTAGTTAATAAGTTGATTGAACTGTACGAGTAAGATTTCGATCAAACGGACTCAACTGTAGGGATATTTTTTATTTGTAAGAAAATAGCGTAGGCGTATGGCCTTAGTGGATCACTTATGCCCTTTTGGTTTATTTATGTTTAAAAAAATTAAAGAATGGATAAAACAAGCAAGGTAAAAGTAAAAGTTGAAGACTTGGTACTTGTTTTCGGAAAGCAAAAGAAACAAGCTCTGCACTTACTGAACGAGGGTTTCTCGAAGAAGGATATTTTAGCGAAAACGGGCTGTACTATTGGGATTAACAAAGCTAATTTTGAAATCTTCGAGGGGGAATTTTTCGTTATAATGGGGCTTTCGGGAAGTGGGAAATCTACCCTGCTCCGTTGTCTGAATCGATTGAACGAACCGACATCAGGAAAGGTTTATATCAATGGTGAGGATATAACAGGGAAAAATAATAAAGATCTTCTTGAAGTCCGTCGAACAGAAATGAGTATGGTCTTTCAAAAGTTTGGTCTGTTGCCACATCATACCGTGTTGAGCAATGCTGCTTTCGGTTTAGAACTACGAGGGGAAGAACGGGACAAACGGGAATCTAAAGCGCAGCAAGCGCTTGATGTCGTCGGGCTCAGTGGATTTGAACAACAGCTACCTTCTCAGTTATCGGGTGGTATGCAACAGCGGGTTGGACTGGCTCGGGCACTTGCAAATGATCCTGAAGTACTACTGATGGATGAGGCATTTTCAGCTCTGGATCCCCTGATTAAAACAGAAATGCAAGATCAGTTACTGGAGTTGCAGGATAATCTACAAAAAACAATCGTATTTATTACCCATGATCTCGATGAAGCGATCAAATTGGGCGATCGTATTGCTATTATGAAAGATGGTGTCATCGAACAGATCGGTACTGCGGAAGATATCTTGACAAATCCAGCAAGTGAGTATGTTAAAGCCTTTGTTGAAAAAGTGGATCGCAAGTCGATCATTTCGGCAGGTTCACTGATGTTTGAGAAACCTACTGTTGTACGTTTCAAAAAAGATGGCCCTGAGGGGGCGCTGCGGAAAATGCGGGCGACAGGAATTGAAATTCTCCCTGTAGTCGATGCGCATGATACTTTCCTTGGTTTTGTTCATATGAGTGAAGTCATTCAATCGGCAAAGCGTAGGGAACCCACCGTAGAATCCATTATACATGCCAACGTTCCAACCGTATCAAAAGAGGTGACCGTTGAAGAAATGTTGCCCCTGATATCGGAGATCCGGTCGCCAATCGCTGTGGTGAACGAACATAATCGTTTATTGGGGATCGTAACACAGACGTCGTTGATTATTGAAGCGACAAAGTATAATGAAGAGGAAATTATTGAATTAAAAGAGAAAGCAAATAATCAGTAGAAATGAATAAAGTAATCGATATAGGACAATACATCACTGTAGCCGTCAATTGGCTGACAGATCATTTAGAGCCATTTTTTAACCTGATAAAAAATACAGGGAATGCATCCATTATTGGACTGGAATGGGTGTTAACAACGATACCTTTTTTTATTATCATCGCATTATTTACAGCATTAGCCTGGTGGAAATCTGGGAAAGGGGTCGCACTGACGACATTGTTGGGATTAACATTGATCTATCTGATGGGATTTTGGATTGCAACAATGGAGACTTTGGCGCTGGTATTGGTCGCTACCTTGACAGCCTTGGTTATATCAGTTCCTTTGGGTGTGTGGGCTGCAAAAAATAAGCTAGCGGCCAAGATCATTCGTCCCTTGCTTGACTTGATGCAGACAATGCCGGCCTTTGTCTATTTGATTCCGGCAGTGTTATTTTTTAGTATTGGTAAAGTCCCAGGAGCTTTTGCGACCATTATTTTTGCTATGCCACCTGCTGTACGTTTGACGACCCTAGGGATTGATGCGGTTCCAAAAGATATCGTGGAAGCTGCACGTTCATTTGGAGCAACCAATAGCCAGATCTTATTTAAAGTAGAATTGCCCTTGGCTACCAAAACAATTTTAGCAGGGATCAATCAAACCATATTACTGTCTTTATCGATGGTTGTTATTGCCGGAATGATTGCTGCCGGTGGTTTGGGAGAAAAAGTACTTGAAGGTATAAACAACTTGGATATTGGTCTTGGTTTTGAAAGCGGTTTGTCCGTTGTGATTCTCGCTATTATTTTGGATCGGATCACACAGGGCTTTGTAAAAAAGAAAGCATAGTATGAGGAAAATAAAAAGTATGGTATTGTGCCTGATGGTGTTATTACTTGGGGCATGCAGCAAGGGCCGGAATAAAAATATTATTCATATCGGCATGGTCGATGGCTGGGCAGAAGGAGTTGCAATGACAGAGGTCGCAAAAGTAATTATGGAAGAAAAGGGGTATCATGTCGTTATCCAACGAGCTACGCCCGATATGATCTTAGCCTCTATGAACAATGGCGATACAGATCTATATATGGATGTTTGGCTGCCATTGACCCATGGAAGTAAAGTGGCTAAATTTCCAAATATTGAAGAGCTCGGAACGAGTTATAGCCATGCGCGAAATGGACTTGTTGTGCCAGATTATGTAACAATTGATCGGATTGAAGAGTTGAGAAAACATGAACGAGAATTTGATAAAAGGATTATCGGTATAGAAAAGGGTGCTGGAATAACACGTGCTGTAGATCAAGTGATCAAAGAATATGAACTCGATTATAAACATGTGAATTCATCTACGGTTGCCATGATTACGGAATTGCAAAACGCGATTAAAGCAAAACGATGGATTGTGGTAGCTGGCTGGCAACCACATTGGATGTTTGCTAAAATGAAATTGAAGTTTTTGGAGGATCCTAAAAAGACATTGGGTGATGCCGAGCAAATCAAAATTTTTGCACGAGGAGACTTTCGCATGGAGCAACCGGAGCTTGCCCAATTTTTTTCCAAAGTCTACTTTGATGAATCGACAATGGCTGATTTGTTGTCACAAATGCAAGGAAGCCAAAACAAAACAGATACGGCAAAAGAATGGATCAAGAAACATAACGATCTCGTAAAGGGCTGGTTAGAGTAAACTGCGGCAATTCATAGTTATGGATGAACACAGCGCTTTTGCTTTTGCAAAATAGCGCAAGATCCTTTTCGTGTGGATTTTGGCAAAAATGGGATTTGTGTCTCTTGAGTCAAAACGTTATTTTTATGGTTTGGATCGTAGCACACAAAAGAGGCTACACATCATAACGAATATGGAGGAGCAAAAAATTATTTTGGTAGAGGACGAACAGGACGTTGCTGATCTGATCGTGCAAGGCTTGGGCGAGGATGGGTATAGGGTCATTCATATGAGCCGTTCGGAAGGTTTGGAGCAGCTTTTGGCGAAGCAAGATGTCTCCCTTGTGCTGCTGGATATTCTTTTGCCAGGTACTAACGGGCTGGATATCTGTAAGCAGATCCGGCAATGGGGCTATACAGATTTACCTGTTATGATGTTGACCGCACTTGGTACTCCTGAGAATGTGGTGCTTGGGCTCGATAATGGTGCAGACGATTATCTTTCCAAACCCTTTAAGTTGATTGAACTGAAAGCTAGGATACGTTCCTTGATTCGCAGGCAACAGTCCATTGTACAGGCAACTCAACGCGAGATACAGCCATCGAAAGATATCTTTAGTTACGGTTTTCTAAGTATAGATGATTATAAAAAAGTGGCTTATTGTGAAGGGCAGGAACTCAATTTGACAAGTACAGAGTATCGTTTGCTTTTGTTGTTTATCCAAAGTCCCAAAAAAGTGTTTGAAAGAACTGAATTGCTGGATAAGATCTGGGGGATAAATTTTGATATTGGATCAAATGTGGTTGATGTGTATGTCAATTATTTAAGAAAGAAGATCGAAAAAGTAACAAATAAAAAAGCGATTCATACGGTAATTGGTATGGGATACGTTTTAAAGATTGAAGACTGAATAGTTAAAAATGCATAATTATAACCGAAAGCTTATTTATCTCATTACGATCCTTGTCGTCTATGTAAGTTGTTTTGTAGGATTTATCTTTTATTCCATAACGAATTTTGCCTTTACAGATTTTTATAAACGGCTGGATCTGCGGCGAAATATTGCTGCTGAAAAGTTCCTGAACAGTAAATCTGCTACCCAAACGGATCAGTGGAGCCTTGATTTTATTGAGAACCTCAATAATCAGCATGAGTTTTTAGTGGAGTTTGACAGCAAAGGCAACATTTTAAGAAGTCAGGGATTCCACAATGAGCTATGGGATAAGATTAACAGAAAAGGCAGTTCGAATTTCAAGTCGGGCAATCAATTTTATTCGACTAAATATTTCTCCCAAAATGGTCGGCACTATATTGTTGGAGCCTCTGCTGAAAATTATTTTTATACACATCATTTGGCCTATCTTCGGAATCTGCTGATTATCAGTTTGATTTTGGGAATTCTCTTTATATTCGTCGTTTCAGTTTTTATGAAACGTTCGTTCTTAAAGCCAATATTGACCATGATGAAGGAGGTGCAAGAGATTGGTTCGGAAAATCTCTATAAGCGATTGGATGAGGATAAATATAAAGGTGAGCTTCATGGTCTGGCGCTCACCTTTAATCGGATGTTAACGCGTTTGGAAACCTCTTTCGAGACACAAAAAAACTTTATCAGCAATGCATCACATGAACTCAATACGCCATTGACATCCATCATTGGACAGGCGGATCTTGCTTTATCCAAAGAGCGAACAACAGCGGAGTACCAACGAACATTATTTAAGATCATTGAGTCGGCAGAGCATTTGGAAAAGAAAACAAAAGCACTTTTACTATTGGCGCGGACAGGTTTTGTTAATAATGCAACCGCATTTAGCCCCGTTCGTATTGATCAGATTGTGATGGATGCCGAGCTGACTGTTAAGGCCATCAATGACAAATTTAAGATTATTACAGATTTCAGTCTACTACCAGATGATAGTATGCGACTCAAGGTGAATGGAAATGCCATATTGTTACAGCTGGCGCTATCCAATATTATCAGCAATGCCTGTAAATATTCATCCGATAGAACCGCTTATATTGCTTTGGGTGCATTGGATAATAAAGTCTTTATTCTAATAAAAGACAAGGGTATCGGAATACCTTCCCGTGAATTGGACCATATTTACGATCCCTATTTTAGAGCGTCCAATACGAGTGGCATTGACGGTTATGGTATTGGACTTCCTTTGGCCAGAAATATTATTAAGTTGCATGGTGGGACATTGAAGGTCAATTCTGTTGTGAGTGAAGGCACCACTGTAGAAATTGAATTACCCACTTACCTTCGATTCTAATGTAATTTTAATTTTGATCGTATTTCTAATCTCCTTTTAATACTGTTGCGAGCTTTCTAATGGAAAGCTAATTTTAGATTCATTCCGTTGCCATATGTGCGTTTTAACTTTGCTAAAAAAAAGCATGGCTAAAACAACGCGTATATTAATACCTAGTGATTTTACAGTTGACTCACTCCATTTTGTGCGTCAAAGTATTGAAGAGTCAACGGCTGATTCTATTGATATCATCCTTGTGTATGGCAACAAAAGCAGCACTTCTGCGAGTGAATTACTCGGAATTGGATTGGAAGATCAACTGGAAACACTTCAATCTGAATCTTTTTTAAAAGCCTGTAGCGGAATTTATCAGCGCTATAAAAATCGTAGGCTCAGTATTTTTGCAGATATCTTGGGTACCGATAATAGTCATTATTTGCAGCATTATCTCAGAGGACAGTCTGTAAATGAGGTCATAATACCACGAGATTATACCTATAAAAAGAAAACTCGCAATTTTTTTAATGTCGCTAATGCACTCCGTAAAGTTGAGCGCCAAACTCGTTCTACGGTCTCGTTTAAAGAGCAATCAAATATTGGAAAAAGAGAAATCGGACTAATAGAATGATCACTCGGAATTTTTACCATTGTTTTAGCTGAAAATCATCATTTCTAACTTATCTTCTATCTATTTTTATGGGGCATATACCAGGTGGACCATCACCTTTACAACGCTTGGCAAACCTATTGCATACTGAACGAAAAACAATCAATTATATATTTATTTATGCTATTGTGATCGGTATTTTTAGTTTGACTATTCCAATAGGGATAACAGCAATATTTAATTTTTTAAGCAATGGAGCGATGTATAGCTCTACCTATATCTTAATTGCTTTTGTGTTATTTGGCGTGATTATGGGTGGTGTATTATTGATCGGACAATTGACCTTAGTAGAGTATTTGGAGCAGAAAATCTTTCTAAAATCGGCAATTGAATTTTCGTATCGCTTGCCAAGAATTAAACCTAAAGAGTTACTTGGAAAAAACCTTGTGGAGTTGGTCAACCGATTTTTTGATGTTATCATTATTCAAAAGGGAATTATCAAACTTTTGATTGATATCATCGCCGCGGTTGTGACAATTTTCTTTAGTGTAGTCTTATTATCTTTTTATCATCCTGTATTTCTTGCCTTTGGCCTTATTGTCATTTTTTCGGTTATTACGATACTTGTTCTATACTATAAAAGAGGGTTGAAAACAAGTATTGAAGAGTCTGAATACAAATATGAGACGGTAGCCTATTTGGAAGCTGTTGCCGGACAAATTGACCATTACCGCGGTGATGAGATGAAAATGAACGAAGTGACAAAAACAACAGATTATATTGTCAGTAAATATTTAGGAGCTAGGAACGATCATTTTAAGGTTTTAAAGCGTTTTTTTATTGGTTCTGTCCTGCTTCGCACCCTATTGTTTGGCGCGATGCTCTTGCTTGGATCCTATTTTGTTGTCGAGCGGCAAATGACTTTTGGTCAATTTGTAGCTGCTGAAGTTGTGATCGTTCAAATTGGTTATGCCATTGAAAAACTGATGACTAACTTAAATACGATTTTTGATATGCTTACGGGAGTTGTCAAACTGGCTGCTGTAACCGATCTTGCGTTGGAGGAGGACGCTGCGGTTTATGTTGATTAATAAGGATCATTCGAATCGGACAACGCTCTCTTGGAGAGATCTTTCTCATGATGCTGTTGATAGCTTATTGAAAGAGCGGGGATCCTTAGTTTTGGGGCGAATCCTTGTGTTATCTGGGATTGTTTTTGTACTAGCACTTTTTCTCCCATGGAGGCAGACAATTCCTGGCGTAGGAACGGTTACTGCTTTACGTCCACAAGATAGACCGCAGACTATCCAAAATCAGATTGGTGGTCGCATTGAATATTGGGCCGTTACTGAGGGGCAGGAAGTAAAGAAAGGTGATACAATTTTGGTCCTTTCAGAGACCGCACAGTCCTATTTTGATCCAATGCTACCTTTGAGACTAGAAGAACAATTGCATGCCAAAAGAAGTGGGGAAGATGCCGCTAATCAAAAGATGCGAGCCACCGAAGCACAGATTGAAGCATTGAAAAATGGGCTGGATTTTCAGCTTGCGTCAGCTAAAAATAAGGTGGTTCAAGCACAAAATATGGTGAAAATAGATAGTGCAGAATTGGTCGCTATCATGAGCTTTTTTGAGACTAGTGAAAAGCGACTTAAACGGTATGAAGAGGGCTATCGTGACGGCTTATTTTCGTTGACGGATATTGAAACCAGGCGCTTAAACCTACAAAATGATCGCGCTAAAGTAGTCAGTGCGGATAATAAATTGTCAAATTCAAGACAATCACTAACAAATGCCAGTATCGAATTGAACAACATCCGTGCAAAGTATAATGAATCATTAGCGAAAGCGCAGTCTGATTTAAGTTCGGCTTTTTCCTCCAAGGCTTCTGTACAAGGGGATATCGCCAAACTGAGAAATGAGATATCCAATATCGATGTCCGTCGAGGACTATATGTCGTAAGGGCTCCACAAGATGGTTTTATTGTAAAAACCTTTAAAGCTGGAATCGGTGAAAATATGAAGGAAGGGGAGTCCGTTGCGACATTGCAACCTAAAAAACCACTGCTGGCCGTAGAGCTTTATGTAAATGCAATGGATGTACCATTGATAGCGCCGGAGAGTGATGTAAGGCTGCAATTTGATGGCTGGCCATCAATCCAATTTTCCGGATGGCCTTCTGTCGCGGTGGGTACCTTTGCCGGAAAAGTTTCAGTCATCGATAAAGTGAGCAGTACGAATGGTCGATTTAGGATTTTAATACGCGCGACCGATCCGGTTCCTGAGGGTGACGAGCCTTGGCCAATCCAGTTAAACCAAGGTTCAGGTGCTTATGGAAGGGTTATTTTAAACAAAGTTCCTTTGTGGTATGAGATATGGCGACAGTTGAATGGTTTTCCCCCGAGTTTGGAACGAGAACCAAAAGAAAGTGAGAAAAAGTAATTGTTATATGAATAAATTGAATTTTATTTTTATTGTGTTCTGCTTTTTTTTCTATTCTCATCTTTTGGCTCAGGAAAAGGAATATGGAGCACCGAAGACTTTTACAGTTGATGACATGGAAGAGCTTTTAATGGCTAATCATCCCATTGTTAAACAAGTAAATCTACTGAGTGAAACTGCAAAAGCCCAAGTAACACAAGCGTTAGGGAAGTTTGATCCAACACTAAATTCGAGCTTTAAAAATAAGCATTTCGGTCATACGGATTATTACAATGAGTGGAATAGCGAGTTGAAAATCCCACTTTGGTTAGCAGGAGCAGATCTGAAAATAGCTTATGATCGAAATGTAGGGGATTATACAAACCCACAATCCCGAACGAATAATGCGGGGCTCTCTGCAATCGGTTTAAGTATTCCTTTGGGGCAAGGTTTAATCGTCGATAGCCGAAGGAATACGTTACAGCAGGCAAAGGCGATGATCAGCTATCTGGAAGGCGAAAAGATCAAGCAAATTAATGCCATTTGGTTTCAGGCACTTTCAGATTATTGGAACTGGTATTTTGCTTACCAGCAATACCAACTTTTATTAGAGGGCGTTAAATTAGCGGATCAGCGGTTTAGCGCAATCAGTGAGCAGACTATGCTGGGTGATAAACCTGTAATCGATTCCATAGAAGCCTCGGTCGTTGTAAAAGAACGTCGGATAGAACTTTCAAAGTATGAAGTAGAAC
This sequence comes from Sphingobacterium sp. UBA3519, assembly GCF_002377215.1. Taxonomy (NCBI): domain Bacteria; kingdom Pseudomonadati; phylum Bacteroidota; class Sphingobacteriia; order Sphingobacteriales; family Sphingobacteriaceae; genus Sphingobacterium; species Sphingobacterium sp. UBA3519. The sequence continues at coordinate 292,706 of NZ_DFPI01000037.1, forward strand.
TTAAAAATGCGAAAATTGTATTGTCCAATCATTTGTGGAATGATCAACAATTTCCGGTTGAACTTCCCGATCACGCCATACCACATAAGCTCGAAGACCAAGTTATTTTGCCGGATAATCGTGTGATCGAGGCACTACTGGATTCGGCAAAAATTGCTCATCCCGAAATGATCAAGTTGGCTAGTAAAAATCAGCAACTGCTATTTGAAGAACGTTATCGAAAAGAAATGCTTAAACCTAAATTGAATGTGTCGGGTACGCTCATTTCTAGCCGTCGCGGTTTAAATGATTTTGTACCACCGCAGTATGATTTTAATTGGCAGAACTATAAGCTAGGTTTTGAATTTGCATTTCCACTTTTTATTCGCGCCGAACGTGGGAAGCTCAAAGAGGTACGGATTAAGCAAGATCAACTACGATTTGAGCAGGTAGCGACTGAAAGAAATATTTACAATGACGTCGTTAAAAAGTACAATGATTTAAATGCTTACAGTAAACAGATTGAACTTCAATCGATCAATATAAGTAACCAGGAATTGCTCCTTAAGGGTGAATTAAATAAGTTTGAGCTGGGTGAATCAACTTTGTTTGTTGTCAATAGCAGGGAAAACAAGCTGATTGAAATGCGTATCAAGCAAGAGAAGCTTTTTACGGACTATCGGAAGGCACTGGCAGAGTTATACTACAAGGCCGGAACTAAATTTTAATCCCATTTTAATCTACATTTTATTTTTAATCTCATTTTAATACAAGTCCTAAAATTCTAATAGAAAGTTAATTTCAGATTCATTCGGTTGCCATGATGACCTGTTAATTTTGTATAAAAATAATTGGATATGGCAAAGGCAACGCGTGTATTGATTCCAAGTGATTTTACGATTGATTCGCTCTTTTTTGTGATTCATAGTATAGAACAATCGTCAGCTGAAGAGCTAGACATTATTTTGGTCTATGGCAATAAGAGCAGTACTTCGATTAGTGAGTTATTAGGGATTACACTGGAAGATCAGCTTAATAAGCTGCAATCAGAAGATTTTTTGAAAGCCTGCCAGATGATCTGTCATCGTTATGAAAATCGTAAGCTAAATATCTATACAGATATTATCGGCTCTGACAATCTCAATTATTTACAACATTATTTGCGCGGAGCTCGGATTGATGAAGTCAAGGTTCCCACAGATTATGAATTTGAAAAAAGAACAAGGCATTTTTTTGACGTCGGACGGGCTTTGCTTCACTTGAGTAAAAGTAAGCAGAAGAATGTCTCGATCGTAGAAAAACCCGGGACAAACAAAACCGGCAGAAATGTCTTGGCGGATTTATTTTTTAACAAGAAATGGGATGTTAATTATTAAGAGAAAAATATTGGCACAATTCAACTTTGTCTTGTTGTCCTTTTTGCTTTTAGGGGCTAGTTCAATGGTTATGTTTTATGAAAACCCTGAGCGGCTTTTAGAAGGGGAGTGGGAAGAGCAGGGTTGGTACTTTGAGAAAGTGGAGAAGTCTCCAACATTCAAAAAACAGGCGGTTATCCATGAAGGAATAAAAGATGCTGCAATCGCGCACCTTCCACCCCTGCAGGATGGATTATGGCATTTTGAAAAAATGGGTGATAAAAATTTTATTGCCCATCATGAGGACAAACAATACAATTGGTTTTTGAAGGGACGAGGCCATATTCTTGAGCTTCGTAAGAATGACGAGCTAATAGAGAGTTTCGTTATCCAAAAGTTGAATAAAAACCAGTTGGTGCTGCATCTTAATTTGGATATGCAGACGAAAGGAATTGCACGTATCGTGCTGAAAAAAGGAGGAAAGGAAAAGTATGCTGAGAAAATATAGTAACCATAGGACGATTCAAGATAACATTAGGCTGGGGGGAATTACCGCGTTTTCTGCAGGAATGGTCAATGTCGCATCTGTCATTGTCTTTTTCTCGTTTACCTCGAATGTAACGGGTTATTATGCTGTTTTTGCACAGGAGATAGCGAAAGGGAATTGGTACCAAGGTGCTGTGGTGCTTTTTTGGATTTTACTTTTTCTAGTAGGGAGTATGCTTTCTAATCTGATCATCATTCATGGTAAAGGACGTTTTAGCTCCTATTTGACACATTCCATTCCCTTGGTATTGGAAATATTGAGTATATTATTTGTTGGGATATATCTTGATGTATTTTATGAGGATTCTTTGAAAGAAACTGAGATACTTGTCGGTGCATTGCTCTTTGCGATGGGGCTACAAAACGGTTTGACTGCGAGCATATCGAATTCTGTTGTGAAAACAACACATTTGACCGGGCTAACGACAGATTTGGCCATATTGATTTCGATGTTCACCAAGGAGTCTAACCGGAGCAATAAGGCATTGGTCGACAAATTCCATTTGCTATTGAGCATCGTGAGCGCGTATGTCGTTGGCGGACTTGTGAGCGGTATTTCATTCACTTACCTATCAAATAAAACATTTTACGTGGTTTGTTTTGTTCTTTTAGTCATCGGTTTATACGATCACTACAAATTGTATCTGTTGAAAAAGCAATTTGTGAATCGTCATCGTCAACCAGTGGCAGCTTAGTTGACTGAGCAAGTTCTTGGTTAGCTAAGCAAAAGGGCAAATAGTTTAATCGCATTTCAAAAAATGCGATTTTTTTTGTCCAAAAAATGCTTATCTTCATACACAGTTATCACGCTCTACCGAAGCGAATGAAAGACTACTTAATCAATTTAAAACCGTATCATGATCAAATTCTTTTCCAACCGGCCTTTTTGGGCACTTTCTCTAATTTCGCTGTCAGTATCACCCCTCTGCGTAAAACAGGCTTATGCGCAAGAATTGCACACCCAAAGATCAGTACATGATCAAAATAAAAGCCAGCAGAATCTTTTACGGGCAATCCAATTGATTGATCGATCAATGGACGTCTATTTTTCCGGTGAAGATTTCAAAATGCATCGTTTTTATAACCCATTTACGAAGGTTCGATCCGAAGAAACAGCTAGTGTATGGATGTATTCTGTTTCCATAGAAGCTGTAAACGCTGTGTTGAGTGGCTTGAAAAAGCAACAGAAGGTAGATAACGGCAAGCTTTATAAAATGTATTATTCCCGCTATGTAGATTTATTGGCTAAGCTTCATGCAAATGCAGCCTATTATTTAGGGACCTTTACGCTAACGTCGTTTACGAAGCATAAAGAATGGACGGTGTATGCTGTCGATCGCGTTCGAGAAAAAGGAAAAGCAAATGTAACGGGCGTATTGAACGTCTATGATGATCAGATGTGGTTGGTACGGGAATTATTGGAAGCTTATCATTTGACCGGGCAAGATCGCTATTTGCAAGAAGCGGAGTACCTTACGGCTTATGTTCTTGATGGTTGGGATTGTACTTTGGATGAGAAAGGGAAAGAGCATGGCGGAATTCCATGGGGACCAGGATATGTAACGAAGCATGCCTGTAGTAATGCACCGATCATTAGTCCGCTTGTTACATTGTATGAAATCTATAAAAACAAAGGAGACCAAATAATTGCACATTCGATCGATCAGAAAGATAAACTAACCCGTATTGCTAAAAAAGAGCGGAAGGCCGATTTTTATCTCCGTTTTGCTAAAAGGATTTACGACTGGCAAAAGGCAAATCTTCTTAATGAAAAAGGTGTCTATGCGGATATGATGGGTGATTGTTATCCAGATTGTTCGATAGCTTATGAAACGGTCAACGGTGTGCGATACCGAAAAAATACCGAACTCAGAAAAGCCGTCGGAACTGCATTTTCCTATAATAGTGGAACGATGATTTCCGGAGCAGCAGACTTATATCGTGTTACGAAAGCTAAAAGCTATTTAGAAGATGGCAAGAAACTGGCCGATGCGACTTTTACTTATTTTGGAAAGTTAGGGCAGCAGATTCCTGAGCATTATACGTATGCGACAGACGGTTTTAATAACTGGTTTAACGGTGTTTTGTTAAGAGGCTATACCACTATATTACCGAATTATAGTAAGGCTGGGAGGTATGTGAAGTCTTTTCAGGAAAACTTGGATTATGGCTATACGCATTTCTTGAGCGAAGGATTTTTGCCAAATGATTTGCTCGGAGGTTGGGCAAAAGATAAAAGCAAGAATGATCTGGAGGGAATGTTTATGTTCACTTTTGCGGCACAGTATGCTACACTTGCGCAAGTTGAACAACCAAAATAGATGCTCCCCTAATGAGGCACTTATTTTGGTTGGGATAGAATTGTCTGCATCGTTATGATTTAGATAAAGCAGTTTGGGCGTCTTGAAATTCAGTAGGGCTCTGTCCAAACTGCTTCTGAAAATTACGAGAGAAATGAGTCGCGGAGCTATAGCCTAGTAAATTAGAAATTTCGTAGACTTTATGCTGCTTTTGGATGAGCAGTTCTGCTGCTTTTCGGAGCCGCGTTAAATTAATCAGTTCATTGGGCGATAGGCTCGATACCACATTAATTTTGCGATAGAGGGTAGGTCTACTCATGCAGAGAATATCGGCCATTCGATCGACATTAAACTGTGGATCATCGAGGTGTTGCATGATGATTTCTTCAATCTTCAACAAAAACTCTTGTTCACTTTGATTTTGACCGATTTGCTGTATTTGCGACATCGGATTTTTAATAAAAAATTCCTTGACTTTAACTCTATTCTTTAATAAACTCGCGATTTGTGCTCTTAAAAAGGCAGGTGAAAAAGGTTTTTCAATATAAGCGTCGGCACCATACTCCAAACCCTGAATTTTTGATTCAATACTATTTTTTGCCGTTAAGAGTATAACTGGAATGTGTGCATATGCGATATCTTCTTTAATTTTTTGACAGAGTTCAAAACCATCCATTTCTGGCATCATCACATCGCTGACGATCAGATCAAAATATTCAGTGGCTAATACATCCAGCGCTTCCCTACCATTGGAACTCGTTGTTATCTGATAATCCTCATTGAGATCATCCGCAATGAATTCAAGTAGTTCAGTATGATCATCTACTAATAATAAATTGGATTTGGCATTCATAATTATGGGTTTGTATTGTGATTCAAAGGCAATGTCAAACTAAATACGTTCAATTGGAGGTCGTTTGTACTGTATAACAGGGTACCTTGGTGTTTTAACGTTAAGGACCTTGTCAATGCCAAGCCTAGGCCGCTTCCAGGAACATTCTTATTTTGTTTTAAGCGATTGAATGGTTCAAAAATTCTTTCCCTTTCTTCTGAAGGAATTAAAGCTCCGTCGTTTTTCACGGTCAATATAAAGATATTTTTCTGTTTATCCATATTCAAATTCACTTCAATATAGGATGAAGAATATTTCAGGGCATTATTCAAGAGGTTGTAACATATCTTGTCGAATGCGTCGATATCGACTTGACCTATGATATCTGGCATAATGTGCGATACCATCTGCTTGTCCTGCGCCTGCAGTGTGACTGTAAAATTGTTGATAATTTCCTGGACCGTTTGGCTTATGTTTTCTGATTCAAAGTGTAATTTGAATCCTTCCGTTTCGACCTGTCTAAAATCCAATAGCTGATTGCTAAGGGCAATCAACTTCTCCGTGTTGTTTTGCATGGTCAATAGTAGCTTGTCTGTTACAGGATTATGATCTACTTTGTCCATAAGCTTCTCTAAGGGGGCCTTGATCAATGTTAATGGTGTGCGTATCTCGTGAGCAACATCGGTGTAAAAATTGATTTTTGAGCGATAGAGTTCTTGCTCGCGTAGATTTTGTACGGTTAAAAGATGTTGTCGATTGCGTTGTTTGATCTTTTCATTGAAATGATGAATAACAAATATAATCAGCCCCACAAGGATTAGAGCATAGCAAACAAAGGCCGGTATACTTGCCCAGATCGGAGGAAGAATAGTGATTTTAAGACTAGCAAAAGTGGGGATTGTATTGCCATTTGGATCTTCTGCTTTTACAGTAAAAACATAGTTTCCGGGCGCTAGCTTGGTGAAGTAAGCTCGTTGATTGCTTGTAATGTCTATCCAATTGTCGTCGAGACCATCCATTTTGTAGCTATAGTGAATGGAATGGGGGGCTTGGTAGTGTAATGCCGCAAAATCAAGACTGAAGGATGACTCGTCGTGTTTCAGTTTGATTTTATCCGTGAACAGAATTGATTTGGACAGAATATTTGTATCGGTGTACTGATTGATCGCCCTATTGTTGATGTAAAAATTAGTGATGTAAATCGGAATTTGATTCTTGTAGTTGATTTGGTTGAGCCTTTCGGGATTGAAACGTATCAGTCCATTGATGGTGCCGAAATAAAAGTTTCCATTGTCATCATTAAAGGATGAATTGTAATTGAACTGAATAGTCGGTAGGCCAGACTCCAAGTTGAAGATGCGTTTTTTTCCACTGGGAAGATGGTAGCGTACCAGGCCCTTGGAAGTACTCACCCAAAGGTTATTTTGTTTATCTTCTAAAAAGGCGAGTGTCACATTACTGGGCATTCCTTCTTCCAGGCCAATGTTTTCAAAGCCATCCTGATTTGATTTCTTTTTAGCCATCCCACCTTCGGTAGCTATCCAAATTTGATTTTTTGAGTCCTCAAATATACTGTTGACCCTATTGTTGGGCAAGGAATTGAGATCGTTCTGATGATGCGTATAGTGTTTGAAATAACGTGTGGTCGGATGATAACAGAATAGTCCATCACGCCACGTTCCGACCCAGATATTCCCCTTTTTATCTTCCAAAATGCTTGTATAAAACATGTATTCTGGGACATTATCAATAAGGTGGAAAGATTTTTTTTCTAGATCAAAGCGGTATAGGCCGCGTGTGGATGCAGCCATGATTTCTCCTTTTCGAGTTTTATAGAGATAAAAAAGAAAATTACTTTGGAGATCGGATGTTGATACATTGCTGTTACGATCGATGTGATAGATAACTTTTTGAAGCTTTGGCGAAAAAATGTCCAGACCATTGACGAAAGTACCAATCAATAGTTTGTCGCCAATAGGGAGAATACCGTGAATATTGTTATTTGCCAGATTCCCCTGTTTATCGGAGAAGTTCTGGATATAACCCGACTTAGGATCCAATTTAGATAGACCTCCGTTTTCGGTGCCTATCCATATATCGTGGTTGATGTCTTTTTTGATAATCCGAACGACAGAGCCTTTTAAGCTCCCGGGGCGATCTTGTGGGAGGAATTTTTCGATTATACTATTATTCTTGTGATAATAGTTAATCCCACCAAAGTAGGTTCCCAGCCAAATACCCTCATCCTTATCTTGTAGGATATTATAAATGGCATTGTCAGATATCCCCCAAGGGTTTTCTTGTTCTTTCTGAATGTTGATGTAATTTCCGCTCGCTATTTGGTAAATGAAGAGGCCAGATTCGGTTGCAAACCAATATTCATGATCGTTTGGCTGTATAATATCTCTTACATAGAGAAATTGATGCAGCTTGTCCGGACCAAGAATTGACTTGAGGGACTTGTTTTTAAAATTGTAGCTATAAACCCCAGTTTTCGACGTGCCAATCAATAAGTCTCCATCGCGGTTTTCCATTATTTTCTCAATACTAAACCAGTCTTTAGGACCATATTTTGCTTGAAAGTCAAGCATGAGTGCGGGTTTTCCAGAAGAACCTATCTGGAAGATCTTACCTTCAGGAGTTCCAAAAAATACAGTTCCATTTTTTGTGCAGCTGATAGACGTAATATAGAGGTCCGATTTTGTAAATTGTTGAATTGCGTGACTAACCAAATCATGGCAATAGAGCATTCCATTGGATATAAACCAGATCCTTTTGCGTTGATCGGTAACAATGACGGGTACGTCCGCATTTTCAAATTGTTTGCTCAGTAATCTAAATTGCTCGTCGACGGGGTCGTAGCAATAGATTCCCTGATCTGTTCCAATCCAAATTCTTTTTCGAAAGTCCTCTTTCAAGGAGATGATATTATTACCACCCAAGCTGTTTTTCCCAGATTGGGTGGCATCAAAATGTTTGAAATTGTTACCGTCAAAGCGATTTAATCCATCCTTTGTACCGAACCAAAGAAAACCCTGACTATCTTGCATGCTACAAATGACAGCATTGTTTGACAAACCTTCATTGATTTGATAATGATTGAAATAGTAGGGCTGCGCATATAGCAAGGAAGGGAGTAACAGGATAAATAGCAATCGTAAAGGCTTCAGGTTGATCATGATCATTTTTTGGTTATTGATACAAAATAGAGCTAAAATGAAACAATTTAATCTTAAAATTTCTAAAAAATTTAAGACTTTAGCTTATAGATTGTAATCGTTAAAATTATAAAAAATCTAGAAAAGGACGTAAGTTCTATCTAAACAAAGATTATAAACCCTTTAAAATATTACGAATGAGAGGAAAATTGACCTTGCTGGGTCTTTCTGCAATACTTGCTTTTAGTGTGTCTTGCCAGCAGCCGACTGGTTCTAAAACTCCCAAAGCAGATTCTTTATCGGCCTTCATAGATACCGCGCAGTTCAGCGGAACTATTGATCAAAAACAGGCGTATCTATATGAACTGAGCAATAAAAATGGCGTACAAGCTTATTTTACCAATTTTGGTGCACGTTTAGTGGGATTATGGGTGCCTGACAATAAGGGTGAGTTATGCGATGTGGTTTTGGGTTTTTCTAAAGCGGCTGATTATAATAATCCCAAAGAACCATTTTTTGGTACTATTGTAGGGCCTTTTGGTAATCGGATCGCCAAAGGCAAATTTAAGTTGGATGATAAAACCTATACATTGGCGGTAAATAACGGTCCTAATACGCTGCATGGCGGTTTTAAAGGTGTGCATTTTGCCAATTGGACATTAAAATCGTCAGATAAATCATCCCTTACATTTGCTTACACCTTACCTGACGGACACGAGGGTTTTCCAGGAAACATCCAAATGGAGGTGACTTATACGCTGAACGATAATAATGAATTGATGATAGCTTATCGTGCTACTTCCGATAAAAAGACGGTGATCAATTTGACCAACCATGCTTACTTTAATTTAAACGGTGAAGGAAGTGGTACCATTCTGGATCATCAACTTCAATTGTTTGCCAATGAATACACACCAGTAGATAGTACACTAATACCCACAGGGCAATTAGCACCGGTAAAGGGAACAGCTTTTGATTTTACAACCTTGAAACCGATAGGAAAAGATATTAATGCCAATGACCAGCAGCTTAGTTTTGGAAAGGGCTATGACCACAATTTTGTCTTAAGTAAAGAGAAAGATGGCGACTGGTTTAAAGCGGCACATGTGATCGGTGATAAATCAGGAGTGGTCATGGATATTCTGACGACCGAACCTGGTATTCAATTTTATAGCGGCAACTTTATGAATGAACAGGTACAGTTGAAGAACGGTAAAAAAGACTCCTTTCGTACGGCTTTTTGCCTCGAACCGCAGCATTTTCCAGACGCTCCGAATCAGCCCGCTTTCCCAACAACAGTCTTGAACCCCGGACAAGTATATCAAACGAAATCCCTGTATCGTTTTTCGGTAAAATAATACATATTTAATAATGATTGGTTTGAAAGTACATCACTGAAAAGAGGTGTACTTTCTCCGTTTAAAAGACTTTAAAACGTTTTAGGTTGTTTTAATTATTTGATACAAATAGGCAGTTTTTTGAGAAAAAACGAAAGCCTGTCCGATTGAATATACCTTAATTTTGGACAAATCAATTATACAAACTAATCAATCTAGGTATGTTTAAGGGTCTTAAATGTCTGCCAATTTCTGCTACTTTGCTCTGCTGTGCGAGCAGTTTTATTCCTTTAGCAAAGGGAGCAAATTTATTCCCAGTTTCTTCTGATGGGATCGAGTTGCAAAAAGCAATTAAAGGGGTTGTTAAGGATAAAGAGGGCAATCCGATCGTGGGAGCGACAGTCGCATTGAAATCCAAACCCAGTCTCGCAGTCTCAACAGATGCGAAAGGTAATTTTAATCTGACGGGTGTCAATGCCGGTGAACTTTTGACCGTAAGATCTGTAGGCTACCTCTCCAAAGAAGTCGTAGCGAGTGCTGATTTAGTCATTACATTGGACGATGAAAATTCACGTATCGGCGAAGTGGTTGTGGTAGGGTACGGTACACAAAAGAAGGAATCTGTTACTGGTGCAATCACGGCAATTTCTTCGCAGGATATTTCCAGATCTGTTGCGACTACAACCTCAGGAGCCTTGGTCGGGAAGATTGCCGGGGTCAATAGCCGTATGTCAGATGGACGCCCTGGCGCATGGACGGGGATCAGCATCCGGAATATGGGAACTCCCTTGTATGTGATCGACGGTGTTCAAAAAGATGAAGGCCAATTCAATAATTTGGACTTCAATGACATCGAATCTGTTTCGGTTTTGAAGGATGCGTCGGCTGCTATTTATGGTGTACGTGCGGCCAACGGTGTTGTGGTTGTAACGACAAAGAAAGGAAAGCGGGGTGATAACAATACCTTTAATATCAATTCCTATTACGGCTGGCAAAGTATGTTTCGTTTTCCTAAACCTGCAGATGCAAGTACCTATGTGAAGAGCTACATTCAATCGGATGCCATTCTTGGTGTGAAGGATCCAAAATACACAATAAGTGACCTTGAAAAATGGCAGCAGGGGACAGAAAAAGGTTACCGTCCTTTTGATTGGTACGATTATATCTTAAAAACTAGTCCGCAAACCTATATTTCTGGAAATGTGAGTGGAGGGTCTGAAAAAATCAATTATTACATAAGTGCCGGGCACCTCGACCAACAATCCATTATCCGTAACTATGGTGGTTTCAATCGTACAAATGTACAGATGAACATTGACGCGAGCGTATCTAAACGATTAAAGATAGGAGCCAATTTAAACGGCCGTATTGAACAACGTAAACAACCCGGCGTACCAGGAGCGGATGATACCTGGCAAGCATTATTTGCCATTTATCGCAACTTACCTACTGCGCGGCCATTTGCTAACGACAATCCGCTCTATCCAACACAAACTGCAGCCAACACCGAGACGAATTTTGCGATGTTGAATTATGACCTGTCTGGTACGTATCAGGAAAAATGGCGGGTGATGCAACTAAATTTTAATGCAGAATATAAGATCACGGATGATCTGATCGCTAAGGGTACAGTAGGCTATTATCTGGCAAATAAATGGATGGATAATCAGGAGTTCACTTACAAATTGTATGGCTATGATGAAAAAACGGATACCTATCCAGTTATATTTAGCATGGATAACCCTTGGCGGGAGCGGTCTATCGCTCAAATCGAAGAAATTTCAACACAATTCACTTTAAATTATAACAAACGTTTTGGAAAGCATGGTGTGAATGCTGTATTAGCCGCGGAGTCAATAAAACGAGATAACCCCGATATTTATGTCCACGACAGACCAGCATCAAATGCATTGAGTTTGATCTATTTTCAAACGATGGATACCTATAATGATACTGGAGTAAATACGCAAGCAAGAGCCGGCTTTGCAGGTCGGGTCAATTATGACTACGATCAAAAATATCTTTTAGAACTTTCATCGCGTTATGATGGATCCTGGAAGTTTGCTCCTGGAAGTCGATGGGGATTTTTTCCTTCAGCATCCGCGGGATGGCGGATCTCTTCTGAAAAGTTTTGGACAGATGGCATGCGGAAGGTACTTGATGATGTTAAGCTTCGGGGATCTTACGGGATATTGGGGGATGACAATTTGGATGATTGGAAATATTATGCTTTTGGTTACCTGAGCGGATATACCTATAATTCCAAAGGTTCGACGATTGACGGAAAATATGTTATTGGCACCCAACCCCGTGGACTTCCTGTCAAAACGCTTTCCTGGATTGAGGCGCACATGTTGAATGTGGGGCTTGATTTTAGCACATTAAAGGGAAGATTGACTGGTAGCTTGGATTTCTTTCGACGGAAAAGAAGCGGTCTACCGGCCTCCAGAAATGATGTATTGATACCAAATGAGGTTGGTTTTAGTCTGCCTTATGAAAACCTAAACTCCGATATGCATAAGGGTATCGATGGCTCAATTATGTGGCGGAGTAAGGCTGGCGATTTCAATTACTTTGTCGGTGGTAATTTTACATTTGCCCGTCAGATTGATGGTGAACAATATAAACCCCGGTTTGGGAATTCCTGGGATCAATATCGGAACTCCATTTTTGACCGCTACGCCTATCTAAATTGGGGCTTACATGCTACTGGACAGTTTCAGTCCTGGGAAGAAATTGCCAATTACGATGTAGACAATGACCGTCAAGGTAATTCTACCTTGAGACCAGGAGATATAAAATATGAAGACATCAATGGGGATAAAGTGATCAATGAGCTGGATCAGCGGCCAATAGGATATCGGCAAGGCGGACTTCCATATTTCAATTTTGGAATTAATCTGGGCGGACAATTCAAGGGATTTGATCTGGCCATGGATTTGACAGGAGCAGCATTTGCATCCTATCGTCCCAATTACGAAGCGATGAACCCTTTCCACGATGGTGGAAATAATCCGCAATATTACATGGAGAATCAATGGATGCTCAGTGATATTACCAACCCGAATAGTACATTGATTCCCGGCAAGTATCCAACATTGATTCGCGGAAATCAAAACCATAGTAATTATTGGCATAGCGATTTTTGGCTCACCAATGTCAATTATATAAAACTAAGAAATCTTCAGATTGGATATACCTTGCCAGATAAGTGGATGAAAGCTCGTGGAATCCAAAAATTACGAATATATACGATGATGCAGAATCTCTTCAGTATAGATAATTTGGGTGATATGAAGATCGATCCGGAAATCACAAGTGATTCAGGTGTTCAATACCCAACAAACCGGGTTATAAATGTGGGTGTTAATTTAACTTTTTAATAACATGATAAAGAGGAAGGTTATTTTATGGAGTGTATGTCTAGTATGTACATTTTCAAGCTGTAATAAGTTCTTGGACCGGGAATCACAGGCAATTTTTACCGATGATCAGATATTTTCAGATCAAAATATGGTGAAGTCAGTGTTGGCCAATTATTACGGAAGAGTCAGCTGGGGCCAGCAATTTGGCGACAACGGCTCCTTTGCGATGCTAGATGAAGCAGGATTTTCCAGTGGTTCTCCCAACAATATGCAGGAGTTTCCAAATGATTTTTGGCGGATGTATGATTATGAATTGATCCGAAATCTAAACCAATTTATTGTAGGTGTCCGACAATCAACATTAGATGACAACAATAAAAAGAGCATTGAAGGTGAGGCCCGCTTTATCCGTGCCTGGACTTATTTTAATATGATCAAGCGTTTGGGGGGAGTGCCAATGGTGGGTGATAAAGTATATGATTATACAAGTGGAATGGATCCAGCAGAATTACAGTTGTCGCGTGCAACCGAGGCTGAAAGTTATAATTATGTCATCAGTGAATGTACTGAAGCGGCTAAAATGCTCGGTACAGAGAAAACCATCAATTCGGCGAGAGCCAATAAATGGACAGCTTTGGCGTTAAAAGCCCGCGCAAGTTTATATGCTGCTTCCATAGCCAAGTATAACTATAAAACTCCAGACGTGAAGACTGCAGGAAATGAGGTGGGCATCCCTGCATCTGAAGCAATTAAATATTATCAGACAGCTTATGAAACTGCTTTGGATATTATAAATAATAGTCCTTATGCGCTGTATAATGCAAATCCGGATAAGGGCAAGAACTTTTATCTTGCCGTAACCTCAAAATCAAGCAATGAAGTAATTTGGGCAAAAGACTATGCTTATCCTGGTGAGACCCATTCTTTTACCAATAATAATATAGCCTCATCTGTCCGCGGTGATATTGATGCCAATTTCGTAACTCCAGTACTCAATTTGGTGGAAGCATTTGAATATACAAATGATCGAAAAGGGGATCTGAAAACGAAGACTGCTGCTGGTGACTATGTTTATTATACAAATCCCGAAGATCTTTTTGCCAATAAGGATGCACGCTTGTATGGTACGGTAATTTACTCCGGAGCAGATTTTGCTGGAACGAAAATAACTTATCAGGCGGGGGTTCGGTATAAAGAAAATGATACATGGAAGACAGTAACAGGTTCGCCTGGTTCCTCAAATGATAAATTTGGCGGACTTGTTACGAGTGAGGATGGCCCTACGACTTCCAACGATATGTATGTCAATAAAACTGGATTTAATATCCGGAAGTTTATTGACGAAAATAAAGATGCCTCTACACGCGGGCGCGGTTCGGATATTTGGTTTGTCCGTTTTCGTTATGCTGAATTTCTGTTGATCGCTGCAGAGTCGGGGCTTGAACTTGGTAAACCGCAAGCTGAGTTGACTGGATATATCAATAAGATCAGGGAGCGCGCGGGAATACAAGCATTGACGACTATTTCTTTAAATGATATCATTCAGGAACGTCGCGTTGAATTTGCATTCGAAGATCATCGCTACTGGGATCTCAAGCGTTTACGCATTGCACACGAAATTTGGAACGGAAGTGCTGATAATTACAATGCGGTGCACTATGCCCTATTTCCGTATAAAATATATGCTCCTGGGGATCCTAACAATGGCAAGTGGGTTTTCGAGAAACAGAAATCTAGCCATACGCTCTATCCGCGAAATTTTAAATATCAGAACTATTATAATTTCATTGACCAAAATTGGATTAACAACAATCCGAAGCTAGTCCGAAATCCTTATCAATAGCATTATTCTTATGAAAACTTTTTTTTGTAAATTAATAGTCGGTTTGTGTTTACTCTTGGGTGTTTTTGCTTGTGGCAAAGATAATTATGATGCACCACAAAGCACATTAAGCGGACATGTAACCTATAATTCCAAACCTTTGGGGCTGAGAGGATCCAATCAATCGGTCTATCTTCAACTCTGGCAGGATGGTTATCAATTTCGGTCTCCTATTAATGTTTATTTAACTCAAGATGGTTCGTTTTCTACGAAACTTTTCGATGGAAAGTACAAATTGGTGACAACCAGTGGAAATGGACCATGGGTGAGCAGCGCCGATACGTTGCTAGTTGATGTGAAGGGCAATACCACAGTGGATTATCAGGTGAAACCCTACTACATGATGAGTAATATAACCTATAACACACAAGGAAATATCCTTAAAGCATCTTTTGATATCGAAACGATAGATGCTTCAAGAACGATTGATTTAGTCACCTTATTGGTCAATGATACAAAATTTGTGGATTTGGGCCAATATACATATAAGATGGAAAAAACTGGATTAAATGCCGGCCATGTCGAATTGGAACTGGATATCAAAGATATTTTGACCAAGAGCGCAGCGGTGTATGTGCGCGTAGGGTTACGGGTAAATGGGATTACCGAGGCGCTGTACGATAGTGAACCAAAGAAACTAAAATAAAAATGATTAAAAGAATTGGCTTTTTAAGCTTATTGTTGGGGTTTGGCTTAGCTACGTCGGCTCAATCAAGAATAGCAACTTCCGTAAACCAATTGCCGTTGACAGGTAAGAATACACAATACGTGAACAATAGGGCTCCACTGAGACAAAATGCCTTGCTGAAATTGCCGGTAGGCAGTATAGTGCCTGAAGGCTGGTTAGGGAAGTACCTAGCGTTGCAAAAAGATGGTCTCACAGGTCATTTGGGCGAAATTAGCGCTTGGCTATCCAAAAAAAATAATGCTTGGTTAAGTACGGATGGGAAAGGAGATTATGGCTGGGAAGAAGTTCCTTATTGGCTAAAAGGTTATGCTAATCTGGGCTACATCTTAAAAGATCCTACAATCCTAGCGGAGTCAAAGATATGGTTGGAAGCCGCACTAAAAAGCCAGCGTCCTGATGGATACTTTGGGCCATTGATTCTGCGTAACAACAAACCAGATCTTTGGGGGAATATGTTGATGTTGTGGTGCCTGCAATCTTATTATGAATATAGCGGTGACCAACGTGTCTTAACCTTGATGACCAATTATTTTAAATGGCAGGCCAATTTGCCGGATAGTTTTTTTCTTAAAGACTATTGGGAAAATAGTCGGGGTGGTGACAATCTGCTCTCGGTTTATTGGCTCTATAATAGAACACAGGGGAATGAATGGCTGATGGATTTAGCAGATAAAATCCATCGGAATACCGCCAATTGGCGCCAGAAAGATGATTTGCCGAATTGGCATAATGTTAATGTAGCGCAGTGTTTCAGAGAGCCGGCAACCTATTATCTGAAAAGCCAATCGAGTGAAGACCTGAATGCGACCTACGCTAATTTTCATTTTGTCAGGCAGGTATTTGGTCAGGTTCCAGGCGGTATGTTCGGTGCCGATGAAAATGCACGTCCAGGATATACCGATCCCCGTCAAGGGGTGGAAACCTGTGGTATGGTCGAACAGATGGCGTCCAATGAAATCCTTCTTGGGATAACAGGCGACCCATTTTGGGCAGATCATGCGGAGGAAGTCGCTTTCAATACCTATCCAGCAGCCGTAACAGCAGATTTCAAGGCCTTAAGGTATATTACAAGTCCAAATATGACCATCAGCGACAGCCATAATCATGCTCCTGGAATTGATAATAACGGGCCATTTTTAATGATGAATCCCTTCAGTTCACGCTGTTGTCAGCATAATCACAGTCAGGGCTGGCCATATTATGCTGAGCATTTGTATATGGCAACGAATGATAACGGTGTTGCGGCAGTACTATATGCCGCATCAAAGGCTGAAATCAACGTCGGAAACAAGCAGGCTATTCAGATCCGGCAAGAGTCCAATTATCCTTTTGAAGAATCGCTACGATTTGAAATAGGAACACATGGTAAAACGGTTGATTTTCCCTTTTATCTCCGTATTCCAGCCTGGGCGAAACAAGCGAAAGTAACGGTTAATGGTAAAAGCCAAGCTGTGGAAGCTGGTGCAAAATATATTCGGATTCAACGGCAGTGGAAAGACGGCGACAAGGTCGAACTTTCCTTACCAATGACCATAGATCTGAAAACATGGACAGCCAATAAAAATTCAGTGAGTATCCAGCGTGGACCATTGACCTATGCCCTTAAAATCAAAGAGAATTATGTGAAAAAAGATAGTAAGGCTTCGGCAATAGGAGATTCCAAATGGCAGGAGACTGCAGATCCATCCAAGTGGCCATCCTATGAAATCCTTCCTGCAAGTGATTGGAATTACGGACTTGTACAAAATCAATTGCAAGCTGTTAACCACCTAAAAGTGGTCAAACGACCATGGCCTAAAGATGCATTTCCTTTCGACGCAGAAGCAGTACCTATTTCGATTCTTGTGAAAGCGAAACGTATCGATGGGTGGAAAATTGATGAAAACGGATTAACGGGGGTATTGCCTCTGAGCCCCGTGGAAAGCAAAAGCGAGGTACAGGAAGTTGAACTAATTCCAATGGGAGCAGCACGTTTGCGCATTGCTGCTTTTCCCACGGTGAAATAATATAAATACGATATAAATAAATGACTTAACGATTTTTTATGATGAAGAAAACCTTATTTTTTGCCAGTTTGATGATGGCAGCACAATTGAACTTTGCTCAGGATTGGAAACCCGCCGGATCACATATATTAACCCCCTGGGGCGAGAAAGTAACGGCCCAAAAGCCACATCCTGAATACCCTAGGCCACAATTAATCAGAACCAATAACTGGCAGAATTTAAATGGACTATGGAAATATGCTGTCACTCCGGTAGGTACTAAAGAGATTCCTCGGCAATGGGACGGCAACATCCTTGTTCCTTTTGCTATTGAATCGGCATTGTCCGGTGTTGGTAAAGAGGTTGGAAAAGATAAAGCCTTATGGTATAACAATACCATAACATTGGACAAGTCTGTCCATAAAAATAAGGTCCTGTTGCATTTCGGTGCCGTAGATTGGCAATGTGATGTGTATGTAAATAATCAATTGGTGGGAAGACATGAAGGTGGTTTTGATCCATTTTCGATGGATGTGACAAGCTTCCTAAAGAAAGGAGCGAAACAGGAAATAGCCATTCGGGTATGGGATCCGACTGATGATGGTCCACAACCACGGGGTAAACAGGTGAACAAGCCGAATGGTATATGGTATACACCAGTGACGGGAATTTGGCAGACCGTTTGGTTAGAAAGTGTTCCACAAACTTACATTGTAAGTACCAAACAGACACCGCGATTGGACGATGCTGTCTTGGCCTTTCAAGCTTCCGTAGAGGGAAGCCAAGCCGGTGACGAAATAAAGGTGCGTGCATTGGATGGCGGAAAGCTTATTAAAGAACAAATAGGACAACCCAATACATCTTTTGATCTTTCGGTACCCAATCTGGAGCCCTGGTCGCCGAGTAACCCTAAACTCTATGATCTGGAAATTCAGCTGATTCGAAAAGGAAAAATCGTAGACCAGGCGAAAAGCTACTTCGCCATGCGGAAGATAGCCATGCAGAAAGATGAAAACGGCGTTCAACGTTTAATGTTAAACAATAAGTTTACTTTCCAATATGGTCCATTGGATCAAGGCTGGTGGCCGGATGGTCTACATACCGCGCCAACGGATGAAGCGCTGAAGTTTGATGTCGTCAAAACAAAGGAAATGGGATTCAATATGATCCGTAAGCATATCAAGGTAGAACCGGCACGTTGGTATCGGTACTGTGATAGTATAGGTATGCTTGTCTGGCAAGATATGCCTAGCGGCGATCTTGGTGGAAATCATTGGGATATGCAACCGGGAAAGATTTCAGGTGGCAATCGGGATAAAGTACGTTCACAGGAATCTGAGAATTACTACCGGAAAGAGTGGAAAACCATTATGGAGGTGTTGCACAACTATCCAAGTATTGTCATCTGGGTGCCTTTCAATGAGGCTTGGGGGCAATTCAAAACGAAGGAAATTACGGAATGGACCGTGGCTAATGACCCGTCAAGACTCGTAAATAGCGCCAGTGGTGGTAACTTTATGGAAACTGGACATATCTTGGATATCCATAATTATCCGGATGCAGCCATGCCTGATCCAAATTTGTTTGGTGCTAAACAAGTGCTTGCATTGGGTGAATTCGGTGGTCTGGGATTACCGATAGACGGACATTCTTGGCAACAGAAAGACAACTGGGGATACCAAAGTTTCAAGAATAAAACGGAATTATTGGAGCGTTACAAACGTCTTATCCATGATTTGACACGTCTAATTCCGATGGGATTGTCGGCCGCTGTTTATACACAGACAACAGATGTGGAAGTAGAAACAAATGGTTTGATGACTTATGATCGTAAAGTTGTAAAAATGCCTGAAGCAGAATTGAAGGCTGCACATCAGGCGCTTTATAATGCACCTACCAAATAATTGATAGCGATATGGCCGCAACACGGGTTGCGGCCTAAATTTATAGCTGAAAGTATACCTGTCAACCTAAACCTATTTTATACGAAATCAATGAAATTAAAATTACTAATTGCAACGGCTATTGTATGTCAATCGGTATCGTCGTTTGCACAAAAACAAGTCCTTAAGAATGATCTTCGCGCGCCTGCCTATCCTTTAGTAACAATTGACCCGAATACAAGTGCCTGGTCCTATAGCAACGAATTGAATGCAGATGTTGTACGCCATTGGACCGGAAAATCCTTTCCCTTATTGGGCGTCCTTAAAGTGGATGGAAAACCCTATCGCTTCCTGGGCAAAGAAGAGGCTGAACTCTTGCCTTTGGCCCGGATGGGCGAACATGCGGCTTGGACGGGAAGTTACGTTGTCAGCGAACCTGCCTCAGACTGGATGAAACCTTCATTTGATGCACGGCAATGGAAAATGGGGGCAGCGCCATTCGGTACCAAGGACAAAGAACCCAATGTGGAGACTGATTGGCAGGAACCTAAAATTTGGGTTAGAAGGGAAGTTGAACTGACTGAGGATCTTACGGGCAAATCCGTATATATCGAATTTACACATGACGATGACGCTATTTTGTACGTCAACGGTATTGAGGTTGCTAATACAGGCAATTCGACAGGTAAAAATAGTCGGGTCAAGCTGCCCGAACATGTCGTAAAAACATTGAAGAAAGGAAAAAATATACTCGCGGGTTATTGCTATAATAGGGTAGCGAATGGATATTTTGATTTTGGACTCTTTACAGAAAAAGAAGGTAGTATTCAATTCGACAATGAAGCGAATCAGATCACTTCCAATGTGCAGGCAACACAAACACATTATTCGTTTAACTGCGGGCCCGTGGACTTAAATATTACATTTACTGCGCCGATGTTTTTGGATAAATTGGACTTAATGGCTAGACCCGTAAATTATCTTTCCTATACAGTCCATGCGAAGGATGGCAAGAAACACCAGGTACAACTTTATTTGGAGGCGGCACCAAATTGGGCACTGAATTCTCCTCTTCAAGATGCGACAAGCAGTTCCTTTATTTCCGGAAATCTCCAATTTGTAAAGACAGGAAGCAAAAGCCAGCAGGTTCTAGGAAAGAAAGGTGACGACCTACGGATAGATTGGGGGTATTTCTATATGGCAGGTGCAAAATCAAAGACAAAGTCAGCGGTCGGAAGTAGCCATCAATTACGCTCTAATTTTCTGAAGAGTGAAAATAGCTCTTCTCCAAATGGAGGGCAACAATTGGCACTGATGCAAACTTTTGATGTCTCATCAAGCTACCAGGATAAGATCTTGTTGGGCTATGATGACCTGTACTCGATCCAATATTTTGGACAAAATTTACGACCTTATTGGAATACCAATGGAAATAGTTCCATTGAGAAACAATTTGAACTGGCCGACAAAGAGTATACTGTTCTCAAAAAGGCTGCTGATAAATTTGATGCCGAATTATGGGGTACAGCTTTGCGCAACGGCGGTGAGGACTATGCTGCATTATGTGCCTTGGCCTATAGACAGGCAATCGCCGCGCATAAACTTGTAAAAGCACCCAATGGCGATCTGCTTTTACTGTCCAAGGAAAATGATAGCAATGGGTCAATAGGAACTGTTGATGTAACCTATCCTTCGGCTCCGATTTTCCTTTACTATAATCCAGAACTGGCAAAAGCACTAATGAACGCCATTTTTTATTATAGTGAAAGCAATAAGTGGACAAAACCTTTTGCTGCGCATGATGTTGGGACCTATCCTTTAGCGAATGGCCAAACTTACGGTGGAGATATGCCTGTCGAAGAATCGGGAAATATGCTGCTATTAACTTATGCTTTAGCGAAGGTGGAAGGCAATGCCGCTTATGCCAAAAAACATTGGAAAGTGTTGTCTACCTGGGTAGATTATCTAGTCGATAAAGGTCTTGACCCCGAAAATCAGTTGTGTACAGATGATTTTGCAGGCCATTTTGCGCATAATGCCAATTTATCCATTAAAGCTATTTTGGGTATTGCATCTTACGGTTATCTGGCCCAAATGCTTGGTGAAGAGGCTACGGCGAAAAAGTATTTGACCGAAGCAAAAGCAATGGCGATGAAATGGAAAAAGATGGCCGAAGATGGGGATCACTACAAGTTAACTTTTGATAAAAGTGGAACCTGGAGTCAAAAGTATAATATGGTCTGGGATAAATTGCTTAAGATGGATATTTTCGACCCTTCTATCCGTGAAACTGAAATTAAATACTATCTCGGCAAACAAAATAAATACGGACTTCCCCTGGACAACCGTCAGCCTTATACCAAAACCGATTGGATTATTTGGACGGCGACTATGGCAGATGATAAGCCTACCTTTGAGGCATTTTTGAAGCCAGTCTACCGTTTTATGAACGAAACAACCGATCGCGTTCCCATGTCGGATTGGACTTATACAGACCGTCCTAAAAGAGCAGGATTTAAAGCACGATCTGTTGTTGGCGGGTATTTTATCAAAATGTTGGAAGAGAAATTGGGAAAAGCAAAATAGCTTTTCCTATGATATAGAAAATAATATAAATAGAATAATAAGATGTTGAATGCAATGTTGTTCAGATATTGGATTGGCGGAGTTGTCGTACTGAACCTGTTGAGCTCCTGTGGAAGCGCTACAGGTTCAGTGAAGCCGTCGGAACAAATAGCAAATGCCACGGCTCAGCATAAAACCTATAGCAATCCGGTTTTTGAGCCCATACTTGCTGATCCTACAGTCGTTAGAGATCCACAGCGCAAAATGTTCTATGCATATGGGACAGCCGACAATTGGGGCGACGGAAAGGGACAACGTCTGGTGTCTATTCTACAATCCACCGATCTTGTAAACTGGACATGGATCGGAACCGCCTTCCCAACTAAACCGGGTTGGAAAGCAGAAGGCGGAATCTGGGCCCCCGATGTGGTGAGGTTAAGTGATAAGTATCTCTTATATTATGCCTATTCCACATGGGGTGATCCCAATCCCGGCATCGGTGTAGCCCTAGCAGCTAGACCGGAAGGCCCCTTTATCGATCAAGGTAAACTTTTTGATAGCAAGGAGATCGATGTGCCGAATTCAATAGACCCTTATTTTTTTACGGAAAATGGGCAGAACTATCTATTCTGGGGCAGTTTTAGCGATGCGAGCACGCAGGGTACATATGGTGTTGAACTGGATAAAAATGGGACAGTGGTACTCGATTTAAATAAAAAATTTAAAGTTGCCGCAGGAGATTTTGAAGCCGTTGTGATTCATAAACGGAAAGGGTACTATTACTTTGTCGGGTCCAAAGGCTCCTGTTGTGAAGGAGAAAAAAGCAGTTATCATGTTCTTGTGGGGCGCTCTCGCCATCTGAAAGGACCCTATGTGGATCAAGAAGGCCGCAACCTTACACAGCGGGGGAGTGGAACACTGTTGTTAAAAGGAAATGATCAATTTGTGGGGACGGGCCATACTTCGCGCATTATTACAGACGACAAGGGAAAAGATTGGATACTCTATCATGGTATCGATCCAAAACAGCCTCGTGTTGCTACGGGGGGAAATCGCCGGATGCTATTGTTGGATCAGATCGTCTGGGATAAGGACTGGCCAAAAATTGAAGGGACAACCAGCAGTGTTGCGCCACAACCAGCACCAACGTTTAATTTTAAATAGCATTTGCAATAGCTAGCAGCGGATCTTCGATCTTCGTCGGTCTTAATTTTCGCTGCCGATAAAAAATATGGTACATCAAACGAAGAAACATTTTGAACTTCTTGACGCCATGCGTGGGGTAGCCGCAATCGCAGTCGTCCTGTTTCACTTTATGGAAATTGCACAACCGGATTATCGCAATAGTTTTATTCCACATAGCTATTTAGCCGTTGATTTTTTCTTTTGTTTATCGGGTTTTGTCATTGCCTATGCCTACGATCAGAAGCTGGCCACAATCGGTCTAAAACGATTCTTTCTCTTGCGTTTGCTGCGATTGCACCCATTGGTTATCATCGGTACGTTGATTGGTTTATTCGCATTTATTTACGATCCATTCAGCAGTTTGGCTGGCTCATTTTCTGTTTTGCAAAAGATGGGGATGTTTATTAGTGGGATAACGTTGATTCCATACCCGGTTGTACCAGAACGCTATTTTAATCTTTTTCATTTAAACCCACCTACATGGTCGCTATTTTGGGAGTATATCGCCAATATAGCCTATGCTTTGGTACTGGTACGGATTCCAAAAAAGTTTCTTTGGGGGATAGTGCTCCTTGGTGCAGCAGCGCTATGTGCCGAATCATTTCGTTCGGGCTATTTAGCTGTCGGTTTTGGAGCAGACAACTTTTGGGCTGGTGGAATTCGTTTATGGTTTTCATTTTCAATGGGACTACTTATTTTTAGATCGAACTGGACCATTTCCAACAAGCTTCCTTTTTTCGGTGTTCTAGGTCTACTTGCCGCCGTATTTTTTATTCCATTTTCTGAAGCTTATGGTAAATACATTGATCCTATTGTCGTTATCTTCTATTTTCCTTTATTACTCTTACTGGGGATAGGAGGGCAGCCTGTGTTTGGAGGGGTCAAGAAGTTATGCAAGTTTTTAGGTGATATCTCCTATCCGCTCTATATCATTCATTATCCATTTATCTGGATTTTTATGAGCTATGTAGAACTTAATCACCCATCGAATAAGCAAATGGCTGTGATTATTGTTATTGGAATGCTGTTGTTGATTTTTTTATCTTTATTAGTCTTTAACTATTTAGATGAGCCTATTCGGAAATATTACAGTCGGAAATTAAAGTAAATGGCGATGAAGCCAGCTACTGATGAACTGGAATACCTCCATTTTGCAGTCTTCATTAAGAATTTCATGCCGCATGCCTGCATATAATTTAAGGGTTATATCGGTCTGTCCCTGTGCCCTTAACTGTGCCGCACTTTTTTCAACGCCTATTCCAAAATCTCCAATTGGATCATCCTGTCCGCTGATAAATACAATTGGTAGGTTTTTTGGGATATTCTTGGTAGCCTCGATAGCTGTCGCTTGCAAAGAAAGGTCTAATACGGTATGAAACCCATTGTTGGTAAACAATCCCCCACAAAGTGGATCTTCCAAAAATGAAATACGGTTTGTCTTGCTTACGCTTAACCAATTGCTGTTATTTTGGTTAGGCTCGTTCTTAAATCGAGCATTATTACGTCTGTCAAAAATGCGATTGATCAATTTACTTCTTCCTTTAGGGGCAATACTATTGAGAAGAGTGAGTAAAAGGCGAAAGGCCATGGATCCTTTTTGACGTTGGCCTGTCCCCACGATAATGGCCCCCTTAAATTGCCAGCCAATTTTTTGCAAAACACAGCGTGTGACAAAGGATCCCATGGAATGCCCTAAAATAAATTGAGGCAGTTGCGGATAGGTTTCACGTAAGAAGTTACTCATTGTAATGGCGTCATCAATAAGTTGTTCTTTAGCCCCATGCTTTTTAAAATAACCCAATTGATCGACCTGTAGCGCCGTTTTTCCATGGCCTAATTGATCGTAGCTTAAAACCGCAAAATTCTTTGTAGTCAGATAACTGGCCAATTCTTCGTACCGACCACTATGTTCCTGCATGCCATGAACCAAGAGTAATGTTGCCACTATTTGATTATCGTCGGGTACATACAGACGATAGAAAATTTTATGCTCAGGTTCAGTCGTTGCGCTGATTGTATAAAAATTGGAAACTACCTTGCTCATTATACCACTTTATTTTAAGTAAAGTAAGATAATTTTAGTGCATTTGCAAGTTTAACAATCTTCTTTCAGATGTTGTTCGGATGAAGCCGAAAGCCTTTCAGGGCAATTGATCAATAAAAATTAGCACGATTAATTTTTGTGGTTTGGGAATATTTTTTAGATTTGCATTAATTTAGAATTAATTTAAATAAAGTAGTTGATCTATTTTAAACATGGGCTTGGCTGTATGCAGAAATTGTTGCAAACATCGAATTCGGAAAGCATCCATGTTCTAAAAATATACGCGTTTACACATATTCTGATGAAACCAACACGATATATTCCGACCCGTGTTATCGAATAATTAAAGCTCAATTTGCAGAATAATTGAGTAGGGAATGAATAGGTTATGTTGCTCCATCACCTTCAAAAGACAAATAAAAGAATGAAAAAGACACTTTTGGCAGCTTTATTATTCGCTGCATCTTATGCACAGGCGCAGACAAACTCGTTGATGAACGGCGAGTTCTGGAAGGGCAAACCTACATTGACCGTTGTTAAAGCAGAAATCAGCAAAGGAAATAGCCCTTCTCAGCCGAATGCGGCATCCTTTGATCCGGTCACTATGGCTATATTAAATGGTGCTCCGACTGATGTCGTCAAATTCATGATCGAACAAGAAGGGAATAGTGTAACCAAGAAGACACATCACAGCCGTAGTTATTTACACTGGGCAGCGTCAAGTGGAAATGCTGAATTGGTCGATTTTTTAATAGCGAAGGGATCTGATGTCAATTACCAAGATAGCCATGGTTACCCAATTGTCGCTTATGCAGCTTCAACAGGAAATACAAATACTGCTGTGTATGATGCCTTGTTTAAAGCAGGTGTGAATCCCAAACAGAAATATGAAGGTGGTGCAACTTTGATGATGCTTGCAGCGTCTGCAGACAAGGACCTGGCATTGACGGATTATTTCATAAAAAAAGGATTATCTATTCAAGATAAAGATGAGTCGGGCCGTACGGTAACGGATTATGCTGCTAAACTTGGAAATACCGCGCTTATGGAGAAATTCATCGCCCGTGGTGTAAAGCCAACCAACAATGCGTTGTTTTTTGCGACTCAAGGTTCTAGACAAGCTTCTAACGGTTTGGCGGTTTATACCTATTTGGTTGAAAAGTTCAAATTGGATCCTAAGGCGGTAAATAAGGAAGGTGCTACGGTACTGCATGCTTTGGTTCGTAGGCCAGATATGGATGTGATCAATTATTTTTTGGATAAAGGTGTAGATGTCGCAAAAGCTGACAACGAAGGAAATACGGCACTTATGGTGGCTGCTAGTGGTAAAGATGCTAAATTGGTCGAGTTGCTGCTTACTAAAGCGAAAAATGTGAATGCTGTAAATGAAAAAGGAGAATCTGCATTGACTAAAGCAATAGCAAATGGAACTCCTGAAGTAGCTGCGGCATTGGTTAAAAATGGAGCCGATACCAAGGTATTGGATAAGGAGGGCAATAACTTAGCGTTCTATTGGTTTAATTCTTACAAGGAATTGCCACAGGGGGGAAGACCAGGTGGTCAGGGAAATGTGTCACAAGGGGATGAGTTTAAAGAAAAATTAGCGATCCTTAAGACGAACGGATTGGACGTTAATGCTCCGCAAAAAAATGGTAGTACATTGTATCATTTGGCAGTAGCCAAAGAGAATGTGAAGCTTATCCAGAAAGCTAGCGAACTTGGAGTAGACATTAACGCACAAGATAAAGAAGGAACGACGGCACTACATAAGGCAGCTCTCCTAGCTAAAGACGATTCCATATTAAAAACATTGGTTTCGCTTGGTGCAAAAAAGGAATTGAAAACAGAATTCGATGAAACAGCTTATGACCTGGCGAAAGAGAACGATTTCTTAGCTAAGTCCAATGTGCAGCTTGACTTTTTGAAATAAGACAACATCGTATTTCAGTGGTATTTCTAATCATATCGATGAAATATCCCGATAAATAATAGAAATATTGGTAACGCTGAACGGACTACGGATACCTTAAAATTAGATACAATTGAAGATGAATAACATATTTAAAACAACGATAGCCACTCTTTTATTTTCAATGGCAGCCCTAAGCTCTTTCGCACAGGCAGCTAAATATAAGTGCATGATCCAAATGAATGCCTACGAAGGTGAGAAAGCCTACGTCGTGATTTCACTGATTAATCCTAGTGGAGCTTACGAAAAAACACTCGCCGTATTGGGATCTGATAAGCAATGGTATAATACGATCAAGGAATGGTACAAGTTTCAAAATAAGACCAAAGAGAAGCTAAATGCGGTGACGGGTGCGTCAGTTGGTGGCGGTGACCGTGCCATGCGTACATTGGATATTGACGAATCGAAGTTCAACAAAGGGTATAAACTCCGTTTTGAATCTGCTGTAGAGGAACAAAAATATCATACTGCCGATGTTGAAATCCCTTTAACAAAAGAAGCCATTACCGAAAAAGCGAACGGCAAGGGATACATCAAACTTGTCAAGTTAAATAAAATACAATAAAAGAGGGGTAAAAATGCTGGTATCTATTTGGAGGTATGCACATTTAGCCTTAGCTATTGTTTCTTCTGTCTTTTTACTTTTATTATCGATAACTGGCGTAATATTGGCCGTTGACGCTGTCAACGAAAAAATTCCACCTTATCGGGTTGAACATATTGAAACTTTAAACCTTGCGCAGTCCGTAACAGCCTTGCGCAAGGTTTATCCCGAAATCATAGCGATTTCGATAGATCACAATCAATTTGTGAGTATTGATGCCATAGACGCTGATGGCAATAGCGTGAAGGGTTATATTGATCCGAATACCGGGCGTCTGCTTGGTCCCCAATTGAATAAGTCCCAATTTATTCAATGGGTTACAGCTTTACACCGCTCGCTCTTTCTGAAAGTGACCGGCCGGGTGATTATTGGTGTGGTTTCATTTCTGTTGTTTCTTATTACTATTTCAGGAATTGTTCTGATTGTTAAGCGTCAACAGGGCGTTCGACACTTCTTTGCCAAAATCAATCGGGACTTTTTTGCTCAGTATTTCCACGTTGTTTCAGGACGTTTATTTTTGATACCAATTTTGATATTGGCCCTAACTGGTACCTATTTATTCCTGGTACGTATTGAAATCTTAAAGAAGCCGAATCAAACCATCGAATATCCCAATAAGATGAAGGAAGATATCGAATTGGAGGTGGCAAAATTTTCAATATTCCAAAATACAAAACTTGTTGATTTGAAGACCTTGGAGTTTCCGTTTATGGAAGGCGATCCTGACGAATATTTTGTATTGAAGCTTCGCGATCGGGAATTGACCATCAACCAGTTGAATGGAAGCTTGCATAAAGAAGTCAAGTACCCCTTTACTGCATTGGCCGAAGAGTTGTCTTTGGACCTTCATACGGGTAAGACCAATATTATATGGGCTATTGTACTGGGGCTCGCATCGTTGAATATTGTGTTCTTTATTTATACAGGGTTCGTCATTACATTCAAGCGCACGCGTACAAAAATCAAGAATAAATATAAACCTGAAGAAGCGGAGATTGTTATTCTTTTCGGAACGGAAAATGGAAGTACGCTGTTTTTCGCCAATCAGATCCATAAACAGCTCTTGGCGGATGGGCAAAAATCGTTGCTGCTCGGAATGAATCAATATCAATGCTTTCCAAAGGCAAAACACTTGCTTGTGTTTACTTCGACATACGGGCTAGGAACAGCACCCTCCAATGCACTTCAATTTGAACAAAAGCTCAATAGCCATCCACAAAAACAAGATGTACAATTTTCGGTTCTCGGCTTTGGTTCAAAAGCCTATCCCGATTTTTGTGCTTATGCGCGCGAAATTGATTGTTTACTAGAAAAACAAGGTTGGGCTTCGCGTTTAACAGACTTACATACCGTTAATGATAAGGATGTTGATGAACTTATTTCATGGATACATGACTGGTCTTCGCAGGCCACTATTGCACTCGCTTCTGCACCAGCTATTTATAGTGCTAAAGTTGTCGGACTGACGAAATTTAAGGTGGTAGCGAAGTCTGCTGTTTCAGCGACTAACACGACCTTTACTTTAGTGCTGAAGCCTGCAAGTAAAATTAACATGCAATCGGGCGATTTATTGGCAATCTATCCCGCGCAAGATCAACGTGAACGTTTTTATTCGATCGGCTACAAAGATGGAATGGTGCAGCTCGTGGTGAAATTGTTTCCTGATGGATTTGGTTCTAGCTTCCTCTATCGATTGGAAACTAATCAAACCCTCCAGGCACGTGTCATGGTTAATCCAAGTTTTCATTTCCCGAAAGCAGCAAATGCAGTCGCTTTAATTGCGAATGGTACAGGGGTAGCACCCTTTCTTGGCATGATTTCAGAAAATGAAAGTAGGACGCCTTTGCGTCTGTATGCTGGTTTTCGCCATCGAAATGAAATGACTGCGCACTATGTGGATTTTGCTGATGAGCAGATAAAGCTGGGACATCTGAAGCAGCTTGAACTGGCTTTTTCGCGCGAGGAAAATCCACAATATGTCATGGACCTGATCCGTCGGGATGCGCTATATTTTGTCGAATTGCTTGAAAAAGGAGGTTGTGTATTGCTTTGTGGTGCATTGCGTATGCAGCATGATGTTGAACATACTTTAAATGAACTTCTCCTGGCGCATGTCGGCAAAACTATTGCCGACTACAAAGAAAGTGGACAAATCTTAACGGATTGTTATTAGTAAATTGATGGTACAATGGTAAATCCCGTCACGAAGACTACTTTTGGTATAGATCGACTTTATAATTCCTTTTTGGATCAATCTCATGAAGAACAATAAACAATGTGTCCTGCTTTTAATGCTCTGCTTTGTGTCCATTACTTCGGGGATTGCGCAGGTCTTGGTCAAGCGGCAGGTTACCCTTATGGGCTCTGTTTTTGAAATCAGCTTGGTAGATCGGGATAGCGCGATTGCAAATCAGCATATCGATGAAGTCATCTCCGAAATAGATCGAATAGAAAACCTGATTTCAGAATGGCGTCCGCAAACCCAAATAGCAGCGGTGAACCGCAATGCAGGGATTAAGCCCGTTAAGGTGGATCGGGAAGTTTTTGAATTAACAAAGCGAGCGATCCAGTATGCTCAAAATTCAGGCGGAGCCTTTGATATTAGTATTGTTGCCTTGGATAAAGTTTGGGTATTTGATGGTAGTATGACCACGATGCCTACGGAAGATCTGGTTAAAAGGTCTGTCGCCAAGGTGGGCTATCAACACATCCGTCTCGACAGTGCATCTTCGACAATTTTTCTGGAATTGCCCGGTATGAAGATCGGTTTCGGCTCGATCGGGAAGGGCTATGCTGCTGATCGTGGCAGGGACATAATGAAGGCAAAGGGAATTGAAGCAGGTATAGTTAATGCTTCCGGAGATCTTTCGGCTTGGGGAAACCCACCCCGGGGGGACGCCTGGAAAGTGGGT
The DNA here is from genome assembly GCF_002377215.1 of Sphingobacterium sp. UBA3519. Classification (NCBI taxonomy): domain Bacteria; kingdom Pseudomonadati; phylum Bacteroidota; class Sphingobacteriia; order Sphingobacteriales; family Sphingobacteriaceae; genus Sphingobacterium; species Sphingobacterium sp. UBA3519. The sequence goes on from NZ_DFPI01000037.1 coordinate 323,295, forward strand.
GTAAACAATCCGTTCAAACCCCATCAAATGGTCAAAGTTCTTCATTTGAATGAAATGGCCGTAGCAACTTCAGGCAGCTATGAGAAATACGCGGAGATCAATGGGAAACGGTATTCACATATTATAAATCCAGTGACAGGTTATCCAGCTACGGGATTAACTTCAGTGACGATTTATGGACCTTCCGCCGAGATTGCAAATGCCCTCAGTACCTCAATTATGGTACTTGGTGAGAAAGAAGGAAAAAAATTAATTCAGCGTTTCCCTGCATACCGTTATATTTTTATTACCGATAAAGGTAAAGTCATTCAGCAGCGGTGGAAGTAATAGACCACACAGCATCATTTTTTTTCTGAAAGTGTCTGATCTTATTGGCCAGAAAGAACCTTCAGTTTGCTTTCATTGCTGTTGGTGTCTGCGAAGTCATGAAGGTTTTGTTTTATTCCCGATAAAGTAGGTTGAATGCATCAGCTATTAGCTGATTATCTCGTATCTTTATCCTAACAAAGCGTATACGAAAGAAGACGGTAGAGAACGTGTGCTTATTGGTCAGAAAGTTGAAGTCAGCAAGAAGAAAGATTCATGAAAATAATTTAAAGTAAAAGTTTGACTAGTTCGTCTATGCTGCTATGGACATTGCATACCAAAATCATATGGCAGAAAAAAATTCCAGATCATTTACGGATATCGTTAAGACTTATGGAAGTCAGCTGCTACGTTTTGTTAAGGGAAGGGTAAAGAAAACGGAGGATGCAGAAGATATCTTACAGGAAGTCTGGTATCAATTTAGCCGTTTGACCAATATGGACGAATTGGAGAATGCGGGAGCATGGCTCTATGCTGTCACACGAAATAAGATTACAGACAGCTACCGGAAAAAGAAAAGTGAATCGCTTGATGAGCTTATAGCGGGTGACGAGGATAGCGAAAGTACGTTTCCTATTCGTCAGCTCCTTTTAGCTGACGACTCCAATAATCCTGAGCTAAAATTATTTAAGGATATTTTTTGGGATGAGCTGATGAAAGCATTGGAGGAATTGCCGGAAAAACAACGTCGGGTTTTTGTGCTCAATGAACTGGAAGAGAAAACTCTTCAGGAAATTGCAGTCATGGAAAATGAGAACCTAAAGACGATTATCAGCCGAAAAGGGTATGCAGTGAAGCACCTGAGAATACGTTTGCGAAGTTTGTATGAAGAATTAAAATTTTAAAAGGATTAAGCTATGAATGGAAGAATGAAAAGACAGCGGAAGGGTAAATTCGCTTTTATGGTTGTCGCTATCATCGTTGGTGTTTTTTTGTTGGTAGCATTACTACAATATTTGTGGAATACATTAATGGTTGATATTTTCAATCTGAAAGCAATTACCTATTGGCAGGCGCTGGGACTCTTTGTCTTGTCGAAAATCTTGTTCGGCAGGGGCTTCGGTAAACCGGGAGGTGGCCGATTCCGACGGGATTTTCCGCCTCAGATGGAAAAAGGAGAAGATCTTTCCGATGAGGAAAGGGAACGTTTGCGCGAAGAATGGAAGCGTCGTTTTGGAGGACGATGCGGGTTCTGAAAAAAAGAATAAAAATTTTAAAGTAAAAACTGTTGTTGGGCGTCTTCTTCTATAAAGGCGCCTTTTTTTATGCCGATATCCTAATGGTAAACAAGTAACAGAACGCGAGGATCTGTCAGCAGGGATGTTGGATAAAACAAATAGTTAATTAAAACATACAAATGATCTAGGAAAATTCTATGTGCAATGTGCTGAAAATAGATATAATCCGCAATCATTTTTAAAAAAATGTATTCAAATGAAAAATAAACTTCGATTTATATTGCCACGCCTTATTGTGCTTACGGCAATAGCAGGATTAGCAACATTGATTATTGGGACGATCTTTAAGCTCTTGTTGTTTGGGACAATTCTCTTTGGTATAGGAAGCTTTGCCGCGGCAAGAATGCGTAGAAGAGATAGACAAGCATTCAAAATGGATAGGGCTCCGGTATATCCGAACGTTCACCGTCATTATAACACTGTGGTTGCAATTGTTCCATTACAAGGGCAAAAACGTGCTAAGAAAGCAACAATAGTTCCAGTTTACTAAGGTTAAAAATTGCAAGACGAGGAAATTCATCCCACATCAGTTTACACGTATTATTCAATATTAAAAATTAAAGACATGTTTAAAAGAAATCATTATACCAACGGATATTCAAATCATAATAAATTTTGCGGACAACATTTCAAAGACCGCTTTCAAAAATTCCAACAACAGTTTTTTGATGGTGAAGCCGGGCACAATGCTGGCGTACAGCAAGCTGTTCCTGTAAATATTGCCGAAAATCAAGAATTCTATGAAGTGCAGCTTTTTGCCGCTGGACGTAAGAAAGAACAATTCCAAGTCAGCATAAATGACGGGATACTGAAGATTTCATGTACAGAAAACACCCAGGACAATGCCATAGATTATATCTATAAAGAGCAGGATGGATTGGCATTTGAACGTGAATTCCAATTAAATGAACAAGTACTTACAGATAATGTGCATGCAAGTTTCGAGGATGGGGTATTGACGGTTATTCTTCCAAAAGATCTTGAAAAAGTAAAACGGCCACAAGAGGTTGTTATTGATTAGTAAAAACCAGTTTTGATCTGGGCGCACATCAAGGCTGCTGATGTGCGTAGCCTTAAATCAGCGTAAGAGCTGATGTTGAAAAAGGACAGCATCGAATTTTGCTGTCCTTTTTCTGTCTCTTAATTTACCGCCAACCGGTGCCCAAAAGCAGTGAACAGTAAACGAATTTCGAATAGCTGTTTGGCACTATGGTCCTTATATCCGTACTGTTTTTCTAAGTATTCCCAGAATTTGTCTCGATTGTTGATCATTGCCATAATAACCTATTTGGTCTTAGATCAAGATAATCTCAAAACGGAAATGTACTAACACCAGATTATAGGTAACAACAATTTTTAATCAATTTTTAAACAGTATTCAATCATTGTTTATTCAGTATGCACTGAGCGATCACTGAACAAGAACTGAGCGAGCACTGTCAAAAGGCATAACATGATACCTGCCAGATATTCGCTTGATTGAAAGGTATAAAGGTTAGGGATTTGGAGTTTACGCAGCTATAGATCAGCTAGGGCTATAAGATGGTTACAATATCCCTAGTTGGTTTGTGCATGCTAAACTGGCTTCTATCTGTGCTGGTGAGGCTTGGCTTTATTGTAGCTCGTATGGCACTGTGTGAAGTTTATTTAGATGTTATGTTGTGAAAGCTACTCCGTTCTTTTAAGTTTTTTATTGAGTTGCTCTTTGCCAAATCGCCAAAAGAAATAGAATAAGCCTATAACAACTATAATTGCCATAAAGGGCACAAATATGGCGAGTATGGTCAAAATGGTTGAACCGATGGTTTCCATGGTCGAGATCATAAAATTGCCAAAACCTGCCGTCCCAACAGACGAGACTGCACGGGTACCAGCTAGCGCTGTGCTGATGGTCGCCGCGGTACCGCCACCAGCGATGATTGCCATAGCCCAGCGGAAAAAGGGTGAAATATCTGTAAACTGTATGGCAAAAAGTAAGGTGCCGGCTATCGTCGCGAGAGGAATTGAAAGGCTGTCCAATATATTGTCAATAAAAGGAATGTAATATCCTGCTATTTCCAGGATCATGGCTAGGCTTGTAGCTGCCAAAACAATAGGTGAGCCCGCCCAGGCCAATTCATTGCCAACCTGGAACAATTCAAGCCGACAGCCAAGGCTCAATAAGAATAGCGGCATGAAAACCCGGAAGCCGGTAGCTGCAGCCAGACTCAAGCCTATAAAAGCACTTACCAAAAATGTGGATAGCTCACTCATGGTCAATATTTTTGATACAACCTAATTATAGAATAGTAAAAGAATCGCTTTTGTTTTTCAGACTTCCAAAAATCGTCATATTCTAGCTGCTCATTAAAAGATGATTTTTAGCATTTTATATAATTATATATTGTGTATATAGATTTTGATTATAGTGTATCGAATCATTCGATGTACAAGTGGGATCTCATTTGTGTAATTTTATGAAAGTGGGAGTCAAACAATTTGATCACTTAAGATATTATATAAATAAACTTTCTTTTCTTATGGACAACAACGAAAAAGACATTAGCAAATGCCCATTTCATAATGGTACGATGCGCAACGCCGTTGCGGGAGGGGGAACTCAAAATCAGGACTGGTGGCCAAATAGACTTCGTGTAGATCTGTTGAGACAACACGCGAGCAAGTCAAATCCGATGGACGAGGGCTTTGATTATGCGGAAGCATTTAAACAATTGGATTTAGAAGCCGTAAAAAGAGATTTGCATGCCTTGATGACCGATTCGCAGGACTGGTGGCCTGCTGACTTTGGACATTATGGACCATTATTCATCCGGATGGCTTGGCATAGTGCAGGAACCTATCGGGTAAGCGATGGTCGAGGCGGAGCTGGGTCTGGGCAACAACGTTTTGCACCACTGAATAGCTGGCCTGATAATGTGAGTTTGGATAAAGCACGTCGCCTGTTGTGGCCTATCAAACAAAAATATGGTAAAAATATCTCCTGGGCAGATTTATTGATTTTAACAGGGAATGTTGCTTTAGAGTCTATGGGCTTCAAGACTTTTGGTTATTCTGGTGGACGTGTGGATGCTTTTGAACCTGAATTGGATGTCTATTGGGGTTCTGAAAAAACATGGTTGGGCGGTGATGTACGCTATGCTCATGGTTCAGAAGGCGTAGTGGAATCACACGGTGTATTATCTGCCGATGATGATGCAGATGGTAAACAACATTCGCGCAATCTTGAAAAACCGTTGGCAGCGGTACAGATGGGATTAATTTATGTTAATCCGGAAGGACCAGATGGAAATCCAGATCCTATCGCGGCTGCAAAAGATATACGGGATACTTTTGGTCGGATGGCGATGGACGATGAGGAAACTGTCGCTTTGATTGCTGGAGGGCATACGTTTGGAAAAACACACGGAGCAGGTCCTGCCGACAATGTCGGAAAAGAACCTGAAGCAGCCGGCATAGAACAACAAGGGCTTGGTTGGAAAAGTACCTATGGCAGTGGAGTAGGAGCAGATGCGATCACGAGTGGCTTGGAGGTTATTTGGACACAGAAACCGACAGAATGGACCAATCTCTTTTTTAAAAATCTCTTCGAAAATGAATGGGAATTAACAAAGAGTCCTGCAGGAGCGCATCAATGGGTAGCCAAAGGAGCTGATTCGACTATTCCAGATCCTTTTGATCCAACTAAAAAACGTAGGCCAACGATGCTGACGACAGATTTGTCCTTGCGTTTTGATCCAATTTATGAAAAGATCTCGCGTAAATTTTACGAAGATCAAGACGCATTTGCCGATGCATTCGCTCGCGCCTGGTTTAAATTGACGCACCGTGATTTGGGACCACGAGAGCGTTATTTAGGTGCCGAAGTTCCTGCTGAGGAATTATTGTGGCAAGATCCTATTCCTGCTGTCGATCATGCTTTGGTCGATGCTAATGATATTAACATGTTGAAATCTACCCTATTGAGCGCGGGGCTCAGCACTGCAGAGCTCGTAACGACCGCTTGGGCTTCAGCTTCTACTTTCCGTGGGTCTGACAAGAGAGGTGGTGCAAACGGTGCGCGGATACGGTTGGCTCCGCAGCGTTATTGGCAAGTCAATAATCCAGCACAATTGCAAAAAGTTCTTACTGCGCTTGAGCAAATTCAACAGGACTTTAATGGAAAGCAACAGGGCGGAAAGAAGATTTCCTTGGCAGACTTAATTGTCTTAGGTGGTGTTGCTGCGATAGAGCAGGCCGCTCGTGCAGCTGGACATGCTGTCAACGTACCGTTCCATCCGGGGCGTATGGATGCATCACAGGAACAGACGGATGTAGAATCCATGGGCTATCTTGAGCCAATTGCGGATGGATTTAGAAATTACCGTAAAGGTGCTTATACCGTGTCTACGGAATCATTATTGATCGACAAAGCACAATCACTTACGCTATCTGTTCCGGAACTAACGGTATTGATCGGCGGACTTCGTGTTCTTCAGGCAAATTTTGATGGTTCTGCATTAGGAGTGATGACAGATCGGCCAGGCCAATTGACGAATGACTTTTTTGTCAATCTATTGGATATGGGAACAGCTTGGAAAGCCATCTCTCCGGATCGGGAAGTTTTTGAAGGATCAGATCGTAAATCTGGTGTTAAAAAATGGGAAGCCGGACGTGCAGATCTTGTTTTTGGTTCCAACGCTGAACTGAGAGCTGTTGCTGAAATATATGGCAGTGCCGATGCAAAAGATAAATTCGTACAAGATTTTGTGAAGGCATGGACTAAAGTGATGGAGTTAGACCGTTTTGATCTGCATCGCTAATTGTTAAGAATATCAGTTTTTCAAGAAGCCAGGTCCGACGCGAACCTGGCTTCTTGTTATTTTAGATTTATCCAGATAACCCTGAAATTAACCTTTTGCTCCGCCGCTAAGATTGGCTCAGATTTTTATGATGTACCTGACCAATATTTATCGCTATGGTCTACGACATGGACCAATTTATTTAATGAGAATAGCAGCCAAAAAAGAACCAATTTTTGCCTCTAATATCATTTTAATCTCACTTTAACCAAATTTTAATTTAATATATGAAGAATTATGGAATTTTCTTTGGGTGTTTCCTATTTTGTGAAATAAAATTCAAGATTTGTGCTACTTTTTCTTCTTTGATCGGTAGTAACTTTGTAATGGTTTCAAAGGAATCTTTGATACATTGTTAGGTTAAAGCTATGTGGAAGCACTTTATTTTTCTGTTTGCAGCACTGTTGTTATCATTTAAGAATTTAAATGCAAACAGTCTTGTACTGAAAAGTGAAAGTGTCGAATCCCAGTTTTTATCTGCAAAAAATCCTTCCAACAATGCGGACCATACACACATCGTCCATTTTCATAAAGATCATAGTCAATTTTGTTCGCTTTACCCATCGCTTCAATCCATTGTTGCGGAATTGGACGCCGAAGTGGCACAAGATTGGTTGATGGAGCGTTGGTTGGTTACGGTTGATTTGCTATGGCATGAACTTCTGCCATCCCCACAACAGAAAGATTATCGGTATGAACATACCCTTGATCTAGAGCATATACCCATCGCTCGATTTTTGCTGTTTGAGCAAATCAAAATTCCATGCTAAAGCATACGCTTTTCTTCACATCATACAGGCAAAGAGAACTGTCATTTCTTTTCTAAATTTATTTATTTCTTAAAATATACCAATGCACGAGCTAAGTATAGTAAAGGATATTTTTGATACGTTGACCTCGCATTATGAGGCTAGGGTAGATGATATTCAAAAAATTCAGGTCACAGCAGGATTGTTATCCAACGTCCAGCCTGTATTGATCCAAAATGCATTTGATGCTTTTATTGCTGAAAATACGCAATACCAAGATATGGAAATGGAAGTCGTTGTAAACGATATCATTGCATATTGTGAACATTGTCAGAAAAATTTTCCGGTTCATTTTCATCGATTTGTATGTGATTGCGGACAGGCTTCTAGTACAATTGTTCAAGGGAATGAACTCTATATATCAAAAGTAATTTTTAAACAAGACTAATATCGTTTATCATGTCAGACAATACTTCAAATCCTAAAAGTTTAGGTAACCGTGTAGGTTCGGTTCAATGTGAAAATACAACGCTACATTTATTAAAAGCAAATGATTTTGTCGCAAAAGCCATCCGCGATAGACTGAAAGACGTTTGTGTGATCAATGTATGTTCTTCTCCGGGTTCGGGTAAAACTACCTTGATGCAAGAAACGGGAAAACGTTTGGCCAAAGATCTGAATATTGCTGTTTTGGTGGGTGATCCGGAAACCGAACGTGATGCGGTTCGTATGCGTGAGGTAGGCATTAATGCATTGCAGATTGTCACTGGTGGAATGTGTCATATTGAGGCACAAATGATCTTACAAGCCCTGGATCATATCGATATCGAAGGAATAGACCTGTTGTTTATTGAGAACGTCGGGAATTTATTGTGTCCATCAGCGTTTGATTTGGGTGAAGATTACCGCGTGACCTTATTGGCGACCACAGAAGGGGACGATAAACCGAAAAAATACCCACGTATGTTTTTAACAAGCGAATTGATGTTGGTTTCCAAAGCTGATTTACTGCCATATGTACCTTTCTCGGTAGATGCGGTAACGAAAGATGCGCGCGAGGTGAACCCCAATTTGGAAGTTATTACAATCAGTACATTAAATGGTGACGGTCTTGATACCTGGTGTGATTGGTTGAAAGAAAGAGTTCAGGCGAAAAAAGATCAATATAAGGCGCTTGAAGTAAAATAACGGCCAATTGATAAAAGAGTGGTATAGCAATGATCCGCGCTTCATTGTTATACTGTATATGTTGACATGTTATTTGTGTTTAGAGGAAATAGATTTGACGGAGAACGAAACTGTGTCAGTGCCGTTAACGAAATGAAGAAGATAGGTTTACAATATGAATGAGCTACCCGTACCAATAGATAAAATTGTAGCAAAGCATGAGTTTGCTCTTAGTGAAGTCGATCAAGTGTATCTTGAATGGTATGAAGTCCACAAAAGGCGCCTAACACGCAATACAACGGGCGGAAAGACAATCTTTATGCAATTGGAGCAAGGTGCGGAATGGCATCATGGCGATGCTTTATTTCATCAGGAAACGCTACAGGCGATCCTGGTTGTCAAGCCTACGTTGACCATAAGATTCAATCCAATAGATTTGGTGCAGCTTGCAGATTTTGGTTATTTTATTGGAAACAGACATCTGCCCATATTCAACGTAACAGATGCCCAATCACTTCGTCTTCCTTACGATGGACGGCTCTATGAGCAGGTCCTGGCAAAGTATGGAACCTCGATTCAATTGGAGGAAGCCTTACTGTTATCCGAGAATTTGATTCGACTGCAGGCGAGAAATAAAAAGAAAGCAGATTTAAGCGGAACAGATGAACATGTTGATCCGCGTAAGCAAATCCTAAAAAATAAGTAGATGAAAGTGAATCGTATTATACCTGTATTGCTTTTGGCATGTTTGTGTTTGGTGAGCGCCTGCCAAAATCGGCAAGCAGGTGCGGTCAGCAATCAAGTGAAAGCTGTCGACAGCCGTGGAAAAGAAGTGGTATTAGCGCATACGGCACAACGTGTGGTTGTATTATTTCCGTCCCTTGTTGATGAAGTCTACATGTTGGGTGCTGAAAATAGCCTTGTTGGTATTCCTGAACAGGTTTATCAGGTCGAAGATACCTATAAGTTTTTATCCAAATTGGATGATAGGATCGCAAAAAAAACACTGGCGACACCTACTTTCGCAGGCCAGGCAAATAATGTGGAAAGCATAGTGAGCTTAAACCCTGACCTTGTTTTGACATTCAATACCGATCAGGATAATATTTCCCAACTAGAAGATCTTGGAATTCCAGTGTTCACTTTTTCTTCGCAGGATGAAAAAAGTATTTTTAATGAACTGACAGGGATGGGAGCATTACTCGGAAAGAAAGCGCGAGCGGAAGAAATTGTTCAGTTTGTTTCGGCGGAGATCAAAAAAATGACTGCTCCCAAGGATCAAATACAGAAGAAGGTTTATTACGCTTGGTCTAAAGGTCGGGTACTTTCGACATCCGGTCGTGGTAGTTTGATTGATATGGCGATCCGCCTTTCGGGCGCAGCTAACGCCTGTCCGTTGGAAATGGAAGCCCCAAATGTCGGCGCAGAGACAATTTATAAATGGAATCCGGACCTCATTATTCTTTGGAATTCTACATTGGCAGACGTCTATAACTTAAAGGAACTCGCGGCCTTACCTGCAGTGCGAAATAAACAGGTATTTGTGATGTCACCGTCGTTTCCATTCGACCCACATACCGTCAAATTTATGCTTTTTGCCAAACAGATAAGGCATTGGTGTTTTTCGGATTATACGAAACAGCAACTTGACCAGGATATGGCTATCGCTTTTGAAAAACTTTACGGTAAAGCAGGATTACTTCAATGATGCATCAATTAAAAAAGCTGTTATTGCTCGTTGTTCTGCCATTGTTGGTTTTATTGTTTTCCCTATTGGTGGGCTCAAGCCAGAACATTGGTTTTGTTGAGCTCTGCCAACGCATTGGATCGGAAGTGGGGGGATATTTAGGTCACCCTACTGCGGTATTGAAGGATAATATGGATACGATATTGTGGCAGGTACGTTTACCACGGATTCTGCTGACCTTTATGGTCGGAGCTGCTCTAGCGTCTTCTGGCGGAATCTTGCAGGCCATTTTTAGGAATCCAATCGTTGATCCCTTTACATTGGGTATTTCTTCGGGATCTGCTTTTGGGGCTGCATTGGCTATGTTGTTTCCGCTATTGCCGGTCAATATATCCGCATTTTTGTTTGGTGTATGTGCTGTGGGCTTGACTTATTTTGTTTCAAATGCTGGTTTGAAAACCTCGATTATTGGGATGGTATTGGCAGGAATGGTTATTTCCGGAGTATTTACAGCCATGTTAACCTTGTTGCAATACATCAGTGATCCCTATAAATTACAAGCTATTGTACAATGGACAATGGGGAATCTGCATACGGCCTCCTGGTCGAAAGTACAGCATGCTTTTCTGCCGATAACAATAGGATTGGCTATCCTGATCCTGTTTCGTTGGAAGCTGAATCTTTTAGCCTTGGGCGATCAAGAAGCAATTGCTGTTGGCGTCAATCCGAAAATATTGAAGCTGGGATTTATTGCTGTAGCTACACTAATTACAGCATCAGCCGTTGCAGCTGTAGGGGTAATAAGTCTATTTGGATTAATTGTTCCACACATCAGCCGGATGATCTTTGGCCCCAATAACAATATTGTTGTGTGGGCAAATATCAGTATTGGTGGTACTTTTCTTCTACTGATCGATGATTTTTCTAGGGCGGTCATGCCATTTGAAATTCCGATCGGTGTATTTACAATGATTATTGGCGCTCCCTTGTTTATTTACCTGATGCGTCGTAATGAAATCAACTGGAATTCATGAGTAATTCGATTCATATCAACAACCTTTCTTTTGCCTACGGTAAGGATATCATTTTAAATGATGTAACCATGTCATTCCCAAAAGGAAAGCTTTCTGTTATTCTCGGTCGGAATGGAAGTGGTAAATCTACGCTGTTCAATATTATTGCAGGGCTGGAAAAAAAATATGATGGATCGGTTCTTATTAATGAAACGGAGCGTCGCAATTGGAAGGTTGGTCGGGCTAATTCATTGAAATTGGGTTTTCTGAACCAGTTCCATCAGACCACATTTCCTTTTAGCGTTGTTGATGTTATTCTGACGGGACGGGCTTCATTTTCTCGTTTTTCACCAAGTAAAGAAGACTTCGAGGCAGTAGAACAGATCTTGGATAAATTTAACCTCACACACTTAAAGGACAAACCCTATACGTCGTTGTCTGGAGGGGAGCGACAATTGGTGTTACTATGTCGGGTATTGGTACAGCAACCTGATTTATTATTGCTTGATGAGCCTACGAATCATTTGGATCTGAAATATCAGATTGCGGTTCTGCAGACCGCCAAAGAGCTGGTCAAGGAGGGGACAACCGTGTTATGTGTAATGCACGACCCTAACATGGCGTTTCTTTTTGGTGATCAGTTTTATCTGATGAAAGACAATAGGCTCGTGGACCTCCATGGTCTGGATCGGGAACAAGTAAGAAATTTATTGGAACAGACCTATCAACTTCCTTTGATTAGTTTGGAAAATCAAAAGAAATGGATGTTTGTTCCGATGCTGAGTGGTGCTGCGGCATTTGAACCCATTGAGGGGGCAGAACATAGTCCAGCAACCGTCACTGAGCTGAATACACCCTGATGAAGTGTGGAGTAAGCGCCTTTGTAAAAACATCATGGTTTGTAGGTGAAATGCCCAGTTTACGGGGCGATTATTTTAAAATAGCGATAACACTATGAATATATTTAAAGACAGTGGTCATATATTGATTGAAAATAAACGGATGAGTAAGGGATCTCTTCCCGCTCAACCTCAGTTGAAAAATATAACCATATCTCGTGTTGAAGAGGAGGATATTGATGTCGTATTACCTTATGTCATTGAATTTCGGAAACAGTTGTTTCCGATGTTGGATTCCAATAAGCTTCCTAAGGATCTACTCGCATTTTCAGCAGTGTATCTTGAGGGTGAAGCTGCTGCATTCTTGCAGGCAAAAGATCATCGGGGTAATTTGATCGGCGTGGTTGGTATGTCGGCTTATGACTACCGTTTTCCGCATTTGGATATAGACAGAAGGAAAACGGTGGAAGTTGCCCGGCTTTTTGTGGATCCGAGTTACCGTAGGTCAGGTTTAGGAACAGCCTTGTTCAAAAGTTTGGTCGCTGTAGCTAAGGAGAAAAGTATAGAAAGGCTTTATTTACATACGCACCCATTCTTGACAGGAGCCTATGAGTTTTGGGGAAAACAAGGCTTTCAATTAAAGGACTATTGTAATGAATCGAATTTTCCAACGATACACATGGAATTATTCGTTGATCGTATTGCTTAAACCCAATTTGGGTAATCCAAAAAAAAGAAAAATTATTCTAATGAACAACATGATGAAAGCGCTAGCTTTCGCTTTATTGACAAGCGCTTCCGTACCGGGAGCCGTATATGCACAACAAGGTGTAGCATTATTTGGAAAAATTCAGGATGAAAACGGTGATCCCATCGCTGGGGTTACACTGACCTTAGTCGATGGACAACAACAGACAAGTTCTAATGCTCAGGGCGAATTTAGTTTTACCGGAATAATTTCCTTTCCTGTACAGTTACGTGCAGATGCAATTGGGTATAAGCCTGTATTGCTGGATTTGAACGCCGCTAGCTGGAATGCAAAAAAAGGAGTTCGATTACTGATGGTGGCCGGTGATAATACCTTGGATGAGGTATTGGTAACAGGTAGACGCAACAATTCTTATCTGACAAACGACATGGAGTTGGGCGGAAAATTTGCTGGAAAATTAAAAGATCTTCCACAATCTGTTGCTGTTTTAAGTAAGGAATTTATAGAGGATAAGCAGGCATTCACCACAGGGGCATTGGTTCAGGATTTGGCTGGTGTGACCGAAGCATCTTCCTATGATGATGTTGTCATTCGTGGCTTTAAAAGCGGTTATGAAACGGGTGTACGGCTTGTCAATGGCTTACGCTCGGGGTATGGTTATGGTAACAGTTATTATAATTCTCCCTTAACAATCAATCTTGAAAATATCGAGGTTTTGAAAGGGCCAGGAGCATCTTTGTTTGGAGATATCGTACCGGGTGGTACAATTAATATGACGACCAAGAAGCCTTTGGAAGATTTTAGAGGGCATGTGAATTTTTCAGGTGGTAGTTTTGAAACGATGCGAACAACTGTGGATCTCGGTGGACCTCTGGACAGTGCCAAACGTATTTTATATCGTTTTAATGCGGGTTACGAAGATACAAAGACTTTCCGCGATGTAAATCGCCAGAAACGAATCATGGTGGCTCCTTCGTTCACCTTTAAACCAGCTGAGGGCACGGTGGTGGATATTGATATGGTGTATAATCAGTTCAACGGTTATCTTGATCGGGGAATGGGTATTAAGGAAAATAACTTTTATGCTTTGCCAAGATCATTTACGTTGAGCCAGCCTTCCGATTTTTATAATTCCAAGACTTTTTCGTTAAGCGGCCGCTTGTCTCAGCGTCTGGCAGAACATGTTAGTTTGAATCTGAGCTACATGAAATCCATCTATCAGGAGGATGTCAACGAACATCGGACAATGAACACCTTTGCTGATGCGCCACATAATACCATTATGAATATGCGTTTTTTTGATCGTCATGGACGTGACTATACAGATAATGTTGTGGGTTATGTTAAGTGGGATCTTATGGGCGATAGAGTCGATCATCATTTTGTTGCAGGAGTTGATTTTGCACAATATCGGGGCGACAAAGAAAATCAATTGCGGGAGGCGCGGCAGCAAACTGTAGATGGCAAAGTCGTCCCGTTGACTTTTGATTTGAACAATCCCACTTATACCACGCATGATCTAACGAATTATGTGTGGCGCACGGGAGTCGCTTATCCTTTTTTGAGCCCTTATAAAACAACGGGTAAATATATTCAGGATCAAATCAGCATTGACGAGCGATTGAAACTTATTGTAGGTCTTCGTCATGAGCACTATTCTTCTGAGACACTTGACGGACAAAATCGCTTTCATGCAACGCAAAATGCCTTATTACCTCGTTTTGGTGTAACCTATGGAATCAATAAGCAGATTAACTATTTTGCAAGTTATTCACAAGGATTTGTACCTGTGGGCGCCAATTTTATTCAGAACTATAAAGATTATGGTGCCGATAAACCCTTTGATGCTGAGCGGAGTTTCCAGGTGGAAACGGGGATGAAGGCCGGTTTTTTTAAAGAGCAATTGCAAGTTGATCTATCCTTATTCCGAATTGAACGACGGAATATGCTCATTGCCACAGGGGCTATCAACGATTCAGGGTTGCCGGAGTATAGACAATCTGGCAAAGCGCTATCGCAGGGTGTCGAACTCGATGTGCGTGGGCAGTTGACACGTGAGTTCCAGATTATGGCCAATTATACCTATAATGATACGGAGGTAAAATCATCTTCTGTTCCTTCTGAAATCGGGCAGTCCCTACCGGGAGCACCTAAAAATATGGCGAGTGCCTGGTTGAAATATGTGTTTTCAGCTAGTACATTAAAAGGTTTGGGTTTTGGTGCCGGTGTTTATTATGTAGATCGTAAAAGGATGGATAACAGTATCGGAAAGGATAGCGAAGGAAATGCACTCTGGGGGCAATGGCCTTCGTATACCACTGTAAATGCTGCTGCCTATTACCACATTGGTGCGATGAAAATGGCCTTAAATCTGAACAATGTATTCGATAAATATTACTTTTTAGGTGGTTTTGACTACACGAGAGCCTTTGCTGGTGCACCGCGAAATGTCATGGTATCAGTGGGTTACTCTTTTTAATGCTGAAATAGTAATCTAAAACCGCCAAAGCGGGCTTTTTCAACAAATTTGGACTATTTAATTCAAGATTTGTGCTAGTCAAGTAGCCCGCTTTGGTTGTAAATTTGAACAACAAATAATAGTATTGTGAACGCAAGAATGAGGTATAGTTTAATCTTTTTAGTTTTTCTTTTTAGCACCCTGCTCATGAAAGGAATAGCTATGCCATCACATTCTACTGTTCAGCATTTACCCCTCGTCCGCCTAAGTCTGTCTGTATTTCCTTCTCATGTAGATAAAGCTTTAGGACAGTCAGAACGGGAAAATCTGTTAGCCGCGGTTAAAGATCATGATGTCTATGATATCACCGAACAGATGGACCTCAAAGATGAATGGAGCAAGCTGCTCTATTGGGGCGTGCTTTCAATTTGTCTTTTTGTATTCTGTTATCCTGCACGTCTCAAAATTCAGAATAACAGAAGGCCTTATATGGATCGATTGATCCTTCCGCCAAAATATATTCTTTTCCAAAGTTTAAAGATCCCATTTCTGGGGTAAAAATTTCCATTTCTTACAAGGGTTGAGAAAAGACAGACCTTGCGCTGTGTAGGGGTGTAATCTGTCCTATTCATCACGATTTTGAACGATTTTTTTAAGTCGTATGACCTTGTCGTGACCTGTACCCACCGTGACTTGTTTTTAATTCGAATAACAACAATTTAAATAATATTTATATGCATTTATTACCTAGAGAGACAGAGAAGCTATTGCTTCATCTTGCCGGCGAACTAGCGAAAAAACGTAAAGCTAGAGGACTTAAATTAAACTATCCGGAGTCTATTGCATTGATCAGTAGTGAACTTTTAGAAGCTGCTCGTGACGGGCGTACTGTTGCCGATTTAATGCAGTTTGGTGCAACATTGTTGACACGTGAAGATGTTATGGAAGGTGTGCCCGAAATGATTCATGATGTACAGATAGAAGCAACATTTCCAGATGGTACAAAACTGGTCACTGTTCATAACCCGATTCGCTAATTGTTAAAAATATAATCTATGATCCCAGGAGAATTTTTTATTGCAGATGGCTATGTGATCTGCAATGAAGGTAGAGAAGTTACAACCATCACTGTGACAAATACAGGTGATAGGCCCATTCAGGTAGGTTCACATTTCCACTTCTTTGAAGTGAACAAAATGATGGAGTTTGATCGCGAGAAAGCTTTTGGTAAGCGCTTAAATATTATCGCAAGTACTGCAGTACGTTTTGAACCAGGCGAATCAAAAGATGTCGAATTGGTTCCGTATGCAGGTGCAAGAAGGATCTATGGCCACAATGATTTGGCAAATGGAGATACCGAAACCGAAGTTGCGAAAGCAAATGCAATGAAAAAAGTAAAAGAACAAGGCTTTAAAAACAAAGTGTTATGAGTTTAAAAGTTAGCAAATTAAATTATAGCGCCATCTTTGGCCCTACAAGTGGAGATAAAATCCGTTTAGGAGATACAGATATCATTATTGAAGTCGAAAAAGACTACGCTTACTATGGCGATGAAGCCAAATTTGGTGGTGGTAAGACCGTGCGTGACGGGATGTGCCAATCTTCCGTTCATACACGTGATGAAGGTACACTGGATATGGTGATCACTGATGCTATTGTTATTGATCACTGGGGTATCGTGAAAGGTGATATTGGTATTAAGGATGGTAAAATTGTTGGTGTTGGTCGTGCTGGAAATCCGGATACCATGGATAATATTACACCAAATATGATTATCGGTGCTTCTACGGAGGTGCATGGTGGATCAGGATACATCTTAACTCCAGGTGGTATTGATACCCATATCCACTATATCAGTCCAACACAAGTTGAAACGGCCTTATATAGTGGTGTTACAACAATGATCGGGGGCGGTACAGGTCCAGCGGATGGAACAAATGCAACTACAGTAACACCGGGTAAATGGAATTTACGCCGCATGTTACAAGCTGTTGAAGATCTTCCAATGAACTTTGGTTTTTTTGGTAAAGGAAACGTTGGTACTGAACAACCTATTGTTGAACAAATTGAAGCTGGTGCCTTAGGTGTTAAAATCCACGAAGATTGGGGTGCTACACCAGCAACAATCGACAGAGCGTTGACGGTTGCTGATCAATATGATGTGCAGGTGGCTATCCATACCGATACGCTGAATGAAGCGGGTTTCTTGGAAGACACGATCCAGGCAATCAACGGACGCGTGATCCATACATTCCATACGGAAGGTGCTGGCGGTGGGCACGCTCCGGATATCATCAAATCTGCGATGTATCCAAATGTATTGCCAGCATCGACAAATCCAACACGTCCATTTACAAAAAATACAATTGACGAGCACTTGGATATGCTGATGGTTTGTCACCACTTGAGCAAAGAAATTCCGGAAGACGTGGCTTTTGCCGATTCTCGTATCCGTCCAGAAACGATTGCAGCTGAGGATGTACTACAAGATCGCGGTGTATTCAGTATCATGAGTTCCGATTCGCAGGCAATGGGACGTGTAGGTGAAGTCATCACACGTACTTGGCAGACTGCAGACAAGATGAAGAAACAAGTAGGTCCATTGCCTGAAGATGAAGGTAAGGACAACGACAATTTCCGTGCACGTCGCTATGTCGCGAAATACACGATCAATCCAGCAATTGCCCACGGTATTTCGAAGTACGTTGGTTCTATCGAGCCTGGTAAAATTGCCGATATGGTGATCTGGCGTCCAGCTTTATTTGGCGCAAAACCAGAAATGATTATTAAAGGCGGGATGATTATCGCTTCAAAAATGGGGGATGCGAATGCTTCTATTCCTACACCACAACCAATCATCTTAAGAACCATGTTTGGCGGTTTAGGTAAAGCCGTTCACCAAACTTGTTTTGACTTTGTCTCTAAAATTTCATTGGAAAAGGGAATTAAAGAAGAGTATAAACTGGAAAGAACCTTACTTGCCGTAGAAAATTGTCGGAATATCTCCAAAAAAGATATGATCCACAATGATGCCACACCTGAAATTATCGTCAATCCAGAGAATTATGAGGTAAGTCTTGACGGCGAGATCTTGCGGTCAAAACCTGTTGATACAGTTTCGTTGGGACAACGATACTTCTTGTTTTAACCCTATAACTACTTTTTATGGCGTGATCCGATGTCACGCCATAAGCTATGAAAAACAATAGGTTGATGAAATCATCATGGGCTTATCAAAAGCGCATAAAAGAGAGGGAATACTGATTGCTCATGATGCTTCATTAAGCTAAAATACGATTTACGCTAATGAAAAATTTGAAGACATTTTTAGGCTGTTGTATAGCAATGGCGTGCTTAACCATACAATCGGCCTATGCGCAAAAGGGAGGTATCATGATTTATGGGGCACTGAATTACCACGAAACAACAGCTGGGCATCAATTTAGTGCCGCTCCGGTGGGTGCTGCTTATTTTTTCACTGACAACATGAATGCGGGGCTAAACTATGGATTCAATTCTGTTAAGGATAAAGCACTGGATTTTACGGATCATTCGCATGAAATAGGACCTTTCTATAGCAATACTTGGCCCCTGAGTGAGCATTTTATGTTAATTGGCCAGGTTGATGTGCATTATTTGTGGGGCGATCAACATGTCGCTACCGGTGGTACTATGGTAGATGGTAAATACAATGGCTATCTATTCAGAGTGTACCCGCTTGTGGGTATCGCCTTGGGAAAAGGTTGGGCATTAAAAGCTAAAGTAGCAGAATTGTCTTATAAAAAGAGAAATAGTAAAGATGCTGCAATTCCCAATGATCACGAACTCATTACGGGAATCAATGGATCTACAGTAGGTTTAGGCTTGTCTAAAAATCTATTTATTAAAAATTAAAAAATGATAATCACGGAAATCACAAGGAATATTCAGGGGGAGCAGATCACTAAGCGTCTCGATTTGCTTGCTATTGAATGGTATGAGTCGACCAAACGTATTCAACGTTTACGTACAGCGGAGGGAATGGATATTGCCGTCAAATTGTTGGGTAATACATCCAGCTTGCAGGATGGTGATGTCTTGTACGAAGACGAAGAGAAAATTGTTGTGGTAACGATCAAACCTTGTGAAGTCATCCGTGTCATGGCAATTGATTTCCTGCGAACTGCTTTTGTAAGCAGCGAAATTGGAAACAAACATTTGCCTCTATTTGTGGAGGCAAATGAATTGCTTATGCCTTATGAACGGTCAATGTACGAATGGTTAACGAAACAAGGATTTGACCCGCAGCGTGGCGAGCGCCAACTTTTACGTCAGCTCAATGCAAATGTCGATCCCAAGCATCATCAGAAGATGAAGTCTTCAACGAAGAATATACCGCTCTTGATCAACGACAAGGCCTTCGTGAATTTGCAAGCGCCAACAGCCGGTATCGCTTTAATGCCCAATGATAGAGAAGATTACGCAAGGAGCTGATAAATCCTTGAAGATATATACTTATATAAAAAAATAATGTCAATGAAAAATACATTTCTAGGCAAGTTACTCCATCTCGCAGATCCTACATTACCAATTGGAGGGTTTACCCATTCAAATGGACTGGAGACTTATGTGCAACAGGGCTTGGTCTGTGATAAAGTTACGGCGGACAATTATGTGCGTCATAACCTCTGGTATAATCTGAAGTACAATGATGCTGCTTTGATGAAATTGGCCTATGAAGCAACTTCTTCGCAGGACATGGATGCATTGATCGCGTTAGATCAAGAATGTACAGCATTAAAAAGCCCAAGAGAAATTCGCGATGCCAGTAAAAAACTGGGTGTACGTATTTATAAAATATTCAGTCGTTATCAACAGCAGGATTTTATGCTATCCTGGGGTGAATTAATCCAAAAGAAGGAAGTAGATAGCCATTACTGTTTGATGTATGGCATGTTGGCGTCACTTTTAGAAATTCCTTTGGAAGAAGCATTACATGGCTTTTATTATAATGCCGCCATTACGATGGTGACCAACGCTGTAAAACTTGTGCCATTAGGACAGTTGGATGGCCAAGATATACTTTTTGGTTTACATGATGATATACTTGATCTCTGCAAAGAGACCTTAACCGTTGAACGGAATTTAGTGGGCTTATGCAACATTGGATTTGACATCCGTTGCATGCAACACGAACGATTATATTCTAGAGTTTATATTTCTTAAAAAACAATTAAAATGGAAAATAGAAAATATGTTAAAATAGGGGTTGGTGGTCCAGTAGGGTCTGGTAAGACAGCATTATTGGAACGATTGAGCAGACGGTTGATGAATGAAATTGATCTTGCCGTAATTACGAATGATATTTATACCAAGGAAGATGCGGAATATATGGCCAAAAATAGTTTGCTTCCCCGTGAACGAATTATCGGTGTGGAAACTGGCGGTTGCCCCCATACAGCGATACGGGAAGACGCGAGTATGAATCTCGAAGCTGTAGATGAACTAGCTAGCCGTTTCCCGGATTTGGAGTTGATTTTAATTGAAAGTGGTGGTGATAACCTGACTTCTACTTATAGTCCGGATCTTGCCGATATCACCATTTTTGTCATTGATGTTGCCGAAGGTGAAAAAATGCCGCGTAAAGGTGGGCCGGCAATTAGAAGATCAGACCTGTTGTTGATTAATAAAAAAGATTTGGCACCCTATGTGGGCGCAAGCCTAGAAGTGATGGAACATGATGCACGTAAAATGCGTAAAGGTTCTCCATTCCTGTTTTCAAATCTAAAAACCGGCGATGGTTTGGAAGAGATCGTAGGCTGGATTAAAAAATACGCACTCCTTCAAGATATTGAGGAACCTAATTTACTACGTTAATTATGATTTGTTCTTTAGCTATTAAGATAGCACATCGCGAAGGAAAATCCTTTTTAAAAGATGCATATGCGACACAACCGTTTCGTATCGTTCCTGTTGGGCAATATCAAAAAGACAATGCAGCGTACTTGATGATTATGAGTTCATCGCCTGGTTTGTTGGATGGAGATGACCATCGTATTCAAGTTGATATTGCTCCGGGGTCTAAGTTACAGTTACAGACGCAGGCTTACCAGCGTTTGTTTCATATGAAAGGTCATTCGTCCCAAACGATGGAAGTGAATGTAGGCGAAAATGCTGTTTTTTCTTATGTACCCCATCCCGTCGTACCTCAGCATTCGTCTCATTTTTTGAGCCATAACATTGTACATCTTGCTTCAAATTGTCACTTATTGCTGAGTGAAATCGTGACCTGTGGCCGGAAAATGTCCGGTGAAGAGTTTATGTACAATCACTTTCAAAATCTGACAGAATGTTATGTCAATGGTAGGCTCGTGGTGAAGGATAATGTATTGCTTCAGCCAGATCGTATGCCTATACAAGGTCTGGGTATTTTGGAAGGCTATACGCACCAGGGAACGTTGATCTATCTGAATAGTGCCGGCTTGAATCCAAGCGACTGGATCGAGGCTTTCCATGAACAGTACGGGGAAACCAAAGACGTCGCGTTTGGGATTAGCGAAATGCAGCATGACGGTTTTATGGTTCGCGTTTTAGGTAACGGTGCCGAACAGCTTTATCTTCTTTTTAAAGAAATGCAAAGCGCACTATGGGGCAACATATTTTTGAATAACAACTAATTATATTCCAATGAAAAATAACATCCTAGCTTTTATAAAAGCTTTTTTTAAAGGATTTGGGCAGATTATGTTACAGGGTAACATTTGGACGGGTATCTTATTTATCGGAGCCATTATTTATGATTCGGCACTTATGGGCTTTGCAGGGGTTCTCGCTAACATCGTAGGCGTACTGACGGCCAAGTTGATGAAATTTGATGAGGATCATATCAATGATGGACTTTTCGGATTTAATGCTACGCTTTACGGTATTGCTTTGGTTTTCTATTTCCAGACAAACGTTTGGGTATGGGGAGCCTTAATCGTAGGATCTGCGTTGACCACCATTTTGATGGGGTTTGCATTAAAGAAGAATCTGCCGGTATTTACATTTCCTTTTATCTTAATTACCTGGATCGCATTGTATGTGTTGAGTATTCCAGAACTGGCCTTGCGGACTGTACCAGAGCATTTTGTTGATATTCAGGAAATGGATGACTTCCTAATTGAAGGCCATGCCTTTGGTCAGGTTATTTTTCAGGGTAGTTTAATTGCTGGATTGATCTTTTTCATCGGGGTTTTCCTGAGCAATCCCATGGGCGCACTTTACGGTTTCGCTGCTGTTATCATCAGTGTTTATATATCGCACCATGGCCATGAATCTGTAGATATGACCAATAATGGCATTTTTAGCTTCAATGCGGTTTTGGTTGGAATTGCCCTAAGCGGCCCCCGCGTTAGAGATGGTGTATATGTTCTAATCGGAACGATTATCGCAACATATTTCGATCATTTTTTGATTCACAACGGATGGACAACATTGACTTTTCCATTTGTTTTTGCGATGTGGGCTATGCACCCTGTCAAACTTATCGATAAATGGTTGGTGAATAGGTTTTCATCAGCTGAAGGGACTTCCTAGTCCTTTTTTGTGAACTAAAATTTTATGTATGTTTAAATTTTGTTTAATAAAACTATTCCCAATAATGCTCTTATTGGGAATTCATGTAAATACGGTGTACGGACAAGTCAGTCCGCCGGGATTAGGAAAAGCAAGGACCGCATCTTGGTCGGTTTTGGGCTTGCGTAGGAAATTAGACAGTGCTGGAACGAAGGAAGCATTGATCTATATTGGTTTGGGAACTAAAAGTACACCCGACGATTCAAATCCATTTCACAAGCAGGCTATTTGGGTGTTAAACCATGAGGTCTATCATAAATTTGCTAAAAATCAACAATATAGTTATGCGTTGAGTTATCGTCGCCAAAACGTTTACGATGAGGCTGCCCCATATCATAACGAAGGTGTTGAGCAAGAGTTTAGGTTGTATGGACGATATGCGTATACATTGACCCTTAATGATCGTTTGAAATGGAAAAATACATTAAGACAAGAGTTCCGAAAGTTCTTTACAGCCGATTTTCAAAAGGCAGAAGAGAATTTTCAATTTAGGACCCGCTTGAAGTCGCAGCTAAATTTCAAAATTTCGGCTAAAAATAAGCAGGAATTGGCGTTGAGCGCTGAAGGACTTTTTGCAATCAGCAAGCTCTACGAACCTGTTAGTACCTGGTCTAGCTTTGGCTATAAAGAGACCCGTTTGGGTTTTTATTACATGACAGATATTCCAAAGACACCTTTGCGATTGGATCTGGGTTATATGAACGACTTAATTAAAGGCTATGACAAAGTAGATTTTGGGGTTCATTATTTAGCCGTAGATTTAATCTGGAATTTACCTTACCGTAAAAAGCATTAGCCCGCCATAAACTTATGTTTCCGATAGTCACTGGGTGAATACCCAGTGATTTTTTTGAATAGCCTGGTGAAATAGGAGGGCGATTGAAATTTCAATTCAAAGGCTATACCGGCAATATCTCTCGTAGCATCCTGCAGCAGAATCTGACTATGTAAGATACTTATTTCACTAATCCATTGCTTCGGAGGTTTATTTGTCGCTTCCTTTACACATTTATTGAGGTAGTTTTCTGAAATATGCAATAAATTGGCGTAGAATAACACGTTTTTATGATCGATATGAAATTTTTGTACATATTCGCGGAAACGGAAAGCAATATCGAGCTGTCGGCTCATCGGCGCCTTAGTCTCTATATCCGATTTTATCACCTTCAATAGGATACACTGCATCATGGATATGCAGACTTCCATTACGCGGCCCTCGGTAAAAAGTTCCTCTTCCAATAACATCAACATTTGCTGGATCCAATGTGCTACATGTGGTTTAAGTGTGGTAAAAGGATGGGAATTGAAAAATTTAATATCGTTTATGCCAAGCTCAATATCAGTTACAATTTCATTTTCATAAACCACGAAAAAACCTTCTACATCATCAGAGATTGCCAGCGTAGCCGTAATATTACCTTGTTTGATGTTAATGACTTGATTTTCGGTTAAGGTATAAGATGCGCTTTCGAGATGTTGGGTCAGGGACCCCTTCGTTACAAAAATGAGAAAATTAAACGTCGTACGATAGGGGATGACAGGCATCAGGATACTGCGGAGGTAATTCTCGATTCGATAGACTTGAATTTTATTCTCATTGAATAAATTGTGCTCAGAAACATCCGGTAAAAATAACTTTTTGTACTCGTAATTGTTGATGATCTTAATCGAATTTTTCATAGTTTTAAAGACAACCTACTTACCAATGAAATCAAAAAAAAGGAATAGTTGTATGTATGACAAATATACTTAAAAGTTTGCGGAAATTAGGTTAGCATCCGATGCTTTCCAATCAAGTAATTATTGTGTTAACTAAGTGAAAAAGCTTATTTAAGACAAATTGTCCTGATTCCCTTTTATAAACTCCGACGTGAAATGTTGTTGCTGTTTTTCATGGCTGAATTTCTCCCTATTATAGGACGCTGAACTACCTTTGGGTATTGATAAGGAGGTCCATTTATCATCCAAACATATTTTCCCAATATAGAGCATCTGACCGATGTGGTAGGGATAATGTGCTAGCTGCCGCAAGATCGCTTCCATGACGGTATGTCCTTGATTACGGATATAAATGATTTTAGCGAGATCTTCTTCTTCGAGGGATTCAATTGCTTGAAACAGACAGGACCATCCAGCATTCCAATAGGTAATAAGCTCATCGCGATCTACCCAACTGTTCTCAAACTCCTGGTCGCGGTTTCTATTTTGTTTTTCGCCATCTGTGGTGAGAAAATCGGTCCATCGGGAAAGCATATTTCCACCTAAATGTTTAACAATTAATGCAATGCTATTGCTCGAATCATTGGGTTGCCAAAAGAGTTGTTCAGTGCTTAACTGTGCCAATGTTTTATCACCCAAAGATTTATAATATTGAAATTGCTTGATACAAGTCGCTAAAAAATTGTCCATTGCGTCGAAAGTTTGGCATTTACAGGAATATTAATATACAAAAATGTCCTGAAACCGAGACCTAAAATAATTTTTTTAGCTGAAATCTGGTTTTGCTATCGATGTCATTAATTTCCTGATACAGTTTTTTGAGGTGATAAATGTGTGAATTTATAAGGAGAAGGAGAAGGAGAAGGAGAAGGAGAAGGAGAAGGAGAAGTGTGAGCAAAAATGCTAATAAAAGCAAAGGTGATACTGGGGTATGTATCACCTTTAAGCTAACTAAACATTAAACATAAATAAACAGTCTTTTTTAAAGACCACACTAAAAATTACAATACTACTTTGCCACTTGTTGATTTGTCAACTTGGACATTTTTTGGTTGATTTTTTAACGCAATTCTTGCCGATGTAGAAACATTTCCCTGTAAGTTTTCTTTCACGCTGAGCGTAACATTTGCAGACGAATTGGCTTGTACTTGGGCATTTGTTGTCGAGAAACGGCTCATGTCAACCGATGCGGATGAATTGGTGTTCAAATTTAAATTTGAAGCGCTACCCGCAATTTCCTGCTTAGACGAACTGCTTGCCGATACTTGCAAATTTTTACTGCTGACATCTGTCGTTAACTTGCTAGAAGAGCTCGTTGAAAGGTTGATCATCAGCAATTAATTTTTTAAGCGATATTTTTGCGGAGGAGGATACGTCTACAGAAATTTTGTTTGCCTTAATCGTTTCATCGGTATAGATCGAACTGCTGGATGATGCCGAAAAGCGTGTCGGTATCTTGCTTGAGTAAACAGTTACGCGATTGTTTCTCGCATTTCTGATTGAACTGTTTCTTTTATACTGTACATACAGTGTACCGTTTTTTACAGTCGTTTCGATAAGGGATAAATGTTCGGGATTATCTGCTTCAACAATAACCTCGTTGCGATTAGAGTGAATATAATCTACACGTAATGAAGTTGCCGATGAAATGCCATCTGGAGCAGTGATCTTACGTGTTTCGCGTTCTTGTGCCTGAGCTACATATAAAAATGAAATAAAGGCAATGGTTAAGATTCTTTTCATTATTTTTCTGTTATTAGTTTAAATTTATTTTTACTGAAAGTTTCATTTTAATTTCCCTTTTTATCGTTTCTTATGCACTTATGCATACGCTCTATCGTTAACTGCCACCTATAGTATAATAGTAATGCCAAAACTTTAAATCCGTTTAAAATACTGATTAACACTAGTTTTGTTCCTGAGTGCTATTTTCGTTCATGCTCATTTTTGAACATCAACTGTTCGGTATCGGACAATAGTTTGTTTACCAGACTCTTCGTTTGTAGGCTGCTAACCAGAATTGATACTCTAATTGGGAAGCTGTTATAAATACTTGTCGCATCTTCTCCCGTTTTGTTGCAGTAGTTTCTGCTGCAATTTTGTCAACGTAGTTTTTCGCCTTGATAACGCCCTGTGCAAAATCCTCACCGCTATAAGTTGCTATCCATTTGGAATAGGGATTTCCCTGTGTATTTGCTGTCGATACAATGTGATCTCCGACCTCCTTATAAATCCAAAAACAGGGGAGTGTTGCCGCCATAGCAACCTCAATACTCTCGAAAGCGGCTACGCTTTTAAGAAAATGAACATAATGATGGCAGGTTGGTTCGATTTTGTTGCTCTTGTCGGCAGGACTTAAACCAAATTCCCGAAAGTAATTTTCGTGTAATGCCCGTTCAACAAGTAGCGCATTGCGACCAAATTCGAAATAGTCCAATGCTTGTTGGTTATCCGTACTTTTTGCACCTATAAAGGCGAGCACACGGCCAAATTCTTCTAAATAGAAAGCATCCTGCTGCATGTAAAATTGAAATTTATCCAGGGGAAGACTACCATCACTAAGCTGAACAATAAACGGCATAGTGAGTATATCTGAATAAATTGATGTTATTGAATCCCAGGCATGATCAGTCCAGTTCATATTGAATAAGTTTAATCGGATTGTGGAAGTGATTTAATGGCCCATTTCCTTTGCCAATGATGAGGTCTTTGCTACCAGCTATTGCTGCGTGTATATAGGCCAATGCGAATTCAACCGCGCTATCGAGACCAACGCCTTGTGCCAAATGGCTCGCAATTGCTGAAGAAAGCGAACAACCGGAACCATGTGTATTTTTGCTATTAATTTTTTGAGATTTGAATTCAATTGGTGGATTCTTGTGCTGGAACAATAGGGATGTTAATTCTTGACTTTGGAGATGCCCGCCTTTAATCAAAACGGATTGACAACCTTTCGCCAGTAGGCTATTTCCCGCTTTTTTCATCCTCTCGACATCGTCAATAACTTGGTCTACTAAAACACTTACCTCGTCTAAATTTGGTGTAATCAGCGTTGCCAAAGGAAAAAGAAGTTCAATGCAGGCCTGAATTGTATCATCGTGAATGAGCTTGTGCCCGCTGGTCGAGACCATGACTGGATCAAATACGATAGGCCCTTTATATTCTTTTAAATAGCTGCTAATAAGCTCCACAAGTTCAATATGGTGTACCATGCCTATTTTAATTGCATCGGGATAGATGTCGTCAAAAATAGCATCTAATTGGTCCTGGACGGCTGCTGTAGGAATGTCATAAATACGTCTTACACCTTGTGTGTTCTGAACGGGTAAGGCAGTTAACACATTCATGGCATAACAACCTAATGCAGATATGGTTTTGGTATCTGCTTGTATACCTGCACCACCGCTACCATCGAACCCCGCAATGCTGAGTACGCTAGGGACGCGGTATTTTTTATCTTTTGTCATTTTAATAGTTCTTTTAGTTGTGCACTGGCAGCTCTGGGATCTTGACTTTGGCATATGGCCGAAACGACTGCAATGGAGTCTGCACCGGCATTCCAGGTCTCTTCTGCTGTTTGTAAATTCATCCTTCCGATAGCGATCAATGGTTTTTCCGTCCTACTCCGAAGTTGTTTTAAACCTGCAATTCCCCATTCAGTAATCGTGTCCATTTTTGTTCTCGTAGAAAAAATGGGACTTACACCAAGGTGGTCGACGGCGTACATTTGTGGACTTTCCAGCTGCTGCATATCTTCTATGGACCAGCCTATGTTTAATTTATCGCCATATTTTTCGCGAATAGGGAGCGGCTGCAAATCATTTTGACCCACATGTACTCCCCATGCCTCGATTTTTGCAGCGATTGCTACGGCATCATTGATCACGAGCGGAATACCATAACGATCGGTCAGTTTTTTCAAACGCATGGCTTTATCCAAAAATGTAGCGGAATCGTCAGCTTTTTCGCGTAATTGAATAAGATCGACTCCACCAATGATGGCTTCTTCGGCGACATTGAGCCAATGTTGAGGATAACAGTCCCGCTCAGAAATTACCAAATATAAAGGGTAGGGAAAAAGCGGATTAATGCGCATAACATTTGATCTTGAGCTTTGATTTTAGACGTTCTGCATTGAGCTTATAGAGTTCATCATAGAGATTCAATTGCAGGGTACCCGGGCCAGCTGCTGTTTGGGCTGCGAGTTCTCCCGCCAAGCTCAAAATGGAAACGCCGGCAACAGCTGCTTCAACATATTGGTCTGTAACACCTAGAAATGCACCAATAAGTGCAGTAGCACTACAGCCAAGTCCAGTTACCTGTGTCATTAAAGGGTTGCCATTAAAAACTTCAACCCGGTATTGCTGTGAAAGGATATAGTCTACTTCTCCAGAAATACAGATAATGGAACCGGTTTGCTCTTGCAATAATTGGCCAAATCGGAGCGCATCTTTACTCGCTGTCGTGCTGTCGACTCCTTTTGTGTTCGGTTGGTTGAAATTGTACAGCGTCATGATTTCTGATGCATTTCCACGAATAACCGTTGGTTTGAGATCCAGTAGATTGGCTAATAAATCATTGCGGAATGCTGATATCCCAGCACCAACAGGATCAAGTACCCATGGCCGTCCAATGGTATTGGCATGTTCGGTAGCAACCAGCATAGCTTCGGCTGTATCTTCACTCAAGGTGCCGATATTAATAACAAGAGCTTGCGCAATATCGACAACTTCGCGTACTTCTAAAGGACTGTGTACCATTACGGGGGACGCTCCTAGGGCTAACAGTGCGTTGGCCGTATTGTTCATCACGACTAGGTTTGTGATGTTGTGTACAAGGGGTTTTTCGACCCTCAGCTGCGCTAATAAATTGATAATTGAATCTTCCATTCTTTTTACATATGCTAAGATGTACGGTGTAGCCTTGGAGGGAAGAAGAGCGATAGACTGCGCAGTAAAGGAGTATGCTGTACAGTGGATTTTTGCTTTTCCCTACGCCGGTATAAACCGAATCAGGTTCAAAGGGACTATCTCAATTCTATACAGAATACCCCCAAAGCCAGACCAAATTTAAACAAAAAAGAGGACTTTTCATATCCGTCATTTTTCGATCACTTAGCTTGTTAAATTAATAGGCCGGATTTTGATCGGCACTAATTTCAATATATTCAACAGGGGTATAAGTAACCCGGGCAAAATTTTTGGTCAAAAGTTCTGTTTCTAAAATCTTTCCACCCTGAAATTTTAAAAACTTCTCGCGCCAAATCTCATTTTTACGAAAGAACTGATTGTCTATTTTAAGAAATTGATGTTCTTTTTCAACGACATGGTATGCAAAATCCAGCTCCTGATCGATCCTCAATTCGCCCTCTAAACATTTCTCTGTAAACCAGAGGTTGATCTGGAAGGTGTAAGGCGTGTTGTTGGTGAATTGATAATCACGGTAGTTATAAAATACGGTAGCCCCACTGCCGAATGGCAAAACACGACCATCGTCAGGAAAAGGATCAAAGGAGTGATGATAACGTTCGCTGACGGTGAGTGGACTATGGATAACAAGCCAATGGATGAGATTGGATATTTGACAGATTCCACCGCCAATACCCGCCCTTGCTTCACCGAAGGATAACTCCATGCCGGGCAGATACCCTTTCTTTACGGTGGGGAGCCCCACGAGTTTACAAAATGAAAAGGTTTCCTTCGGTCTGATCAGAATGCTATTGATCTGTGCTGCTGCAATTTTCAGGTTGGTCACTTTGTTGATCTGCAATTGCATATTATTTTCGCCCAGCTTTTTTAATAATACAGACTGATGCTTTTTAATACGAAAGGGAAGTTTTTCAGCTGATTTAACTTTGCTGTATTTTTTGTCGTCAAATAGCCAGACGGCTTTTCGCTGCATTCTTCTTACCCATACTGCAAAAAAATAGAGCAAGGGGTGCTGTTGACTGATCAGTTTTCTTTTTTTCAATACGATGTTTATTTATCGCTATCAAAATTAATGCAGAAATGTATCTTTTGCCGCTTTTTTTGATTTTGTCCTGTGTTTTTACTGTATAGGGGGTAGAACTTTTGTTCCATCGGGTGTATACTGGCTTTTCGCTCTATGTCTATAGCTGTTTTCTTGTTTGTACGTATTTGCCCGTGAGCTTCCCATGCCCGTTATAGTTCAGGTTTTCATACGTACAGTTTCCCAAATCTTTTACAATTGATTTTTGTTGCAATACCCCCTTGAAGTAGAATTCATCAACTGTTTCGTTGGCCCGGTAGGATCGCTTGATTTCCGCTGTGAGTTGGTCATTTTGATCGAAGGTTTGGCGTAGTATATAATCACTTGTTTTCGGATCGCTATACGCATAACGGACCCGACTTTCCCTTTGATCATTTCTGCCCGACAGCTCTTCACTCATGCGATTCTGTTTGTCATAACTGTAAATGGTCCAATCTATCCGTTGGTATAAAAAATGAATGGATTCACTTTTTACAACCTGGAGTTTGCTGTTCAAGTGGTCTATTGTCGCTGTTTGTAATGTTGGATCGTAGGAAACAATGGCGTTTGGGAGATAACGGTAAATGGTGCTGTTGCTCCATTTGCTGTTTTGAAGGTACTGTATGGAGTCGATAAGTCCGAACTGATTATAGCATCTTTTGCTGAAATAATTATTTCCGCCGGAAAGATTGTTGGATGTGAGCTCTTTGCCTTCTTCATATACAGTCGTCACAATTGCTCCAGTTTCCACCTCATTTTCATCGGAAAACTGCTGCATGACATACGTGCCGTCACATTGATTTTTACGCTGACTGTAGTAAAGAGGGAGAGCTGTATTAGCGATAATAGCCGCTGCATATTGCCTGGATGGAATAAATTGCACTTGTGCAATGGAGTCAAAGAAATGTTGGGCATTATATTGTGACGAAGGATTCTTTGACGCAACTTGTGTGCTGTTGCTTAATATGGATTTGGCTGCTGCCAGATAGGTATTACTATCGTATATGATCTTGGGTTTGCCTAAGCCATCAAACAAGATCATGGCATGACGTTGTTTCAATGACAATACATCGATGGTCCATTGTTGATTTTTAACGCTAAATGTAAGTTTTTTTGCATCGGTTTTTGTGACCAGTAACTTTGTTGTGCTAAAAGGTACTTGCTTGAAAATCGCAGCAGCATTTTTTTCGTGTAAACGCATGATAAAATCAGTTGATTTATCGGACTCATTGGTTACAAACAGAACTGCCTGTGTAGGGCTAGCTATTGTTAACGATTTTACTGTTTGCGATGCTGCAATGGGACTATAAAACAGCAATATCAACAACTGAATGATAATCGGATAAATTTGCAGTTTCGCGTTATAATTCATTTGGGTCGATATTGCTGTTGCTGACTTTGCTATTTAATTTAATACTTCTTTCAAAAATAATAAGGTGTGCTCCCAGGCACGTTTGGCCATCACGGGATTATATTCCGCTGACTCGGGATTCGTAAACGTATGTCCAGAATTTGCGTAGGTAATTATTTGCCAGTCTGCTTTTCCTTCATTTAATTCCTTGACCAACCCATCGTAATCTTCTTTTGATACACTCTTATCGGCTGCAGGGTGCTCAATGAGTACTTTTGTTTTAATGGAACCATTGGGTCTATCGGCAGCTTTGGATAGGCCTCCGTGGATACTGATCACGGCATTGATGGGGAAGCCGGCTCTAGCCGCTTCTAATGCTCCTGAACCTCCAAAGCAATAGCCAATGATCGCAATTTTTGTCGGATCTGCGCCTTCTTTTTTCAGTTGTTCTAATGCGAGCTTGATGCGATGCTGATAAGCTTTATAGTCCGTCTTGTAGTGGCCTGCAATTTTCGAAGCTGCGGTGTTGTCCGCAGGAATATTTCCCTCACCGTAGATGTCGGCAATGAACGCGATGTAACCTTCTTTTTCAAGAAGCAATGCCGCTTGTTTCGCTTCGTTGTCAATTCCCTTCCACGCAGGAAGAATTAAGACAGCAGGGCCTTTTTTTGCCCTATTGGCGGTTACCATGCCGTTGAGTTTTTGTTCACCATCCTGGTAAGAAACCTGTTTTAATTGTTGGGCCTGCGTAGTCATCGTTACCATAGTAAGCATCAATAGTGTCATAACTGTTTTCATCTGTAAATAATTTGTTCCGCTCATTATTTTGTGTGATCAGAAATGAACCTAATTTGGAGTCCATCTCAACTAAATATAATTTTCAATGTACATTTTTTCCGCTGTCGTCAACCTGAAGTTACGACTTTATAGATTCAATAATACCAATAACATCGAGTTGTCCGAGACCTTGGTCGTGTGCTTTCCCGTAGGTATCGAGTAATGTCTTGAGGAGGGGATATTCGGCACCGGCTTGTTGCGCCAGTCGAATATCTTTCAGCATAAGATCTAGCGCGAAAGCAGGACTGTAGTTTTCTTCCACCAGTAAAGGCGTTTTGACTTTTGTTGCGCCACTGCCACTGGCACTATCATTGATGATTTCGAGCATATCACTCCGTTGAATTCCCAGTTTATCTGAAAATAAGATCGTCTCTGCGAGACCTTGATAGATCGTTGAAAGAAAATAGTTGATCGCAAGTTTGGCGGCAATTCCCTGGCCATTTTCGCCAACATGTTTGATCGACTTGCCCATCTGCTCGAGGTATGGCCGGGCGCGATGAAGATCCTCCTGTTCACCACCGACCATAATAATCAGGGTGCCCTCTGCCGCGGGCTTGGTACTGCCGGCCACAGGTGCATCTATAAATGCGGCTCCTTTTTCTTTGAGTTTGGATGCGATAGACAGGGTGAGTTCACGGGATATGGTACTCATATCGACAAATAATTTGCCCTTGATATCTCCTTGAAGGATTTTTTCATACACTTCACTGACAGCTTCATCATTGCTGAGCATGGAGAATACAATATCAGCATGTTCGACCAATTCGGCTATACCTTCTCTGATCATTGATTGTTCTTCAAAGGCCGCTGCTTTTGCACGGTTTCTATTATAAACAGAAAGGGGGAATCCTGCTTTTTCCAGGTTTTTAGCCATGGGGTGCCCCATGTTTCCTAATCCTATAAATCCTAATTTTTCTATCTTCATCTAAAATTACATTAATAGCTCTTGAAATTTACGTCTATTAAAGATACAAATGTTTTGGTCATTCCACTAATACCCTGATTTCGTTACGAAGGAGCACTATTTTATCTTCCTGTTCCAGTTTTTTTAAAATTCGGGAGACAACTACCCGGGATGTGTTTAGGTCAGAAGCAATATCCTGATGCGTAAGGGTAAGTATTCGGTCGTTGTTCAGCTTTACTTTGGCTTTCAGATATTGGATGATTCGTTCTTCCATATTGGAAAAAGCTAGACTATCAATAGCTTGTAACATTTCGTCCATACGGCTTGAATAGCTTGATATGATGAAATTTCGCCAAGAGGGGTATTTTCCCATCCAAAGGTTGACAAGCTCATTTGGAATCATGGCAACCGTTGTTGTTTTTTCTGCGAGGGCACGAATTTCACTTTTTTTATTTCCGAGACAACAGGCTATTGACATCGTACAGGTTTGACCTTTTTCCAAATAGTAGAGCAGCAGTTCGCCTTTGTCTTCATCTTCCCGGACAATTTTTATTGCTCCATCTAGGAGAAGGGGCATCGACTTGATGTATTGATTGGTATCAATGATGAGATCCCCCTCATGAAACGTTTTGATGTGTGCGTTTTTGGCTATTGCAGTAATTAACTCTGGCTCAAGAATGCCTGTATAAGCTTGTTGGATTGACAACATACGGTATTATTTTAGTTAAAGTTAATTATTTACGGGCTTATTTTATCTACTATGGATGGAAAAGAACGTCAATAAAAATGATGTATGGAAAGACCCGATTTTTTGTAGTGTATGCGGTGTATCCAGCAGCTAGTATATAAAATCGTGAAATTGATAAATTTTGATTTATTCAAAACAGACAAAATGTTATTCTGATTATTTTTAGTGTTTTTTTAAGAATGTGATGAATGTGTTGTATTTATTTTATTTAATCTGTTTTTTTATTGCCTCTTTGTTTTAGAAGTTGCTATTTTTCTGTGGAAGCTTAAAACTGATTTGTTTTGCATAGCGCTAGGGTCTGATAATCCTATTGTTAAAATTAGTTAAAAAGACAATCAATTCCTAATTTTGCGCCACAAAAACAAAACAATCACATCTAACATGAAAAAGTCTTTACTTTTTTTTGCCCTCGTTTTTGCTAGTTATAGTGCCGTTCATGGTCAAACAGCAAATACTGGTTCGGTTTCAGGAGTTGTCAAAGAAGCTACTGGACAAACGGTTAAAGGAGCAACCATTAAAATTACCCACATCCCAAGTGGACAAGTTGTAAGTGGCTCAGCCGATGCCCAAGGAAAATTTCAAATTTCAAATCTTCAAGAAGGAGGCCCCTACAAAGTAGAGGTAACTTACATTGGCGAAACGCCTGTTGTTTTCGAAAACATCATGCTGAAATCGGGGGAATCGTTGAATATCAATCCAATTTTTACGGCTGGATCTTCAACAAATTTGGATGAGGTTGTTGTTGTTGGTCATGGTGTTATTGATATTGCTGCGGGAAGAAAGACGCCGATTGCAGTTTCGACGATCCGTAAACAGGATTTAGAAGAAAGGGTAGGCGCACAGGATATTACTTCAGCACTAGCTAATACCCCGTCGGTTTATATCACTGGTCAGGCAAAAGGTTTTGGTGAGTCTTCTATGACAACACGTGGTTTTGATCAGTCCAATACCGCATTTTTGTTGAACGGTCAGCCGATCAATGGTATGGACAATGGAAGTGTATATTGGTCGAATTGGTCGGGACTTACAGATATTGCTTCTTTAGTGCAGATTCAACGTGGTTTGGGATCATCTAAATTAGCGATTTCATCTGTCGGCGGTACCGTAAATTACGTGACACAATCTACCGCAATGAAAGAAGGTGGTTTTGTCCGCACTACTGTTGGTAACGATATGTTTATGAAGGCAACAGTAGGTTACAATACCGGTCTGATGAAAAACGGTTTTGCTGTTTCGGCTATGTTTACGCAATGGTCAGGTAACGGTTATATGGATCATACGGAAGGTGCTGGACACAGTTATTTCTTGTCCGTTGGATACAAAGCAAATGAAAAGCACAACCTGAACTTCATGGTAACCGGTGCACCACAGTGGCACAACCAAGGATATACCTCAAAATTGTCGAACTATCTCGCTAATGGCAGACGTTACAACGACAATTATAAGGATGCAAACGGCGTGATGATGAATGCACAAAAGAACTTCTATCATAAGCCGGTGGCCAACTTGAACTGGGACTGGACCATCGATGATAAATCATCTTTGTCAACTGTCGTTTATGCGTCGTTAGCTGCTGGGGGCGGTCAATCGTTAAGAAGTGATAAATACAACAAAGGCAAATATTTGGCTGCTGATGTAAACAATCATCAGTGGTTTGGTATAGTTTCCAATTATAACCGTAAGCTTTCAGAGTCCCTGAATTTTAATGTGGGTTTTGATGTGAGAGATTATAAGGGTACACATTATCGTAAATTGACAGATCCGCTAGGAAATACAAATGGTGTTGTATTGGGCGGTAATGTTAATTTCCTTAATAAGCCATTGGTTACCAATACATACTCAACAAATCCTTGGAAAGCTTTCTCAAGCAAACCTGATTCGCGTGAAGATCGTTTAGCTTGGGATTACAATCAATACATCCGTTACGGCGGTCTGTTCGGTCAGTTGGAATATGCGAAAAATGGTTTCACGGCGTTTTTCCAAGGATCGGTTTCTGAACAACAAAACAAACGTTCTGATTATTTTCAATACACGCCAGGTAATGAGGATTCTAAAGACGTGAACAATTTTGGCTACAATACCAAGGGTGGTGTAAGTTATACAATGGGACATCATAGTGTTTTTGGTAACGCAGGGTACTATTCCCGTCAGCCTTATCAAAACAATATTTTCATGAACTTTGCAAATGATATTAATGAAAATGCTGAAAATGAAAAAATCCTTGGTTTAGAGGCTGGTTACAAATTTGCTTCTCGATTCTTGGATGTGAATGTGAATGTTTACCGCACAACTTGGGAAAATCGTGTTACGGGTAGTTCGAGTTTAGCGACGGCAGATGATGTAAAAAAATACAATCCAACAAATGATCCTGGTATTTTGGTCGAAGGTGCCTACCTATATACAACCAATTACGGTGTAAAACAGGTGCATAGAGGGGTAGAAGTTGATTTTGAGGCCCGCCCAATCGAAAAATTGAGCCTAACAGGATTTTTATCGATAGGTGACTGGAAGTACGATGGCGCAGTAAATTCGGTCGTACGTAACGACAACCGCATCGAATTGGGTCGTTCTCAGGTGAATTTAACGGGTGAACACGTTGGTAACGCAGCACAAACTTCTTACGGATTTGGCGCTAAATATAAAATGTTTAAAGGTTTGTCTGTTGACGCAAATTACAGATACTATGAGCGTTTATATGCGTCGAATTATCGTAGGGAAGTTATCGATGGCCAAACCTATGGACGCTATATGAAATTGCCGTCTTTTAATCTTTTGGATGGCGGTCTTTCTTACAATGTTAAGGTAAGTGACAAGAACAGCATGAGTTTCCGTGTCAACATGAACAACGTGTTGAATAAGTTCTATATCTCGGAAGCTACTTCTAGCAACTTGGTGACAGATGTGAACAATAGTTGGAATGGTATTGATACGTCCAATTTTGTTTTGATCGGACAGGGTAGAACTTGGAATGCATCTGTGAAATTTACATTCTAATAAGATTTACGTCGAATACAAAAGGTCCACAATTATTTTGTGGGCCTTTTTTTGTTTTTTAATAAAAACTTAATAATTTTAGGTGATCTAATTGTCAACCTGATGTTGCATAAATTAATTTGTCTGGAAAATTTACAGATCGGTACTGTCCATTTTTCTGCTTTTGTTGTTAATTTGGATGGTGGAAATACAGGCTTTGCTTTATTTATTAACCAAGAAAATGACCCAATCTTTATTTTTCGAAAAGAAAAGAAAAATGAGGTATCTTTCCATGTAAATGAAGAGCAATTCTTTTGGATTGTAAAAAACAGCCAGTTTACACCAGGAGAACGTCAAGACTTTTTTGCTGAATTTGTTGAATTCCTGCGTTTGATGGAAGAGAAGGTTTCCAATTATGTTTTCAAAAAGGAAAAATTAATCAAATTTACAAATTCGAGGGATATTGTCCGCTATAAATACTTATACCTGACAGGTGAAATTAGTTGATAAGAATACCCGATTATAATACCTGATCTCCCGTTAGATTTCTTTTGTAATGAAATTTAGCTTAGTTTTGGGTATGAAGCATATGTTTTCAAATCTAGCTGTCATTCTACAAAACAATACTTTTGTGGAATCAGATTTTACACTGCCAGTACCCGTACTTCTTGCTAAGTTTTCTTTTTTACCTATTTCATCATTTTTTCCGGAAGCGAGTTCATCTTTTTCCGCTGATTGGTTAGACACCGTCCAACAGAGCGCGATTAGATCTACATTGGAAGGATTTAATGTCGGAATCAGTGGCGATGGTAATCCTGTCGCTTTACTTGAGGAGGCGATTGCTTTGGACAACAATGCGCTTGCTTATAGTTATTTAGGGCTTTATTATTTTAAAATAGCCGCCTATGACAAAGCTATTGCTGCGTTTACAAGCGCTATTGAAAAGTATAAAGAAGAGCCATTTTTTTATGCGAGCCGTTGTTTAGTCTACAGACAGATCGAGGAAGATGAAGGCGCTTTCTATGATTATCAAATTGCTAAAAGACTGGATTTTAATTACCATAGCGTTTTGGAATGGCAGGAAAATCAAGCTGAATTAACGTATTTTGAAGCTGAAAATTTGGTCATACAAGAGCTGGAATCGAAGTCTAGGACGCTCAGTATAGACGAAATAAATTCATTGGGACTGGAATATGTCCATTGCTATAGCTATCTGAAAGCAATTGGCCTTTATTCTTCTGCTATTGCAGAGTCCGACAACAAGGATAGCAATCTTTTTGTTTTTAGAGGAAGTTTATACCTGAAGTTGACCTGTTTTGAGTTGGCATTGTCTGATTTCAACCAGGCCATTGCTCTTGATGAGAATCGTTCTGCCGCTTATATATTTCGTGCAAAAGTGTTTGAATCTTATCGCAATTACCAAAGTGCGTTGGAAGACTATGCCAAAGCGGAGGAAATAGACCGTGATTCATCGATCGTATACGAAGAAAGGGCATCTTTGTTTGAGCGATTGGGAAATTTTGAGGAAGCATTATTGGACTTTGATCGCCTTGTCACGCTCAATCCGGAAGATTTTTATGTCTATTCCTTACGGGCCGATTTGAATGAAAAGTTGGAGGATCTTCCCGGTGCTTTAGCAGATTACTCGAAAGCGATCGATTTGAATCCATATTATTCTGATTTGTATTCATATCGCGCAGCAATTCGTGAAAAATTGGGTGATCCTATCGGGGCAAAAGCCGACCTGGATAAATTCAATGAATTGGAAGATGAATAAAAAAAGTCCACCTTTTGGTGGACTTTTTATACCTACTGCTCTAACTAGAGCAGCCTTTATTTAATGATCCTTTTTATCTTATTGGAACGGGTAATAAGTTTGTGCAATTTGTCATAATCCTCCGTGGCAATAGAATCGTGCAGGGATTGAAGCTGCTTGATATGTTCTTCGAGTACTTCGAGTACATTTTCGCGATTTTGCTTGAAAATCGGTGTCCACATATCGGGCGAACTTTTGGCTAGACGTACTGTAGATTCAAATCCCGAGCCTGCCAGCTCAAAGATACGCCCTTGAGATTTCTCTTTTTCCAATACTGTTAAGGCGAGGGCGAAAGAGGTCAGGTGAGAAATGTGGGATACATAAGCCGTATGCACATCATGTTCATCGGCATTCATAAAACAGCTGCGCATCTCCAATTGGTCGGTGATGGCATCGGCAATCTCGAAAGCATCCTCATCCGTTTTAAATGCTTCAACATACACCATCATTTTTCCTTTGAATAAGCCTGCTATTGCAGCTTCGGGCCCAGAATACTCTGTTCCGGCCATGGGATGGGCTGCAACATAACGGCCCCTATTGGGATGATCCTTTATTTTATTCAGAATATTCGTTTTTGTTGATCCCATGTCGATGACAACCTGGTCTGTGACCAGATCCAAGATTTGAGGAACAACATGTAAAATGGCATCAACAGGAATTGTGAGCACCAATACTTTACAGGTCTTAATCGCATCTTCTAAGCTTGCTGTTTCGTCAATGAAGCCGATATGCATCGCTTTATCTAAGTTCTTTTGACTCTTATCTACACCGATTATTTTGTCGCAGAATTTTGTTTCTTTTAGGCGAATGGCAACTGAGCCGCCGATCAAGCCTACGCCTACAATGGCAATGTTCATATATAAACAATTATATTAAGCGTATTTTTGTTCAAATGTTATACATCGAACGCTTCATACCCTGGTTGTTTGTTGATCAATTATTCTATCGATAATTTCAAAGCAGTTAAGCTGCGCCGAAATCGAATGTGTTAGAAATTATCTTTAATACGTTGGATTGATTCTTTGAGTACCTCTACCGTAGCACAGAGACTGATGCGTATATATTGATCGCCTTTATCTCCAAAAATTCCACCCGGTGTAATAAATACCCGTGATCTCTCCAAAACAGCATCACTCAGGGCATAGCCATCCTCGTATTTCTCCGGAATACGCGCCCATACAAATAGACCTACTTGGTCTTTTTGATAAGCACAGTCCAGCAAATCCATGATCTCATAAACCTGTTGGCGCCGTTCCGCATAAATTTTGTTTAGATCAGCATACCAGGAGGCATCAAGTTGTAAGGCTTTCGCCGCGGCCAGCTGAACAGGTAAAAACATGCCTGAGTCCATGTTGCTTTTGAAACGAAGCACTTGGTTTATACGTTCTTCGGCACCCACGAGCACACCAATTCGCCATCCCGCCATATTGGAAGATTTGCTCAGCGAATTCAATTCAATAGCCACATCTTTGGCGCCTGGTATACTCATAATGCTTTTTGGCGTATCTGTCAAAATAAAGCTATATGGGTTATCGTGGCAAATCAGGATATTATGCTCTTTGGCAAATTGAATCAGCTCTTGGTAAAATGCATAAGGTGCGGAGGCACCTGTTGGCATATGGGGATAGTTTATCCACATTAGTTTAACCTTTGACAAGTCTTGTTTTTTGAGCTCATTTAAATCAATAAGCCAATTTTGCTCTTGTGTAAGATTATAGGTAATCGCTTCAGCACCACTCAGCCGCACTGCGGCCGCATAAGCAGGGTAGCCAGGATTAGGTATAAGTGCCTGATCCCCTTCCTGCAGGTAGGTCATACAGATATGCACAATGCCTTCTTTTGACCCAATTAAGGGTAATATTTCGGTATTGGGATTAAAAGTCGCGTTATAATAACGTTGATACCAATCTGCAACGGCTTGTCGTAGGGCAGGTGCGCCTTTATAGTTTTGATAGCCATGCACATTTGGAAGTTGGGCATTCGTATTTAATGTCTCGATCACCTCCGGATGCGGGGGTAAGTCTGGACTTCCAATTCCTAGGTTGATTACACGCGCTCCCTGTTTGTTCAACTCATCTATTTCTCTTAATTTTTTGGAGAAATAATATTCTTCAGTGTGCTGCAATCTTTTGGCAACGTCTATTTGCATTTTATTTTAATAAATTTGGTATTTGAATAAGGCTAAATTAGGGAATTATCTATTAAAAGGAGATTTTTTTATCGATTTTTCAAGCTGAACAAGCTGAATGCTTTATTCTTGCGATGCAACAATTTTATAGTCCCCTGCCAGGATATGTGCTTTTCTTGATTAATTTGTTATTTTTGTTCAATTTCCTCGTCAAAAATCTGGAAGTTAGAGGAGAGACCGACGAATTACTTTTGATGTAAAAGTAATTTGTCTTAGTTCAACATAAATGAAAACATATTTTAGGCTCTTATCGTTTGCTAAACCCATTGAGAAATTTGCAATCCCCTATGTAATTTGCACGCTGATCACGGTTGTTTTTAGCACGTTGAATTTGGCATTACTTGCTCCTTTACTCCATACACTTTTTAAAACCGGAAAAGAGGCTTGTGAAGCAGCTATTGAAGTCGTGAAACCTGAAGCGTAC
This sequence comes from Sphingobacterium sp. UBA3519, assembly GCF_002377215.1. Lineage (NCBI taxonomy): Bacteria > Pseudomonadati > Bacteroidota > Sphingobacteriia > Sphingobacteriales > Sphingobacteriaceae > Sphingobacterium > Sphingobacterium sp. UBA3519. The sequence continues at coordinate 364,903 of NZ_DFPI01000037.1, forward strand.
ACAGATATTTTAGCTTGGTTCAATTACTATGCATCGATGGCAAATGAGCAGTTTGGTGCCTATGGCGCATTGCAAAGGGTCTGTATTGCAATTGTGATCTCCGTATTTATCAGTAATCTGTTTCGCTACTTCTGTCAACGCATTATGGAGAATTTCCGTATTCATACTTTGCTCAAATTGCGTAGAGCGGTATTTGACAGTGTAATGGATTTACATGTCGGTTATTTTACAGGACAACGAAAAGGAGATATTGTTTCTAAAGTTGCGTCTGATGTACAGGTCGTGCAGTATTCTGTGACGGGTACTTTACAGGTGGTTTTTAAAGAGCCCTTGCAATTGATCGCTTATATCGTGATGCTTTTTAATATCTCTGCGCAATTGACATTCTTTTCACTCTTGGTCATTCCCGTCTCTGCATTTTTTATTTCTAGAATCGTTAAGAATCTTAAAAGCCAAGCGCATGCGGCACAGGAATCGTATGGAAATATGATTTCCTATTTGGACGAAGCATTGTCTGGAATAAAAATTATCAAAGCTTTCAATGCCGTTTCATTTATTAAGAACAGGTTTCATAATGAGAACGAACGTTACGCCAATATCGGTCGTGCTATGGCTAAAAGACAACAGTTAAGTTCACCTGTGTCCGAATTGCTGGGGGTAATTATGGTGGCTATTATTCTTTTGTATGGCGGCCATTTGGTGCTTTCAGGTGACAAGAGTTTAACGGCGCCCGCATTTATTGCCTATATCGCTATTTTTTCACAGGTGATGCGTCCGGCAAAGGCGTTAACAGATTCTTTCAGCGGTATTCATAATGGTCTTGCTGCGGGTGAGCGTGTATTGGAACTTATCGATGAACGGACGGAAGTGAAAGATCGCGCCGACGCGAAGCTTGTGAAAAGCTTTGAGAAGAATATTGTCTTTAATCAGGTGAATTTTTCGTATACCAAAGATAAAGAGATTCTACAGAACATCGATTTGACTATAGAAAAAGGGAAGATTATTGCGTTGGTGGGACCTTCAGGTGGGGGAAAATCAACTTTAGTTGATTTAATTCCGCGTTTTATGGACGTCACTGGGGGGCAAATTTTGTTTGACGGTATTGATTTACGGGATTTAGACCAGGATTCTTTACGGGACATGATCGGTGTCGTTAATCAAGAGTCCATTTTGTTTAATGATACGATCTTCAATAATATTGCATTTGCTAATCTTTCGGCCAGTCAAGAGGAAGTAGAAGCCGCTGCACGGATTGCGAATGCGCATGAATTTATTGTGAAAACGGAACAGGGGTATCAGACCAACATAGGTGATAGGGGCGGTAAATTATCTGGTGGCCAACGTCAGCGGATCTGTATTGCACGAGCTGTCTTGAAGAATCCACCGATCATGCTTCTTGATGAGGCGACTTCTGCTTTAGATACCGAATCTGAAAAATTGGTGCAGGACTCCTTATATAAATTAATGGACAATAGAACAACGGTTGTTATTGCCCATCGTTTAAGTACCATTCAGAATGCGGATAAAATTGTGGTTATTGAAGCCGGAAAGATCGTAGAAGCAGGTAGCCATAGTGAGCTGATACAGCAAGAAGGATTATACCGTAAATTAATCGAAATGCAACAATTTACAGATTAGGCTCCTTTTCTAAGAGCTATGTCAAATTAGTTGTTGTCACATTTTTTATTATAACTTTTGTTGCCTTTTCGGTACATTTGATTTAAGATAGGAGATACATTTAATGAACGCAATAGATAAATTGAATTTCTTGATTAACGATAAGAATTTAGCTGTCGAATTGAGAGATATAGCGGAGAAAGTTTTGCGAGAGGAGCGTATCACTTTTGAGGACGGAGTACTTTTGTATGAGAAAGGTGAGTTAGGCTACCTTGGTGTGCTTGCTAACTATATTCGCGAGAAACGCCATGGTGATCATACTTTTTTCAATCGTAATTTTCACATCGAGCCGACTAACGTCTGTGTCTATGACTGTAAGTTCTGTTCGTATTCCCGCTTAATAAAAGAACGGGCTGAAGGTTGGGAGATGGAAGTCGACGGCATGATGGATATTGTGAAAAAGTACGACAAGGAGGCTGTTACTGAAGTTCATATCACCGGAGGGGTTGTTCCTAAGCAGAACCTCGAATTTTATGCCGATTTTTTTCGCAAATGTAAAGCACATCGTCCCGAGTTGCATATCAAAGGACTTACACCTGTAGAGTATTACTATATTTTCAAGAAAGCAAAATTGAGCCATTACGACGGATTGAAGTATCTGCAATCCTGCGGATTAGATTCTATGCCGGGCGGTGGTGCGGAAATCTTTCATCCAGAAGTCAGAGAGCAGATTGCACATGATAAATGCACAGCCGAACAATGGCTGGATATTCATGAGCAGGCGCATAAGCTGGGCATGCATACCAATGCAACCATGCTGTACGGCCATATAGAGCAGTTTTGGCATCGTGTCGATCACATGGAGCGCTTAAGACAGCTACAGGATAAGACTGGCGGTTTTCAGACCTTTATTCCACTAAAATTTAGAAACAAGGAGAATCAAATGTCTCATATTCCGGAGGTATCCGTTATTGAAGACCTCAGGAATTACGCGATCGCTCGAATTTACATGGATAATTTTGATCATATTAAAGCTTATTGGGCAATGATATCGAGAGATACGGCCCAGTTGTCCTTGGCTTTTGGGGTCGATGATATAGACGGAACACTGGATGATACGACAAAAATATACAGCATGGCAGGAGCAGAAGAGCAAAAACCAGGGATGACCACACAAGAGGTTGTTGAGCTAATAAAAAATGTTGGACGCCATCCGATTGAAAGAGATACCCTCTACAATGTGGTAACCGATTATAATGATGTTGTTTTTGATCAAGTTGATCAAAAGAAAAGCTATTACGCATTACCTGTTGTCAATTCATAATTCATATCGCACGTTGAAAAAGACATTTTATTTTATACGACACGGACAGACTGATCTAAATTTAAGAGGTATTGTGCAGGGGCGGGGTGTTAATTCCCCACTCAATAAAATGGGCATAGCTCAAGCTCAGGCTTTCTTTGATCGCTACAATACGGTGCCTTTTGATAAGATATATACCTCCACTTTATTGCGTACTCATCAAACTGTACAGGGGTTCATTGATTTGGATTTACCTTGGGAACAGCTTGTTGGTTTGGATGAAATAAGCTGGGGAGTTTATGAAGGAAAAGAACAAACACCGGAGTTGCTAGCTGGTTTTGAAAAATTGGTCGCAGCATGGCGCAATGGAGAATTGGATGTCAGTATCGAAAACGGAGAGTCTCCTCATGAATTAATGGCGCGTCAACAAGTCGCCTTGGATCATATGCTCGCTCAGACAGATGAAAAAAACATATTAGTCTGTATGCACGGTCGTGCTTTACGGATTATGCTTTGTCTAATGACTGGTGTCGATGCCCGTTATATGGATGATTTCCCGCATACAAATACTGCTTTATATAAATTGCTTTATGATAATGGTCAATTTGAGATTGTAGACCATTACAATACCGCACACTTAGAAGCATTGATAAATGAATAAAATTAGAGTTTCTGCCGTATCGTATACCAATACTTATCCATTTTTGAATGGAATACGTAAATCGAAAGTGATGGAGCAAATCGACTTGAGCGTCGATTATCCAAGTGCCTGTGCACAGAAAGTAATCGACGATCAAGCTGATATCGGGATTATACCGACAGCTGCCTTATTAAGTCTACCCGAGTACTATATTAATACCGATTTTTGTATCGGCACGGAAGGTGCTGTCGATTCTGTCTTTATTTTTGCCAATAAACCCATTGAAGAGGTAAAAACTTTACGTTTAGATAAGCAATCGCGCACTTCAAATGGTTTAGCACGTGTATTGATAAAAAATTATTGGAAAAAGGATGTAGAATTGGTCACTGATGAATCTATAGAGCCAGATGCCTATGTTTTAATTGGGGATCGTACTTTCGGTAAGAAGAATGCAGTACCCTATGTTTATGATTTGGGGGAAGAATGGTTTAACTTCACCGGATTACCTTTCGCTTTTGCCTTATGGGTAAGTAACAAAAAACTTCCCGACTCTTTTGTAGAGGAATTCAATGAAGCTTTAGCGTATGGCGTTGAACATGCAACCGATGTGATAGCCGGTCTCCCAGAATTTGAGGACTTTGATTATACCAAATATCTGACAGAGCATCTTAATTTCCATTTGACAGCCAAGAAGCGCGAAGCTGTGCAATTGTATCTCCGGTATTTAAAAGAATTGGATTAACCTGGGGGCGCTTGGCCTGAACAGGAACGATGACATACCCTGAAAAATTTTAAATCAGAATCGCCAGGTAAGCCTTACACGGTATTGTGAAGGCTTACCTGGCGATTGATTTCCAAAGAAGAAAATACAAGAATTGAAGCCACCGTTTTACACTTGAATTCCAATTAACCAATGTTTTGGACCTTTAAGTACGTCCAATTTTTACTTTACGTCCTTTGATTTTTTGCCCATTTGCCTTGTTGATAATAAAAGGAGCAAGCTTTCTTTTAACGGCGACATAAGCGACCTTATCTTTCACTTCTATTATACCAATGTCGTCTTTTTCAACACCTTCCAAATGCAGGAGAAAACCTACAATGTCAATTTTATTGACTTTGTCTTTTCTTCCAGCACTAACATAAAGTGTGGCGAAAGGTGAATTTTCAGGAAGATCATAGTATTCGGGAAATTCCTCTTCAGGTATTTCCTCCGCTATATAGGGATACGCTTCTTCCGGCTTTAAGATGACATAGACATCACCCTTTGCCTGCATACGCGCAGTACGTCCATTGCGATGAATAAAGCCATCTTCTTTATGCGGTAGCTGATAATGAATAATGGCATCAACTTCGGGGATATCCAGCCCTCTTGCAGCCAAATCGGTCGTGATCAAAACATTGTTGGAATGATTACGGAATTTGAGAAGCGCCAGTTCACGATCTTGCTGTTCAAGTCCGCCATGAAAGGTGTCGTGAATAATATTGCGATTATCCAGTAGTTCGCTGATGTGATCGACGGCATCGCGATGGTTACAGAAGATAATCATTTTTTTCGTCCCAATCTTGCAGATAAGTTTTAGTAGTGCCTCCAATTTCTTTTGAACAGGGGCAACTACTTTTTTAATTGTAATGCGGGGTATATTTTGTGAATTATTCAAAAAATCGACAAGAATAGGCTCCTCTATCTGTGTAAAAGGCGGAATTGCATCCATCATCGTTGCAGAAGTCAATATCCGCGATCTGATGGCCGGTATATGTCGAATAATAAAATCCATTTGTTGCTGAAATCCCAGTTCCAACGATTTATCAAATTCGTCTAGCACGAGGGTATGAATACCGGAAGGATCAAAATTTCCTTCTTCGATATGTTGTTTTATGCGTCCTGGAGTTCCTATAATAATTCCGGGAGCATCCTTGAATTCATTTTTTTCAATACGGGTACTATGACCGCCATAGGCACAGGTGACTTTGTGGCCAGTGGCTACCTTGCGAAGCACTTGCTCTATCTGTAAGGCCAGTTCGCGGGTCGGCACTAAGATCAGTACTTGAACCTCCCGAACGATTTCCTTCAGTTGCTCTAAAATGAGCAATGAAAAGGCCAAGGTTTTGCCAGATCCTGTGGGTGAAAGTAAGATGAAATCATGATCTTTTTGGTACGATTCCACTACTTTTTCTTGCATCTCATTTAAGGATGAGATACCTAATTTATTTAAAATAGCTTCTAGCTGCATTCAGCAAAAATACAAAATACCGCTATTTTGAAAGGAACAAACTCGAATGAAAATTTTTTAGGCATTTTGTAATTAAAAAAACAAGGTAATCAGTCTATAAAAGATGATTACCTTGCCTTGATTTTTATCGGTATACTGAAACACGCGGTATAGTTGCCGAGTTATTAATTTTCCATAAGTATTGTTTTATAGGATATCAATACCTTCTTGTCTTAATGTTTCTTTTTTGTCCTCTTCCCAGATACTGACTTGAACTTCTCCAATATGTTGTTTTTTGAGCATAAACATACAGACACGGGATTGTCCGATTCCACCGCCCATAGATTCCGGTAATTGATCATTGAGAAGCATGCTATGGAAAGTCAGTTTGGATTTTTCAGTGCAATTTCTGATTTCCATTTGATGTGCCAAAGCGGTTTTATCGACGCGAATCCCCATGGAAGAAAGCTCAAAGGCTGAATTTAAGATGGGGTTCCATACGAGAATATCTCCATTCAATCCTTTGTGTCCAGCCTCATTTGCAGTACTCCAATCGTCGTAGTCTGCTGCGCGACCATCGTGTGCAACACCATTGCTGAGTGCCCCGCCGATACCATATAAAAATACTGCACCATATTCTTTTGTGATGGTATTTTCACGTTCTTTTGCAGTTAGATTAGGATATTTTTGCAGAAGTTCTTCTGCTGCAATAAATGTAATGGTTTCTGGAAGAATAGCTTTTATCTGTGGATACTTGCTTTCAACCTGTTGTTCTGTATAGCGTAATGCATCGTAAATTTTTAATACGGTATCTTTCAGTAAGGCCAAAGTACGTTGATCTTTATCGATTACTTTTTCCCAATCCCATTGGTCTACATATATCGAATGAATAGGGGTGTAATCTTCATCAGGACGCAGTGCTTTCATGTCTGTCACGATGCCTTCCCCGGGTAACATTTCAAGTTCTTTTAAACGGACTCTTTTCCATTTTGCCAATGAATGTACGACGACAGCCCTTTTTTCATTCAATGATTTAATCGGAAATGATACCGGGCGCTCAATTCCATTTAAGTCATCATTTAATCCTGTGCCGTCTAAAACCACCAAAGGCGATGAGATCGGAATTAAATTTAATGCTTTCTTTAGTTGTTGGACAAATGTATCTTTAACGAAGCTGATAGCAACTTCGGTATTTAAAAGTTTTCTTCCCTCCATATGAGTTAAATGAAATACCATGTGCGGATTGATACGCATGGTTTTATTTTTTATTCAGTTATTTCCTACAAAAGTATGAAAATATCACTGGTTAATCTGTTTGGTTGTGATTTTTAATATTTATCCATTAAAAAGTTGAAAAAATAAAAAAATTCTAACAAAATGAAGGTAGGTCAATATTTAATTATAAAACTAATAATTTGTTGGTGCAACTAAAAGTGTTTGGTTACTTACTAAAAGAGCCCTGAATATTTCAGGGCTCTTTTATTTATGGTGGATCGACGTGATTGATTAAACGGAGAAACTTTCGCCGCATGCACAGGTCCGGCTCGCATTAGGGTTATGGAATTCAAAACCTTTTCCGTTCAAACCATCGGAATAATCCAGTTCTGTACCTGCTAGGTATAAAAACGATTTTATATCCAAACAGACTTTCACGCCTTTATCTTCGAAAAATTGATCACCTTTTTTTTCTTCGTTATCGAAGTTCAGCTTATAACTCAAGCCCGAACAACCGCCACTTTCCACAGCAACACGCACAAAGTAATTGCTGTCATATTGCTCATCCTTCATGATTTCCTCGATACGAGTTTTTGCTTTGTCAGTAACTGTAATCATAGTAATATCCTTTGTATAGCACAAAGATACATACAATCTTGTTATATTTCGCCTGTTATAAAGTTTTTAGAATGTCATAAATTAATCGATCAGGCCAGCTTTGAAAAGTTGCCAGATGGGGGATTGATCGCGGATTTTGCGAACCGCATCTGTGACCAATTGAGCGCATTGTATAATATCCTCTTGAGTCGTAAATATGCTTAAGCTAAAGCGAATGGCCGATAATGCATCTTCTTTGGAAACATTCATAGCCATTAAAACATGGGACGGTTCTCTGGATCCGGTTACACAGGCTGAGCCCGAGGAAAGGGCCAAAGCAGGACAGGCAGTCATTATTTCGCTGGCTAGGATGTGTTTAAAACTGATGTAACTGGTGTTGGGTAGGCGGGGCACATTTTTTCCATGAATGATGATTTCAGGAATATCACTTAAAAGTTCTTCCAATAGATCGCGGTTTCGTTCGACCGTATGATAAGATGTTGGTTTAAGCAGAGACAGGGCTTTTCCAAAGCCGACGATAGCTGGAACGTTGTACGTACCGCCTCTAAATCCGCTTTCCTGACCACCGCCTACAATCAGCGGAGTAATCTGTATCGGCTTCGATTTGCGACGGATGTATAAGGCACCGACTCCCTTCGGGCCATGAAGTTTATGCGCGCTCAGGCATAAAAGGTCAATCGGGACTTTTTGTAGATCAATGTTGATTTTTCCAATAGCCTGCGTAGCGTCACAGAAAAATAAGATGTCTTTCTCCTTACAAATAGTGGCGATTTGAGTTAGCGATGTGCATACTCCTGTCTCGTTATTGGCAGCCATGATGCAAACGAGTATGGTCTGGGAGCTCATCGCATTTTTTAAATCGTCTATACGAATCATGCCTTGTGCATCGACGGGGAGATAGCTGATCTGCGCTCCTTTTTTCGTCAGTTGTTCACAGCAGCTTAATACAGCTTTGTGTTCTGTTGAAACGGTGATAATATGATTTCCCTTGGATTGATATTTGTCAAATATGCCACAGATTACGGTATTAATACTTTCTGTTGCACCTGAATTGAAAAATAGTTCTTTTGGTGAACAATTCAGTGCTTCAGCTATTTGCGCTCTAGCCAGTTGGACGGCGGCATTGGCTTCACGCCCCATTTGGTGATAGACACTCGATGCATTCGCATAGTTTTGGATGAAGTAGGGCGTCATGGTATTCCATACCTCATCCAAAATTCGCGTTGTTGCGTTGTTGTCCAAATAAATCATATCCTTCATCAGGATAAAGATAAGGATAATGAAGGTTATGCTGAAGCCTTCACATCAACTTCCTTTTTTTTGACATTTGGATCATATCTCAAGCCCGGGGTCAACCAATACATCAGTATGATACGGGAATAACGGTAGTTGAATGGCGACATTAAAACAACGCTCATGATAGCAACGGTTGCATAGAGTATAAAAGAAGAATCATTGCCTGTCAGGATATAGGTTGCCATACAAGCCGTAACCATTTCTGCAATGGAGAACGCATAGGTAACATACATGGCACCATAAAAATAACCTGGCTCACGCTCGTAACGAAGTCCACAGTATTCGCAATGGCTATTCATTTTTTGTACTTTAAGACCATAGGCAGGACCTTGGTACACATGGCCGATCCGGCATCTTGGACATTTCGCTTGCCATGCAGCTTTAAATTCAGATAATTCGTATTTAACCTCTTCCATAGTTATAGTTGTTTTCTGAACTCTTCTGGTGTGAGCCCAGCGGATTTTTTGAAAAATTTAGTAAAGTATGAGTTGTCATTGAATTGCAGCTCATCTGCAATCTCATTGATATTTAAGTTTCGATTGACCAATAGTCGCTTCGCTTCGAGTACAATCCGGTTTCGTATAATTTCACCTGCTGATTGTCCGATGTAGGATTTGCAGATCGCATTCAGATGATTGGGTGTAATAAATAACTGATCTGCGTACACACTGGGCAATTTGGTAGATCTGAATTGCTGTTCAACCAATTGCTGAAAACTATTGAATATTTTGTGATTATATGGCGTACTGTGCTCTTGATGATCTTTTTCTGTAGAAATTGAGATATACAATATAAATTGGAGCAGAAGTGTACGGATATAGTCTTCCGATTGACCTGCCGCTTTTGCGGAAGCAATTTGTTCAAGAATGTGAATAGCCTGCTTGCGAAATTGTTCCGCAATAACAAAAATAAGCTGCTCAATTTTACCCTGTAAGAAGCTGAAGCGTTCCAGGTAATCGGTTCTTAAGAGAAAAGACTGAAAATAGTCAATGGAAAAATTGACAACATAGCCTTCTTCGTCACCTGTAAAGTTCCAGGTATGAACTTGACCTGGTACCATAAAATAGATTTGATAAGGTTCAATGTTGTAATGATTGAAATCAATAATGTGTTCTCCTGAGCCCCTGGTGAATAGCACAAAATGGAAAAAATTATGTTTGTGAGGAAATACCATATCCTGATGCTTGATGATATATTCTTTTAGATCATCAATATGAATCGTTGTTTTGTTATTGAGATCAATGCTACAACTATCAATAATCGGAATGGTATTTTTTCTATTCATATAGCAAAATTACGCTAAATATTCTTTTAACAGTGGTGTTTATTTGGTCTTTTATGGTGTTTTTCAATGATTTTTATATTTTGATACGGTATACGATATGTTGGAACAATCCTTGTGCCTAGAGGTTTAAAATATATTTTACAACATGGAAAGTAATTTAAATAGTTTGGGGAGTAGATTTGGTCGTTTGACCGATATTGTCATTGAGTCTATTCCGGGGATTATAGGTGGAATTATCCTATTGATTCTTGGGAAATATGTGATCAATTTTGTAGATCGCTTATTACATAAACGTTTCGAAAAGAAGAATGTAGATCCCTCTATTCGGGCATTTATCTCCAGTATTGTAAAGATCGTCATGTGGGTGATGTTGCTCCTCACCGTCGCAAGTCAGATTGGAATACAGACAACTTCTTTTATTGCTGCTTTATCCGCCTTTGGGTTGGCCGTTGGTATGGCGCTGCAGGGAAGTCTGAGTAATTTTGCCGGCGGAGTGCTGATTTTGATGTTTAGACCATTTGAGGTAGGGGATTCCATCTCGAGTGCAAATGGTACCGCAGGTACTGTAGAGAGGATTGATATCTTGTATTCCACTTTAATAGGCGATGATGGTGTACGTGTTTTTAGCCCAAATGGCCCTTTGGCCAATTCGGTTATTAAAAACTATACGAAAATTGTGCAACGCATGTTTGAATATACCATCAGTATCTCTTATGATAAAAATGTGAAAGAAGCGAAAGATATTATATTAAGAGTTCTCCGTTCGAATGAAAATGTGTTGACAACTCCAGAGCCAACTGTTTTTATCAAAGAATTGGGAGACAGTGCCATGGTTTTAACCGTTCGTGCGTGGACGAAAAGAGAGCATTATGTCGCTGCTCGAAACTCAATGCAGGAAAAGATTATGTTGGAGCTGGAAAGGAACGATATTAGTTTATCTTCCAATCCGACACAGATTAGCATTGTTTCGAATTCAAGCGACCTAGGGACTGCAAAAGCTTAGTCCTGATCTGTTCCCAAGGCGTGTAAAAGGACAAAGTACCGGTAGGCAATGATAGCCTGCTGGTACTTTTTTAATTTCAAGGGATCCATCTTACCATATTTTGGTAAGATGGCTTTATTTAAGCTGTTTAAAATCTGAAAAAATCTTCGTTTCATTGATATACCTCTTTATTGATAATCTGCGGCATTTTTTCGCCTTTAATTGCTGCCAGTAAGTTACTGGCGGCCATCATTGCCATATTATCCCGCGTTTCTTCTGTAGCAGACCCGATGTGTGGCAGTACACAGACATTTTCCATATTTAACAGTGGATTTTTCGGATCCATCGGTTCAGGATTTGTCACATCAAGTCCGGCACCCCATAGTTGGCCAGTCTCTAGAGCTTCTGTTAGATCTATTTCATTGACCAATCCGCCTCTGGCGGTATTAATCAATATAGCGGAGTTTTTCATGCGCGCAAATGTCATTTTGTCAAACCGGTTTTTAGTCTCCGCTGTCAACGCGGCATGGATTGAAAGGACATCGCTCCGCGTGAGCAGATCGTCGAAATTCACATATCGTGCGCCAAGAATTTGCTCTGCTTCCTCATTACGGCTCCGATTGTAATAGATAATATCCATGTTATACGCTGCTTTGGCTTTTCTCGCGAATTCAAAGCCAATTCGTCCCAGTCCATAAATACCCAGTGTTTTGTTGTTGAGCTCGATGCCTAGGTTTGCCGTTGGATCAAAACCTTTCCATTCGCCCTGCAAAATTCTCTTGTGGTTGAAAAATGCCTTCCGCGATACCGATAGCATTAAAAGGAATGCGACATCAGCTGTTGCTCCCGAAAGTATGCCTGGCGTATTGCTTACAGGTATTCCATGCTGTGTTGCGGCAGCGATATCCACATTGTCATAGCCGACACTCATGAGGGATAGGGCTTTAAGGTTTGGGCAGTTTTGGAAAAAATTAGCATCAAACTTTTGCATCCCACCATTCAGCACGTAATCAGCCTGTTGGCTCGCTTCGATAAGCTGCCTTTCGGATAGGGGATCAGCTGAATCGTGTATCGTTAGATCGTGACCGGCAGATTTTAATAAATCTATACCTTTTTGTGGTATTTTTTTAGTGATAAATATCTTCATGCAAATAGCTGTTCTTTAGCTTTCTTGTGATTGATTTTGGTAAACCAATTTGTGTTTTCTTCAAGTCAAAATTAATGATCACTCATCGCTATAACAACAAAAAAAACCATATTGTTGTTTCAATATGGCTCATTATTCTCTATTTTTTGAACTTTATTTTTTACGGAGTATGTAATCTAAAATAGCTTTACCCTTATCATCGGCAGAGATGGCAGAATTGGACAAGATGATAACGCCACTTTTTTTATCGGGCGATAAGGCTAGATAGGAGCTGCTTCCGGCAGTTCCGCCATTGTGCCAATAGACCGTTAGGTCGTCAATCAGGTTCATATGCCATGCGAGTCCCAAGTCGGTGTCTGGAGGCAGAAAAAAAGTAAACAATCTGGTGTTTGCCATGGCGTTTTCCAATGGGGTCTGCGGCATCTTGAATTGCGCATTCGCAAATTTAAGCAGATCCTCAAGAGTCGATTTTAATCCGCCAGCGGGACCAAAAGCGTCAAACGACCAGGGAATTACTTCTTGACCATCTTTGTTGTATACTTTAAAGGTATCTTTTCTTTTAGGATCCAATACCTGAAAGGTATTACTCATTTCGAGTGGCTTGCAGATGATGTCTTTTACAAGCTGATCATAGCTTTTTTTATAGATACTGCATATAATGTCTCCTAATACGGCGTAACCAAGGTTGCTGTACTCATACTCTTCACCTGGTTTCTTGTTATTTTTAAAGCTTTCGAGGAAACTATAAAGTGCTTTTTTATCGTATGTTTTGTAAGGATCGTTTTCGTTAAATCCTTTGACTTTGTCGAGATTGTCAGGAAGTCTTGGTAAGCCAGAGGTATGATTGGCCAACATTTGAAACGTTATTTTTGAAAGTTCTTCATATTTCTTGAGTGTATCAGGAAGAAATAGCGCAATAGGCTGATCTAAGGTTATCGTTCCTTCTTCGACAAGATTTGACAAAAGTATAGCGGTAAAAACTTTACTTAACGAACCAATTTCATAGGTAGACGTTTTTGTAGGCGCTGTTTGGTTGCCTTTGGCAGTCTCACCATAGAAATAGCTTTTTGTTTGTCCATTCTTTAGAATGCCAATTGCAAGTGATTGCGTATTTTGTTGTTTCAAATAAGCATTTGCAACAGAATCGACAAAAAGGTCGTCATTATCGACTGATTTCTGTGTGGCAGGTACCACAATAGTTTTTTCCACTTGAGGCTTGATTGCCAGAGGAGTGAATTTTAATGTATTGAATTTTAAGGTTGTGTCCGTTGCAAAAAGAACCTCATACGATTGGCTGTCGAAGTCCATCTGATAGGTTGCAAGTCCTTTTTCAAATTCTTTTATCGTTGAGCTTTTTACTCGTCCTAAGGGATAGAGCTCCTGTAGTACTTGGGTAAATTTGGCTAGGCTAAATTGTTGTTTGAAGGAATCACTGGCCAAATTATAGGCGGAGTCTGTCATCTGGGAATTGATAAAAAATTCCAGCTTATTGTAAACTCCTTTATTGATCTGTTCTGCAGGATTCGTTTGGGCAAAGGAGTAAGATGTGATGCCCAGCAATACTATTGTAATAAAATGTTTCATAACGATTGATGGGCACAAATCTACGGAATGTTTAAATTCCAATCAATTGTTTTAATCGGGCATAGCCTGATTTACTGATATTGAGCTTTTCGCCTGATGTCAGTGCAGCAATATACGAATCCTTTTCATAAGGTTCCAATTTGGCCAACTGATCCACTTTAATGATAAAAGATCGGTGTATACGGACAAATTGATTCGGATCCAAAGATTTTTCAAAAAATGCCATTGTTTTATTTTTCAGGTACATGCCATCTTTGGTATGAATTTTAACATAGTCGTCATAAGACTCCAGGTATTTGACGGTATCAATCGGAATAATCTTGATCTGGGTTCCTGTTTTGACAACAATACGGTCGATTTTTGTTTCGTCCTGCGCTGTAAGCACTTCGTAGTTGGGTTGAACTTTTTTCTCAGGTGCGGAGTAGCTTGCTCTGAATTTTTCTAAAGCTTTTTTGAAACGTGTTGGTGATACTGGTTTTAATAGGTAATCCAAGGCGTTCTTTTCGAAAGCTTTCAAGGCGTATTCGTCAAAAGCGGTCGTAAAGATGACCGCCGGAGGGTCGTCAACGAGTTCAAGCATTTCAAATCCGGTCAATTTGGGCATTTGTACGTCCAGAAAAATTAAATCCGGTTCGTGCGTATGGATAGCCTTAACAGCTTCAAAGCCATCACCACATTCCGCCACAATGGATATATCGGCTTCATTTTTTAGGTAACCCGCAATAATGGAGCGTGCAAGGGGTTCATCATCGATAATTACGACTTTAATCATATTGAGGTATTTTTAGGGTGCTAATAAATATGTTGTCCTGAATTTGAGTTTCCAGTAGATCATTTCTTCCATAAAGGAGATATAATCTGCGTTGAATACTCGATAGTCCAAATCCAGTGCCTTTTTTTGGTTTTGACTGTTCTTCGGTATCGAATGGGTTGGTAATCTGGATCAGCAGTTGGCCATCATTCGAATGGCATTTTATTTTAATTTCTACTTGATCCGTTACATTATATAACCCGTGTTTAATCGCATTCTCCACCAGTGGCTGAATAATCATGGCAGGCAATCTATTGTTAAAAATTTCTTCTGAAGAAGAGATGGATGTATTGAGTCGATGACCGAAGCGTACTTTTTCAATATCGAGATAAAGTTGAAGGTGATCGAGTTCTTCTTCAAGTGTGATAATTTGATTATTTTCTTTTCTTAGTGTTCCTCTTAAAAAGTCCGATAGCTGGAACGTCATGTTTCGGGCTTCATCCGGATTGGCGCCAATAAGTGCTATAATGGAATTGAGGCTATTGAAGAGGAAATGAGGCTGTAACTGTTGTCTTAGATTATACAGTTCGGCTTCCCGAAGTAAATTTTCGGATTCCTGCTTCCGTTTGATATTGTTAATATTGTCTTCCTGAATATTCCAGACAATGTTGATAATGGCAACAGAAGTCAAAATGAGGAAGTTAACGATGCCCCGATAAGGTAATGTTAAGTCCAGCAATGGGGTAAAGGTCGATTGGATAAAGTAACTCATCAAGAATCGGCTTAATGCGATGCTTATTGCGCCCATGATTAAACCGATGATGAGTACTTTCCAAATCTCCCGGGGTTGTGGGGTGTAGAAATTGAGTGCTGATGACATGCCATAGCAGCAAAACATCATCACCATACTGTTTATAAATGAATCCTTGAATGCAAGTTGCTGATCAAATCCAGAACGAAGCATCAATAGGTATTGTAATGCAAGATATCCGATAAATACGGATACACAGATAATGCCAATTAGTCGACTTTTAACACTGAGGAACAGCTTGCTTTTCATCTATTAAGCATTTTTTATGGTTAAATTACCTAAAATACAGGTGCCTGTTATATAGATTTTTTTATCTGTATCGGGGTTATAAATCGTTTGGAACCGACGGTCATCGACAGAGCCTAAGACCGAGGCGACGTTACTAAATACTGTCCAATGTGGGGGGATAATTATACGTGCGCTGCCAAACAATTGGAACGTATCGATCACAATTGGCTGCTGAATATCTGCTTTCGTTAAATCTAGCTCTACGCTTCCAAATACATTGGTCAAATTGCCCCCTCTAAAGTTTTTGGAATAAATGACTTTCTTTTGGCCCGCAAAGATGCTGTTCAGATTGAGGTTGTCCTCAAATGACTGGTGAAAGGAACCTTTCTCTTTGTCGCCAAAAGCCTGCTGATTAGGCGAGGCTTGTTGGCTTGAACCGTATTGTTCATTAAATGGTCTTGATTCCTGATCCGTAATGTTGCTCTCAGTTGCGCCCTCTACAGGTACACTGACTCGCTTATCCCAGTCGTAAGAGCCTTGTGGCGGATTAGGGTAAGTTGGGGGAACCATCGGCGGTTTCCTTTTGCTCATGATAAAGTAGATCCCGAGCGAAATGATGATGATAGGGACCGTTACAGAACCAAAGTCTGTACGCATCATTCTTGAAATAAGGCTCGCTCCGCCTATGATCAATAGGATAATTGCCGATTTTTTCTGAAATTGGGAATTTATGCCAATGACCAATCCAATAATGATTAATATCGTTTGCCAGCCAAATAACCAATCCGGAAACCAGCTTCCTAAATTGAGGTTATTCAATAATAAGAATATACCTACGATGATCACAATCGCTCCTACAATATTGCGGCTATTATTGCTGTTTGGTATGATGGGTTCTTTTTCCATAATGTTTTTACTATTTATGACTCAAAGATAGAGGCACAAATATATTCTACATATTTGCTTTAGGTAATACAACTTATATTTTCGGTAAATGTAATGATTTCGTCGGTAAAAAATCTTGTTGTTTAATTTTTATCTAGCCTATGTTAGGAAGGGGAACTGCCATTTTTATGCGTAATTGTCTTTTTTTTTAATATTATTTGGTGTATTAAAATGAATTATTATATATTTATCAAAGATTAAGATTACTTTAAACTTAAATAACAACCAATGGGAGATTTTGAAAACAAAGAACGTGAAGAAGTTTTTTCAAAAAAGGTGAGAGCAGGTAAGCGTACTTATTTTTTTGATGTAAAAGCAACTCGATCGAACGATTACTACATTACTATCACAGAAAGCAAGAAACGCTTTGAGGATGGCCAGTTTATTAAGCATAAGATTTTCTTATATAAAGAAGATTTTGAAAAGTTCGCTGAGGGTTTGACAGATGTAGTTAATTACATCAAGTCTAATCAGGAAGTAATCGAGAAACGTTATGAGCCTAACTTTGATGATGCATACGCTGAAGAAGCGGGTGTTCGGTCAAAAGATGATTTTTCGTTCTAGTATTGTAGAGCGAAATCTGAATGAAAGAAAGAAATAAAAGCCACTGACGTGGCTTTTTTTGTTGTTTTTTATATCCGATGTTGCACTTGGTGACCAAAGTGATGGTTACAATGGTATATTTCGCAGGAAATCATTTAGCACGGCATTGAATTTTTCGGGTTCCTCGAGATTCGGCAAGTGCCCGGATTCTTCAAACTCCATATAGCGGACGTCGGGTATATTTTCGATAAGGATATTTGTTTGTTCTTCGCTCATCATCTTGTCGTGTTTCCCTTTTATAATCAGTGTTGGGATAATAATGGTCTTCAACGAATGGGTTGTATCTGTTCGTGAAGCAAGAGCAAGTTGTGTCGCACAAATGCTGGCGACTTCATTTCTGCGAATACAGCTTTTGATGAGTTCAACAGCTTCGGGGTTTTCACGGATTGTTTTATCGTGAAATACATTCGCGATAAAGCCAATGGCAAACGGTCTTCTGCCATATTTTAATAGCGCCTGAATGGAATCAAAACGCTTTTGTTTGCTTTTGTTGTCGTCGGAAAGGGAATTCGTGTCACAGAGGATAAGTCCTTTGAGTTGTTGGCCGATCAGTTCATAGGTCCTGAGTGCAATGTAGCCGCCCATAGAAATTCCACAAAGGACGACATGATTGAGGTCGAGTTTACGAATAAATTCCACTAGATCTTTGGCAAAAACATCGACGGAGAAAAAACCATGTCCATTGGTGCTTAGTCCATGTCCGCGAACATCAATGGCGATGCCTGTATAATCTTCGTCGAGTTGCAGGAGCTGCTGTTTCCACGTGTTTTTGTTGAAGGGAAAACCATGGATGAAAATGACTGTTTTTGGAGCGGGGTATAATTTGCTAGGGCGAATATAATAGGAGATACTGATATCTCCGATGCGAATTTTACTGAGTTTTAATTCTCTTTTGCTCATGAATGCTAACATTTGTCCGTGTCTGAAAAAAAAAGTTGATATTTTAAATATAATATTATCAACGAGATAAAAGAAATGTTGTTGTATAAAGTTTAAAAAAGAGAAAAAATGTTTGTTAAATCGATAAATATAACGATATTTGCATCACCAAAACGGAAAAGGATAACAGATTTGTTTTGGTTGCCTAGCGCTCCTAGCTCAATTGGATAGAGCATCTGACTACGAATCAGAAGGTTAGGGGTTCGACTCCCTTGGTGCGCACGAATACAGGTTCTGTATCTTAAAAAGGCATTCCTAGCTCAATTGGATAGAGCATCTGACTACGAATCAGAAGGTTAGGGGTTCGAC